>CP054838.1:0-300000 GCA_028768545.1 Desulfobacter sp.
CGTTCAAAATTCTGTGTCAGTTGAATGAAAGCTGATATACTCAGCTAAATAAGGAGAACTGACATGACCGAAGAAAACACCGAATTTGATTTTCAAAAAGCCCTTAAAGGCATCCAGGAAGGTAAACCCTTCACAGGTAAGGGCGGCGTCCTTACATCATTAATCAAAAATCTTGCTGAAGCTGCTCTTGAAGGAGAGTTGGAGTCCCATCTCGGGCAGGAAGTTTCTGCCAACCGCCGTAATGGAAAAAGCAAAAAGACCATTAAATCCCTGGATGATAAATTTGAGCTAAAAACCCCGCGTGACAGGGCCGGAACCTTCTCTCCACAGATCGTCAAAAAACATCAGACAACGCTCAGCGATGAAATTGAAAGAAAGATAATAGCCCTTTACGGCCTGGGCATGAGTTATAATGATATGGCTTCCCATTTACAGGAAATCTATGGACTTGAGATTTCAAATGCCACTCTGAGCACCATTACCGATAAAATCATCCATACCGTCAAAGAATGGCAGGCCAGGCCGTTGGAAAATGTGTACCCAATCGTATGGCTTGATGCCATACATTATAAAGTACGAGAAAACGGAAAGGTCGGCAGCAAGGCCGTTTACACAATTCTTGGGGTGAATATCGAGGGCCGCAAAGAGGTTCTTGGGCTGTACATATCCGAGAATGAGGGTGCGAACTTCTGGCTGCAGGTGTTAACAGACCTTTCAAACCGAGGGGTAAAAGATATCCTGATTGCCTGTGTTGATGGTCTAAAAGGTTTTCCCGAGGCCATTGAGACCATATTCCCGGACACAGAAGTTCAACTCTGCGTAGTCCACCAGATCCGAAATTCATTGAAATACGTTGGTTCCAAAAATAAAAAAGAATTTATGGCAGATCTAAAACGTGTTTATAAAGCGGTCAATAAGGATCTGGCCGAAGAAGAACTGGATATCTTGGAAAATAAATGGAATGACAAATACCCGATTGTGATAAAATCCTGGCGGAACAACTGGGAACGCCTCAGTCATTTCTTTAAATATCCAGAAGAGATTCGACGGATAATATACACCACAAATACCATTGAGGCTGTGCATCGACAGTTTCGAAAACTGACCAAAACAAAGGGATCATTCCCGAACCAGGACAGCCTGTTAAAGCTGCTTTACATGGGGATCCAGAACGCCAGTAAAAAATGGACAATGCCGATTCAAAATTGGTCACTGACAATTTCCCAGTTGGCAATTTTCTTTGAAGGCCGGCTGGATAAAGAGCTGGGAATTTGATAGGGATTTATTTACAGATGGAAAAGATGGTTCCAGGAACTCCACTCCAGCAAAAGAAAGGCATATCTTCGTCTTCGTGAACGTTATGTACGTCGTTGCAAAACGTTTGTTTATGTTGATGAAAGCGGCTTTTCGCCTTATACAACCCGTCGCTATGGATATGCTCTCAAAGGGCAGCGTGTTCATGGTTTGATTGCAGGAACAAAGCACCCTCGAACGTCTTTGATTGCTGCCCGCATCGAATATAGTTTTGAAGAACCATTTTTGTTTCAGGGAACATGCAATGCGGATATCTTTAATGCTTGGATCGAACACCAGTTGAGTCCACATCTGAACGATAATCATGTCGTTGTGATGGATAACGCATCCTTCCACAAGGGCGAAGAAACCAAATATTTGATAGAAAGAACTGGTGCAGCTCTTTTGTTTTTGCCCCCGTATTCACCGGATCTCAATCCGATTGAACACGATTTTGCGGCCCTAAAAACCATCCGTGAATACAATGAAAACGAAACGATTGATGAAATTATCAGGATGTATAAATAATTATCGGCATTGCTATACATTGGTGATGATTGCCATGATGTTCTCAATTGTTAAAGGGTTTGGCAAAGATTTAAAAAACAAATAATTTTTATTTAAAAAGACAATTAAAACGGGTGTGAGACCGGAAAAACCCATTCCGGTTTCACACCCGCTTTTTTATTTTCCCCGCCCCCTTTGATGACTTCACCCCCTGGGTAAAAAAATACGATTGATTAGTCTGTCAGCCATTATGTCTAATCAATTCTAATCAATTTTGATTCAACCTTGTCAGCCAATCTGTATTTTCCGATTCGATCGTTGTGCAGACTGCCCAGGTAAAGATACCCCTGATGTTCCCGGGCAGACGTGATCTCTTTGAGGTGTTCGCCTGTGGGATCGTGCAGGCATTGGGTGATCTTCCCCTGTTCATCCAATGCCAGAACCAGCCCATAGGGTGTGGGCTTGGGCCACAGGGCTTTGGGCAATTTGGATATAAGGGCTTTTAAAAAAGGAAAGGGATGAGTCTGGTCCACAATTTTATTGCGAACCGTAAAAAGGGCCAGCCAGAATCTTCCCTTATGATTACTGGAAATATTGTCTGGAAATCCCGGCAGATTATCAATAAATATTTCATGGGTACCGGATTTGGGTCCTTTTAACCAATAACGAACAATCCTGTAGCGGTAGGTCTCATTAATCAGAACAAAATCTTCCTGCTCGGACAGGGCCACGCCATTGGCAAAATAAAGGGATTTTAACAAAACCTTTACCCGGCCTGTGGCAGGATCGTAGCTGAGGAACCTGCCGTGGGGTTTTGATTCTAAAAGATCATAAAGATACTCATCCGGTCCAAATTTGGCACTTGCATCCGTAAAATAGATGATCCCGTCACTGCCAATGTCCAAGGCATCGGTAAACTTAAAATCCAGGTCGTCTGCCGATCTTGCCAGAACCGTAATTTTTCCCTGGGGATTAATGGAGAGCAGTCCCTGATAGCCATCGCAGACAATCAGGTTGTCATTTAGATCAAATTTCATACCCAAAGGACGACCTTTGGTATCTGCAAAGGGTTTAAGCCGGCCATCGGGCAGAAGGCAGATAATTTTCCCATCCTGGGTTCCCCCGTAGACACGGCCTTGTCTATCCACGGCCACCTCTTCAGGCCCGTTAATCTCTCCCAAAGCCAAAAGCTGGGCCGTTTGCAAAAGCCCGGCTGACGCCTGCAAACGGGTAAAGTCCCGGGGCTCGGGCGGGAAATACGCTGCCGGATCAATTGGAGCGGGTTGAAGAAAAAAAATAATAATTGCCAAAATGACAAGCGTGGCGGCAAATGCCTTTTTCATGGCTCAAACCTCCTTTGTAAAATCGGGATGGCCTTTTTTCACCTGCTGCCCTTCAATACCATGGCCTATCTTCGGGTTTTGAACCGGGCATCCCCGGCCTCAAGCTGGTCAAGGATACCAATATAGGTCTCATAGCGTTCCCGGGTGATTATTTTGCTCTCAACCCGTTCGAGCACGGCGCAGCCAGGTTCGCTGCGGTGGCGGCAGTCCCCGAAACGGCAGCGGCTTTCCATGGCCTCTTCAAACCCCGGAAAATACCCTGCAAGGTCCTGGGTTGAGATATCCACCAGTCCGAATTCGTTAAACCCAGGGGTGTCCACAAGTTCTCCCCCGCCCGGCAGTGAATGAAGGGTCGAGACCGTGGTGGAGTTGCACCCTCTTTTGCCGGCCTCATAGAGTTGGCCGACCTTGAGATCCAGAGTCGGGCAGATGGCATTGAGCAGGCTGCTTTTGCCCACCCCGGTAATACCCACAAAAAAACTGCGAAACCCCTGTCCCAAAAACAAGGTCAAGGCGTCAAGCCCCTCTCCTGTCTCTGCGCTGACAACAAAAATATCCACAATCCCTGAATAAACAGCCCTAATTTCAGCAACAAAGGATTCAGCCGCTTCAAGATCCTTCTTGTTGATCACCAGCACTGGTAAAAGGTCGGCCTCTCTTGCAGCCACAATGGCCTGGTCAATATATCCGGGGGTCGGCAACGGCAGGGGGGAGACCACCACACCGAGAACGTCCAGGTTGGCCCCGATGGTCCGGACACTGCCCCTGGAATCCCTTCGGCAAAGTGTTGTTTTACGCGGCAGCCGGGTAAGACGCTGGCTATGGACCACCACCGAGTCTCCCACAACATGGCCCTCACGCCGTTTCACCTTGATTTTTTGCCTTTCCCCCGATGCAAACAAGACATCCACGGCAACCCCATGATGGGCAACGATCAGGCCTTTTTGACCCGGAACAGAACCCGGTGGATTTTTTTTCTTAATATTCAACCGTAAATCTCCATTACTCATGTCTGTGGACAATAAAATGCCTTCCTTTGATCTTATTTTTGGAAAGCGATTTTTCAGCCGTATCGGCCATGGTGCGTTCAATGGCAACGTAGGAATAATAATCAAAACAATTGATCTTGCCCACGCTGCCCCCGTCGATTCCCCCATCCTTGGTCAGCGCCCCCAGGATATCTCCAGGCCGAAGCTTGACCTTGCGCCCGCCGTTGATGGAAAAGGTCACCATGGGAATGGCACTCTCCTGATCTGAAGGTTCAAGCATTTGAATATCAGAAACCTCAAAATCAGTACCCATCAGACGGTTGATCTCTTCGAGCCTGAAACGCTCCTGGGGTGCCATCAGGGAAAAAGCCATGCCCTCTTTCCCGGCCCGGCCGGTCCGGCCGATGCGATGGATATACACCTCGGGTTCAAAGGGAAGATCAAAATTAATGACCGCACTAAGCTCCGAAATATCAAGTCCCCTGGCAGCCACGTCCGTGGCCACTAAAATAGGGGTACTGCCATTGGAAAAACGAACCAGTATTTCGGTTCGATCCTTTTGTTCAAGGTCTCCGTGAATGGCCAGAGAGCAAAATCCTTTTGCCTTAAGAAAGGTTGAAAGAGACTTGCACTGCAGTTTGGTATTACAGAAAACCAGTGCCGAAGCCGGCTGATATGCCTCTAAAATCTGGGCTGTAGCCGCGGGCTTCCACTCAGGGCCGGACTCATAAAAATATTGGCGAATAACGTTGTCTTCATGCTCAGTATCCACCTTCACCTGAAGGGCGGTTTTCTGAAACCGTGTACTTAAATCAAGGATCGGCTCTGGAAAAGTCGCTGAAAAAAGGAGGGTCTGACGAGTTTGGGGAACATAGGCCATGATCGCTTCAATGCTGTCGCTAAAGCCGATATCCAGCATTCGATCGGCCTCATCCAGAACAAGGGTTTTGACATGATCAAGATTCATTGTCCCGCGCTTTAAATGCTGTTCAATGCGCCCGGGAGTCCCCACCACAATATGTCCCTGATGCTCCAAAGAGATTTGCTGGGGCAAAAAAGGCACTCCGCCGCAGATGGTTACAATTTTAATATTATGTTTGAACCGGGCGATTCGCCTCAGCTCGCAGCTCACCTGCTCTGCCAATTCCCGGGTGGGACACATCACCAGGGCCTGCACCCTGAAATGCTTGACATTCAGCTTGTGCAGCAGGCCGATGCCAAAGGCTGCGGTCTTCCCGCTCCCTGTCTTGGCCTGGGCCAGCAGGTCCTGCCCTTTTAGCAGATGGGGCAAGCTGTGTTTCTGGACCGGAGTCATCTCCTGATATCCCAGGGTCTTAAGATTTTCGATCATTGGTTTGGTTAATGGTAATACGGTAAAAGCAGTCATGAACCCCTTTTTTTATTGAATACAGGCCCTGCAAGGCCTTTTTGTGTTTTTGTATCACACCCGGCAATCTTGGGTTTAAACTTACAAATATAAAAATGAATCATAGATATACCATATTCAAAGCTTGATTGTTATGTTTTACACGACTATGGTTTACACTGGTATCAAAAAACCCAGACTCAATAAAAGGATAAACAATGAAAAAACTTGGGGTTTCAATCATCAGTTGTTTCATATTTTTTTCCTGTGCAGGGCAACGCCCGGAGAATTTAGGCATCCACCACAACCAGCTGGCCGGCTGCCCGGGCAAACCCAATTGTGTTTCCAGCCAGGCCCCGGATAAAGACCATTTTGTGGCACCCATGACCTATCAGAATGAAAAGGCGGCGGCGATGGCACGGTTAAAATCAGTCATCAACTCTTTTCAACGAACACAGATTGTTGGGGAAACTAAAAATTATCTTCATGTTGAATGCCGGTCGGCAGTCATGGGGTTTGTCGATGATCTGGAATTTTATTTTCCAAAAGAAAAAAAGATTCACCTGCGCTCGGCCGCACGATTGGGATATTTTGATTTTGGGGTGAACCGCAAACGGGCCGAAAAAATTAGGACCCTTTTTAGGGAAAAGACAACCGCCCCATAATATTCAATAAAAATCATACAAAATGATTCTGGGTGGCCCAGACAGAGGCCTGGGTCCGGCTGTTCACCGCCAGTTTATTAAAAATATGGTTGATATGGCTTTTTACCGTATGGGGACTGATATTCAGGGATTGGGCAATTTCCACATTGGTGGTGCCGCAGGCAAGGAGTTGAAGCACCTGGATTTCCCTTTGGCTTAAAGGTGAGGGCAATTGCGTGTTGGCCTCATCTTGCAGCCCCTCTTTTATGGCGGATAAATGCGCTAACTTTTTTTCCAGGTTTTCAATATATTGATTGGCTGAATTTAAATCAGACATATTCTGAGTGTTATCGATATCCAAAGCAATGGTGGAAAGCAGTTTGCCCTCATTATCATGGATGGGGAAAACGGCTTTTTCCTGGACCGGCAGGTTGATATACGGACAGCGTCCAGGCGTGGTCCGCTGTCTGCTGAGCATGGCGGCAAAGGCCATGCAGGTGCCAAAGCCGCACTCATTGCAATTGGTCTGGGGCAGCAGCTTCAATATCTGGGTGAGGGATGTCTGGCTGAAAAATTTATACCGGGGAGAGATCATTTCCTTTTGATGGTAGACCTGGTTTAAAAACCCCATCAAACCAATGATCAAGGCCCGTGCATCCTCACTGTCATCCACCGGGGAAACAAGGCCTTTATCAGGACGAAGCACACAAAGCACATGGTCAAAATTAAACCGGATATGGGGTGGATTTTCAAATAATTGTGCTTTTTTTGCCACGACATTGATATAGGGAAATAAAAATGTAACATCCCTGGAAAACTCAAATTCCGCCATCATATACGCCTTGAGCTTAAATGCGGTCCGGGTTCTGGGCCCCCTGCCCATGGCGCATACCCGCAAGCTGTGAAACCCTATATTTGAATTCTGTGACCCCATGAACGCCTGTCCAATTATTATTTTTTATCACCATAGGGTAGATGATTTCGGATGTCAACAGATCTGCTCTGCCCCTGATCCACCATACAGCACCACCTTTTTCGTTGCCTGCGTTTGCTCCTCCCTGGGGAGTATGACTTATACACCTCACTTGTCGCTCGCTTAGCGCCACAATATGGTAGCTTGCTGGTGGCCAGGAAAGCACGGAATATCCCCATATTTAAGCAAATATGAAATTAGGCGGCGGATTTGGGTCTGCCTGATCTGCCATCAGGTTACCACGGGTTTATTGAATCGTTTGCTCCCTGCAAGTATGGTTTTTCCACCCCGGTTGCCAGGTTTGGTCCCCCAACAGGGCCGCCGGCCGAAAAAAAGCCCCCCCATTTAAACCAATATAAGATCCGTCAATGGGGTAAACTGGCCAGATCAAAGTTGAGCCGTACCATAAATTTCATATTTTTTTTTAAAAATCACCCAAATGGGGGATGTTTTCATACACAAGTTAAGGTTAATTCAATACACTAGCAGGGTAAATGGACAACAAGATAAAGGAAATCGCATATGAGTGAACATTCAAAAATATTTGAAACCCACTACCAGAACTATTGCAGACAAATTCAAGCCATTGATCTGGATGCCATAAAAAAACGGCTGAACATTCAAGTAAAAAACAATATTGCCCATGTTCGGCTTTTCGATCAAACCTATCAGGTCTCGGGCCGGGGCATTTTTGATGAGGCCAATAAAAAGGCAGACTATGTCACCTGCGTTATTTTATCCAAATATCTTTTGAACTGCCCGGATCAATCCTATTTGGATGCTGATTGGTGCACATTTCGTGATTTTAAAAAAGAATCTCATTTCACCAATGCCAACTTTTTCAATTCAGATACCACCCGGAAAATCATCGACTTTTTTTCCGGCCGGTTAATTGAGCTTAAAACAGCGGCCGAACACATACAGGGGGTTAACGAGCAAACAGACCTGGCCTATGACCTGTCTTTTTCATTTACCGCCCTGCCCCGATTATCCCTGCTGCTGCTGGTAAACGAGGCAGATGACGATTTTCCTGCCGACTGCAAGGTCTTGTTCCAGCGGCAGGGGGAATATTATCTGGATCCGGAATCTCTGGCCATGACCAGCGGACTTTTGGCCCAAAAACTAATCCGTGCGGACGAAACCAAAGGAGATTAAACCAATGGCTGAATTTAAAAACACCATGGATGTCTTTAAAATATTGAAAAAAACCAATTGCCGAAAATGCAACAAACCCACCTGCCTGGCTTTTGCTGCGGCGGTTTTCCAGGGGCAGATCGCCTTGAGCGAATGCCCGTTCATTAATAAAGAGTTACTTGAAAAATATGGGTCTCAAAAATTAGAATATGAATCTGCGCCTGAGCAGGACTATATCAAGGTGATGGGCCAGCTGAAAGACCGGATAAAAAAAATCGATCTTGAATCAAGAGCTGAACCTCTGGGCGCAAAATTTTCAAAAGGCAGACTCACCTTGAAAATTTTCGGCAAAGACTTTGGCATTGATGAAAAAGGGGAAATCTCAACAGATATTCATGTCAACCAATGGATCGCCCCGCCCGTATACAACTATATCCTCAACAGCAAAGGCCTCCCTTTGACAGGATCATGGGTGCCTTTCAGGGAACTTAAAACATCCAAAGACTGGGCCCGTTTTTTTGAGTATCAATGTGTGGGGGCATTTAAACAAGTGGCAGATACCAACCCCTCTTTTTTCAAAGACATCATAGAATTGTTCAACGGCAAACCTGTTCAGAATCATTATGATGCGGATATTTCTTTGATGATTCGTCCGTTGCCGCTGCTACCCATGCTGATTTGTTACAACCGTGCCGAGGATGGGCTGGAATCGGATCTGAACCTGTTTTTTGACGATAGCGCAGATAAAAATCTGCCCATAGAAAACATTTATTCCCTGTCCACGGGCCTTGTCAATATGTTTAAACGCCTGGCCCAGACCCATGGCTGAATCCCTTGGGCCAGGGCCGTTTTGAATAATTGTCTTTTGGCTTGATTTCTTTGCACAGGCAAATTTTAACCCTTGAAGTAATATAGATATTTCTCTGGTTGAAATTTGCCAGGTTCAGACCGATAGAATGCCCGTTGAACTCAAACCATGAGTGATCAGATCTCTCTTTAATATTCATCATTTAAGCTTGGGAGTCTATATATGGATTCATATCTAACAAAATATGCCGTTCGCTACGATCAATGGCTGGGCAAAGATAAAATGAAATATTCCTCCAAGGTCATTCCCATTCATCAATCCCTTGAAGCCAGGCAATGGGTGATGCCGACACAACAGGCCATTTCCATAATTGCCCGGGCCGATTCTTTTGCCTTAACCCCATGCGCATGCCGGACACATTATCAATGTGATAAACCCAAAGAGGTCTGTTTTCTGCTCAACGATTTTGCACAAAAGGCGGTTGAACAAAAGGCGGCCCGGAAAATTGATTTCAATGAGGCCGAACAGGTGCTGCACACTGCGGCCGAAGCCGGGCTTGTTCACCTAAGCTTATACCGGCCCGACCAAAAAGTATTTGCATTGTGCAATTGCTGCTCCTGCTGCTGCCATGATCTCCAATTGCTAATCAAACACCATAGGACCGAATTGGTGATGCATTCCGACTTTATTGCCGCCACCAATGAGACCCTGTGCACAGGCTGTGGCTTTTGTACGGAAAACTGCCCGTTCAAGGCCCGCGACCTGACAGACCAGGGCCGGATTGCCTTTAATCCCCAACTCTGTTATGGGTGCGGGGTGTGCATTCCCATATGCCCTGAAAATGCCATTGAGATGAAAGAGCGTCACAAATTGCCAACCCTGTAACCCGAATATTTCACGAATACAATGGTCTTTTTTTCCGTTGTATCTTATCCATGGCCCGGCAACCCGGAAAAGGGCGGATTTTCCTTGATCCTAAATCCCTAGCCGTGCCAATTGCCCCGGGCAGGGCAGTATCATTGATCAAAATCAAAGCAATAGTTTAAATTGAAACGGTGGTTGAGTTCTGTCATCTGTGCCTGAAGGCTCTTTGGGACGGGACAGCCATGGACCTTTCGATACTGCCAGGCCAGCCATTCTTTTTCCCCTGCCGTATAAATACGATCCTGGCCGGGTGCTTTTTTTGAGGCCCGCAGATCCCGCATGATCTGTCCGGCAGTCGCTTTGAATTTGTCCAGCCCAGTGAACTCTTCAATATCAACGGCCATAAAAAAATGGCCCAGAGGAATGGGTGTTTTATTGCCGTCAGCATCCTTTCCGCTGAGCTGTTTTAAAAATTTCCCCCTTGAAGTGCAGCACAAAGGACCTCAACAATGGTGGCATATCCATAGCCTTTATACCCGGCGGTCTTTTCGCCCAATCCCCCAAGGGGGCTAAAAGCCGCCTTTCCAAGGGTAAGATCCTCTAAAATCCTGACAGTGTCGGTACGGGTGTTGCCCTCCTGCCCGATCACCCATCCTGAAGGGATTTGTTTTTCAGCCCTGCCGTAAACCTCAATTTTACCCCGCTGGGAAACCGATGTGGCACAGTCCAGAATAAAAGGAAAATCCTCGTCCGTTGGAAATCCAACGGTCAAAGGATTGGTGCCCAGCATGTTTTCCACCCCAAAGGTCGGAGCGATGGAAGGCCTGGCATTGGTGCCGGTGATACCGATCATCCCCTTTTTGGCCGCCATTCTCGCATAATAGCCGGCAATACCGTAGTGGGTTGAATTTCTTACGGCAACCATGCCCATGCCGTGTACACGGGCCTTGTCCATGGCCATTTGCATCCCATTTTTGGCAATCACATGTCCCATGCCGTTGTTCCCGTCTAAAACAGCAGTGGTTTTCCTGTCCCTGACAATGGAAATCTGGGTCAGAGGATTCAAGGTGCCTGAATCAATTCTGTCAATGTATATGGGTTTTAAACGCCCGATGCCATGGGAATCAATCCCGTATTTGTCAGAGGTGATCAATACATCGCTGACAATATCTGCATCCTTTTCAGGCACCCCGCTTGCCATGAGAACATTTTTCATAAACTTGTAAACAAGGTCAAAGTCCATCCATTTACAGTCTGTATACGCATCTTCATAGGCCATTGTCTTTTCCTTTGATGATTAATGATTAGCCGATAATACCCATCCCCTTTTTTTAAGATTGAGGAACAAAAAATTAAACAGCAAAAGCCGTACCACGGGCTAAAGTCAAGTACAGGACAGCCCCTGAAAAAGGGAAAAGACCGTGGGGCGAGGATCGGGAGCAGGCAGGCTTTTTCCAGGAAAATCATTGGAAAAAATATAGGTGTCTGAAACTTTTACACAATGGAAAAAAGCCTTTCTCACCTTGCCGTAACGGCCTCGATCCTGGAAGGGCTTTGGATGAAAACCGTTAAAACCATACCGGTTGATGGTCCTGTCGACTAAAAGAACAATTTCGCTGAACCCCATAGGCAATTTTAATCAAATGATTTTTTACCAAGGTCACTTTTGTACGTTGACTCGGTGAAATAAGATGATAGACTAATTTAATTCCAAATTTATTGAGTTTGAAGGAGAGGTTTTGGCCGAACTTCGCGTTAAAAAAAATGACTTAATTGACGGTTTTCCCCCAAAAAAAACCTTGGTCAGTTCCCTTAAGATTCTGCTGCCGCTATATACCACCTACATTATTTTTGTACTCAGTCTCTTTTTAGTCTTCATTCCCCAACAAAAAAAACAATTGCTGGATCAGAAAAAAGAAGCCATCCATAATCTAACCGACAGTGTAATCAGTTTATTGTACGAATTTGAGTTGAAAATAAAGCAGGGGGAAATCACGCCGGAGACAGCACGCGCAGAAGCAAAACATCAGATCCGCACCCTGAGATACGGGCCGGAAGGCAAGGATTATTTCTGGATCAATGATATGCATCCCTTTATGGTTATGCATCCTTATCGATCGGATATAGAGGGAAGCGACCTGAGAGTTTTCAAAGACGCCGCAGGGAAATACCCCTTTGTTGCAATGGTTGAAACGGTGATGAAAAAACAAGGCGGTTTTGTGGGATATCATTGGCAATGGAAGGATATTCCCCAGAAAAAAGTGCCGAAAATTTCCTATGTTGAAAAATTTTCACCCTGGGGCTGGGTTCTTGGAACCGGTTTCTATGTAGACGATATTCATCGGGAGATAAAATTGATTCGCCAAAAGATTCTAACCATTTTCGGCGGCATCCTGGTATTTATCATCCTTTTATCCCTATATATTACCAAACAGGTGATTCAAATTGAGCAGAAAAAAAATCTGGCGGAAAAAGCACGAAACCTGGACGAATTGAGATTAAAGAAGCTGTTTGAATTAAACCAGATGACCCATGCATCAATGAATGCCCTGACAGAATTTGCCCTGGAAGAAGCGATCTCTTTGACCCAAAGCGAAATTGGATACCTGGCATTTTTAAGTGAGGATGAATCACAGCTGAGGATGCACACCTGGTCAAGACAGGCCATGAGACAATGCGAAATTGAGGATAAAATACTGGTATACAAGGTTGCAGATACCGGCCTGTGTGCTGAAGCGGCCCGGTCCAGAAAACCATTAATCATCAATGACTACCCCAATTTTTCCTCATCGGCAAAACAAGGATATCCCCAAGGCCATGTCAAAATTTTACGGGTAATGAATGTTCCCATTTTTGACGGGGATAAAATGGTTGCCCTGGCAGGCGTTGGAAACAAAAAAGAGGACTATAATGATTCAGATGTCCGTCAATTGGGATTGATGATGGACGGTGTCTGGAAAATTCTTCAAAGAAAAAAGGCGGTGGTTGATTTGCGGAAAAGCGAGGAGCGCTATCGTCTGCTGGCAGAGAATGCAACCGATGCGATCTGGATTCTTCAGCTTGCCGATTTTAGATTTTCCTATGTCAGTCCGGCCATGGAAGGCCTGTCAGGATACGCCCCGGCGGAATTCATTGGTTTGGAGATGGAGGAGCATCTGACTCAAAAATCCCGGGAACAACTCTCTGCAGTCATTTCCCAAGAACTGGACCGGGACGGTGCGGATGCAAAACGATTCAATGTGCTTGAATTGGAAATGATTCAAAAATCTGGCTCAACCATATGGATTGAAGTCAATGCCCGCTTTTTAAAAAATGACAAAGGTATTCCAGAAAAAATATTGGGAATCACAAGGGATATTACCCAGCGCAAATCCCTGGAAAAAAAATTAGTTGAAAGCAATGCGGACCTGCGAATCGCCCAGAAAATAGCCGGCATTGGCAATTGGTCGTCTGATCCACAAACAGGTGTTCGTGTCTGGTCAGAGGAGCTTTACCAGATTTTTGAAAGAGATCCCGAGAAGGGGCCTTATCCTTTTGCGGACCTTCAAAAAATATATGTGGGAAAATGGTGGGAACAATTCGATTCTGCGATTCACAAGGCATACTCCCAAGGCTGACCCTACGACATTGAGTTGAATCTCATCCTGCCTTCTGGCAAAATGAAATGGGTGAATGCCATCTGCGAACCAGAACCTGTGCCCGGTCCCAAAGGCCACTTTCTTCGGGGAACCATTCAGGACGTTACCGAGCGAAAAAAAATGGAACAGCGGATACAGCAGACCCAGAAAATGGAAGCCCTTGGCACCCTTGCCGGAGGCATAGCCCATGATTTTAATAATATTCTTTCCTCTATTTTCGGGTTTACGGAACTTGCAAAACTCAACTCAAACGGGGACCAGAAGATCCTAAACAATTTGAAACAAGTTCTGGATGCGGGCTTGCGAGCCAGGGAACTGGTAAAGCATATATTGACATTCAGCCGCAAATCAGATGCCCAAAAGGATGTGATCCGGGTTGTCTCTCTGGTCAAAGAATGTCTCAAATTTTTAAAAGCCTCAATCTCCCCGGACATTGATATTAAAATGCATTTTCCCGGAACAGATCATATGGTCATGGCTGATCCAACCCAGTTGCACCAGGTGTTTATGAACCTTTTTACCAATTCAGCCTATGCCATGAAAGATCACGGCGGAATACTTGATGTGAAACTGAAATCCATTGATCTTGGTGCCGATGATACCTTCCTCTTAAAACAATTGCCCCGGGGCAAATATGTTCATATCACCGTTTCAAACACCGGGTGCGGTATTCCTAAAAATGTTATCGAAAAAGTGTTTGACCCCTTTTTCACAACAAAACATAAGGGAGAAGGCACTGGAATGGGGCTGTCCCTGGTGTATGGGATCGTTCAGGAGATGAATGGCCATATTTCCATCCACAGCGAACCTGGAATGGGGGCAAGCGTTGAAATGCTGATTCCAGAGCAGACCAGCAAAACCGGAGAGGATGAAAACCGGAAAGCAGAACCACTTATAACCGAGAGGAGCAGGATACTCATCGTGGATGATGAACCCTCTATTATTGAATGGACCTCCCAGATGCTGGGCACACTCGGGTATGACATTGTCGGTATGAACAATGGCCTGGATGCCGTTGACGCCTTTAAGCGGGATCCCATGGGGTTTGATCTTGTTTTAACCGATCTGAGAATGCCCGGGATGGATGGTCTTGAACTGTCCGCCCTTTTAAAGGCAGAAAGACCCGACATCCCCATTGTTCTGTGTACAGGGTTTAGCGAAGGGGTAACTTCTGAGACAATACAGGCCTGCGGCATTTCTGATTTGATCATGAAACCCATGATTACAAGCGAGTTATCACGTATCATAAAAGCGGCATTAAAACTAGGACAAAAACAGGAATAGGGTATGGTTAAAGTATTAATTATCAGTAGTGTCCGGTTAGGTTGTTGCATATAAAAAGCATCTAAAATCATTGAAAAAACAGTCGGTTTTGTGTTGACAAATGTGCGTAAAAATTTTTGTGCGCCTTGAAAATTTAACTCAAGGAGCTCAAATGACGCACATCTCAGTCCCTAAAAAACAACTACGGTCCCTGAACTTTGACAATTTCAGGTGCCCTCTGATAAAGTCACTTTCAAAAGCACCGGAATTACAATCTCGAGGAGACCGCCCTTTAAAAATGACATTCGAAGACCAGATAAATGCTTTGGTTTATTTCCATCTTCAGGAGCACAAGTCTGCCCGACATTTAATTCAGGATCTCAAGGAGAATGTTTTTGCTAAAGAAAATATTGCGCCAGACGGTGGTATCAGCCGTAGTAGTTTCTGTGAAGCCATCAATCACAGGGGACTCGAACAACTGCAATTTATCTTTGAGGATCTTTATAAACAGGCTCTTGAGTGTCATCCGGGTGAACACGCCGAGTTAGGAGAGTTGGTTTCCATTGACGGTAGTCTCATAAATGCAGTCCTTTCAATGCACTGGGCGAACTACAGAAAAGGAAGTAAAAAAGCCAAAGTACATTGCGGATTTGACATTAATCACGGAATCCCAAACAAAATCTTTTTGACTGAAGGCAACGGCGCTGAACGCACTTTTGTTCCCAAAATACTTTCCAAGGGGCAAACAGGTGTTATGGATCGTGGATATCAATCCCATAAAGAATTTGACCTGCTTCAGGAGCAAGGCAAACATTTTGTCTGCCGTATAAAAACCAGGACAACAAGAACAATTATTGATAACCACGAGACCCCTTCCGACAGCTACATTTTTTATGATGCACTGGTTAAACTTGGTACTCCGAATCAAAACCAGACGAAAAGGCCTGTTCGGGTTGTTGGCTATAAAATTGCTGGCGTCAAATACTATGTGGCAACTGACAGGCATGATTTAACAGCGGAACAAATAGCAACAATTTATAAACTCCGGTGGACCATTGAGGATTTTTTCAAATGGTGGAAAGAACATCTGAAGGTATATCATCTCATTGCCCGCAGTGAATACGGCCTTATGGTTCAGATTCTTGGCGGCCTTATCACTTACCTGTTACTGGCAATCCATTGCCAAAAACAGTTTAATGAAAAGGTCACGATCAAAAGAGTTCGGCAGCTGCGAACCGCCATTCTAAATGACCTGTTTGGCTGCGAGGAGCAGAGCTCTCATAGTTCAAACAGGGACAATATTGTCAAAGATCAAAAAATTATTGAGCAAGCAAAAACCTAACCGGACATCACTGATTAATTATTGATGATGATTCAAAAATATGTCTGTTTTTCAGCACGCTGCTCGAACAGATGGGGTATGAATTTGAGATCGCCCATACCGTCAAAGAGGGACTCACTCTTTTTGGAAACCAGGATTTTGATCTGGTCCTTCTTGATTTGGAACTTCCCGATGGAAACGGGTTGGATCTGCTGCCTGAATTTACCGGGGCGCATCAGGCACCAGAGGTGATCATCATCACCGGGACCGGAGACTCCAGAGGCGCAGAACTGGCATTTAAATACGGGGCATGGGATTATGTCCAAAAGCCTTTTCTCCTTGATGAAGTCTCTTTGCCCATTGCAAGAGCCCTTCAATATCGCAAGGAAAAATTGGCCGCCCCTTGTTTGGTTCCACTGATCCGGCCTGATATCCTTGGGGAATCAGGTGCGATCAGAAATTGCCTGGAAGAGGTGGGCAAGGCCGCGGCAACGGATGCCAGTGTATTGATTACAGGAGAAACCGGAACAGGCAAGGAATTATTTTCAAAAGCCATACACGAAAACAGTAAAAGAGCGGACCATCCGTTTATTGCTGTTGATTGCGGTGCTTTGCCGGAAACATTGCTGGAAAGTACCCTGTTCGGACATGAAAAAGGGGCATTCACAGGTGCTGAAAAAAAACAGGATGGGCTTCTGGTTCAGGCCAATGGCGGCACATTGATGCTGGATGAAGTCGGAGATCTTCCCCTGGCCGCTCAAAAATCTTTTCTGCGAACCCTCCAAGAAAGATCTGTCCGTCCCCTGGGCGGGAATAAGGAGATTCCTGTTGATATTCGTCTGGTGGCAGCAACAAACCTGGATTTGGATAAAATGGTCCAAGAAAATCTTTTCAGGCAGGATCTTTTGTATCGAATCCGTGCCATGGAAATCAAACTGCCCCCTCTCAGGGAGAGGCAAACAGATATTGAAGAAATCACCGTTAAAAAACTCCATGAATTTGCAAACCGATACAAGATTTCAACCAAAGCCATTTCGCCTGAATTTCTCAAAATCTTATCCAAACACAAATGGCCTGGAAATATCCGTGAATTGATCAATGTGCTGGAATATGTACTGGCATCGGCCGGCAATGATCCAACACTTTTCCCCAAACATTTACCCCCAGAATACCGGATGTCCGAGCTAAAGTTTGAGCCGGTTTTGCCAACAAACTTAAAACTCTCCGCCCCCATGGGGATTGAAAACGGACTGCCCGCCCTGAACGATTACCGGGCCATGTTTGAAAAAAATTATCTAAAAGAGTTGATCAACCGCTCAAGAGGGGACCGGAAAGCGGCCTGCCGAATTTCCGGCACATCCCAGTCCCGCTTGTATGGGCTTTTAAAAAAATACGGCCTTCCCGGTTTTGGCCCTTCCTATATTTTTCGCCCCTGCTTTTTTCTATAAACGTTCCTGATTCCCATAAACAGGAACAGCTTGATTCCTGTTTATGGGAATATCCATCTATCCCTTAATCTAAAATCTCTTGATCACGCCCATAACCCATCGGTATTATAGCAAAATTCAAATAAAATACCCATTGGCATGCATTCTGCTTTAACCCAACACTAAAGGCGATCTATATTTAATATAAAAGGGGTGAATCAGGAGAAAATGAAACTCATCATATATACTAAGGATAAAGATTCTTTGGGAAAAAAACTTGGAAAAATGATTCACCAGCAACTTCCAGAAGTTCAAATTGAGACTATAGATTCTGCCGGTCATTTATCCCAGATCCTTTGCAGGCCGTTAAACAGGATATCGGTAATCATTTTTTTTACGGCCTGTAAAAAAGATATCCATGACCTGCTGGGCTTAAAACCTTTATTTGACAACACCAGGCGAATTTTGGTTCTGCCCGATGAGGCAAAGGGGATGATGGCCTTTGGGCTTCAATTAAATCCCAGCTTTATCAGTTCCCAGGACAGCGACTTTTTAGATATTATATCTGTTTTAAAAAAAATATATCAGAACACAAGGGAGGCATTCTCATGGCAGGCGGGTTTTAAAATAGAGCAGAACAGGGGACAACTTAAATTTAAAGACGAAAAAAAATAACCTTAAATCAAGGAAAGAAAAAATGAAAAAAAGATCACTAAAATTCAAACTCATTGTCGGGGGAGTTCTGGCTGCCATCGTCCCTTTAATGATTGTCGGGCTTTTTGCAATCAGCAAATCATCAACAGCACTTGGTTTTCTTGCAAAGGGACAGGCCCAGATGGTGGCTAAAAACATGGCCACCATGGTGGACATGGTCATGGCCCAGGAAATCAAATTTGCAAAGGGGCTGGCTGTTGATCCACGAATAAAGGAAGCCGCCTCCCAAGTGGCCCGGGTCGGGGTGGACAATGCCATGATGGAATTAAAGGATTTGGACAATTTTTTGGGAGATGCCTTTAATGAAGTAGGAGAAAATTATAATCTTTTCTTTGTCACGGATGCGCGGGGAACCTTCATATCCGACAACAAGGGCGGCGCCAATCGAACAACAAAATTATCTATCAAAGACAGGGATTATTTTTCTTTGGTTCAAACAAGCGGAACCGTTGTCATTGGATCACCCGTCATATCCAAGACCACAGGGCTCCCCATTACCGTAGTGGCCGTACCCCTGAAAACAGATTCCGGACAGTTTGCGGGTATGTTTGGAATAACCCTTAAACTCGATACCCTGTCAAAGCAGATTTCCCAGGCAAAATTGGGCAGCACCGGTTACTGCTTTATGGCCAACAAAAAAGGGCTGATCATTGCCCATCCAAACCAGGACCATATCCTAAAACTGGACCTTAAGAAACGCAACGGTATGGAATTGATTGTGGATGATATGCTGGCTCAAAAATCCGGAATGGACCACTATACCTTTAAAGGTATCCCTAAAATCGCGGGCTTTGCACCGGTTCCTGCCACCGGCTGGAGCATCTGCGTGACCCAGAATGAGGCTGAATTTATGGCGCCGGTGGTTGAGATCCGAAATATTGTTCTGATGGCCGGCATTATTTTTCTGGTTCTCACGGTTTTGGCTGTGCTCTGGTTTGTCGGCCGTATCATGGCCCAGTTGGGAAGTGATCCGTCCAAACTTGCCAGAATCGCTGACCGCATTGCCCGGGGCGACCTTAGTGTTGAATTTGATACCCATGGTAAAAAAATCACGGGAGTCTACGGTAATATGAAAAAAATGACAGAAAATCTGACCCGTATGTTCACGGATATTACCTGGGGAGTCCAGCCCCTGACATCTTCTTCCACAGAGCTTTCAGCCATTTCACAGCAGATGGCCTCAGGGTCTGAGCAATCCTCTCAAAAGGCAAATAATGTGGCATCGGCAGCCGAAGAGATGGCCACCAGCATGAACAGTGTTGCCGCAGCCACTGAACAGACCACTGCCAGTCTTCAGGTGATTGTTGCGGCTGCAGAAGAGATGTCAGCGACCATAAATGAAATTGCGAAAAACACCTCAAAGGGAAGCCAGACAACATCAACTGCAGTTGAAAAGGCAGAACATATTTCCAGAAAGGTCGATGACCTGGGCAAGGCCGCTTTGGAAATTTCCAAGGTCACGGAAACCATTTCAGATATTTCCGAACAGACAAACCTGCTGGCACTCAACGCCACCATAGAAGCGGCAAGAGCCGGCGAGGCAGGCAAAGGCTTTGCCGTTGTTGCCGGGGAAATCAAGGCCCTGGCCCAGCAGACGGCAGAAGCCACCGATGAAATCGGCTCCAGGATCGGCGACGTACAGACAAGCACCCAGGAGTCTGTATCTGCCATTGGATCCATTGTGGATATCATCAATGAAATCGATGCCATTGTGACCTCTGTGGCAACGGCCATAGAAGAACAATCAGCCACCACCCAGGAAATTTCAACCAATGTCAGCCAGGCCGCTGCCGGGGTTCAGGAAGTCAATGAAAATGTAAACCAGACATCTGCGGTGGCAGGAGAGGTGACCGAGGATATCCACCAGGTCAGCCAAGCCGCTGATGAGATAAATGCGGGAAGCATTCAGGTGAATACCAGTGCCGTGGAATTGTCCAAGCTGGCTGAAAATCTCAACGAAATGGTCAGCAGGTTTAAGCTCAAGTAAGGGCCAGACCCTAAAGCCGACCTGGTATTTCACCAGGTCGGCTTTAGGGTCTGGGGTTAAGGCTCCCGGTCAGAATAAAACCTCCCATATGTCTTCATCTTCGTCGTTGGGTGGCTGGGCACATATGTCTAATATGCTCCCAGCCACCCGCCTTGAATACAATAAAAAATCTTAAGCCATATTTTGGAAAATTTTAATTCGACCGTGAGCCTAAGCTGGCGGTCTTTAAAACCCCCACGCCATTATTTCACCCGGCCTTCTTTCCAGGCCTGGAGAAGCTTGTCATAATCAAGGGTTTCCCCCTGGGGTTTTTCATTGGCCAGTTTGGCCTTGGGAGAGCCTGGTTTGTTCAGCCAATAGGATTCATCCCTTTTTTTGTTCAAAAGGGGTCCCTTGTCTCCCTGGACACCGGATCTTGCGATCCGCATCATGATTTTATCCTGCTCTTTTGCCAGATTGTCCATGGCGGTTGACACGGTGACTTCTCCGGCAACAGCCTCACCAATATTCTGCCACCAGAGCTGGGCAAGTTTGGGGTAATCCGGTACATTGGTTCCCGTGGGTGTCCAGGCCACCCGTGCGGGGCTTCTGTAAAATTCAACCAGGCCGCCGAGCTTGGGTGCCCGCTCGGTAAAAGACTTGTCCTGGATGTCCGAATCCCTGAATGGGGTCAGGCCCACATGGGTTTTTTTCAGGGAGGTGGTTTTGCAGACGCAGAACTGGGCAAAGAGCCAGGCCGCTTTTCTCCGGTCAATGGGCGTGCTCTTGAGCAGGGTCCACGAACCGCAGTCCTGGTATCCCAGCTTCATGCCCTCTTCCCAATAGGGTCCGTGGGGTGAGGGGGCCATCCGCCATTTGGGGGTGCCGTCCGCATTGACCACGGGAAGTCCCTCTTTAACAATGGAAGAGACAAAGGAATTATACCAGAAGATCTGCTGGGCCACATTGCCCGTGGCAAGATAGGGAATAGACTGGTAAAAATCCATGCCAAGGGCGCCGGGAGGGGCATATTTTCTGAGCCACTCCATATATTTTTTCAGGGGGTATTTGGCTGCAGGACCGTTGGTGGCACCGCCCCGGCTGACTGAAGCGCCCACGGGCCGGTTGTTTTCATCCACACGGATTCCCCATTCATCCACGGGCTTTCCATTGGGAATGCCCTTGTCTCCTGCGCCTGCCATGGAGAGCCAGGCATCGGTGAACCGCCATCCCAGATCCGGGGCTTTTTTCCCATAATCCATGTGCCCGTAAATGGCCCGGCCGTCTATTTCGCCCACATGCTCGCTGAAAAATTCGGCAATGTCTTCATAGGCAGACCAGTTCACAGGAACTCCAAGTTCATACCCGTAGATTTCTTTGAATTGTTTTTTAAAATCCGCCCGATTAAACCAGTCGTAACGAAACCAGTAGAGGTTTGCGAACTGCTGATCCGGAAGCTGATAGAACTTGCCGTCAGGCCCTGTTGTAAAAGATTTTCCCATGAAATCGTCAATATCCAGAGTGGGAAGGGTGACATCTTTTCCCTGGCCTGTCATCCAGTCGGTGAGGTTGACCACATGGCCGTACCGGGAATGGGTGCCGATGAGGTCTGAGTCATTGACATAGGCGTCAAAAACATTCTTGCCCGACTGCATCTGGATCTGGAGTTTTTCAATGACATCCCCCTCCTGGATCAGGTCATGGATGACCTTGATGCCGGTGATCTCGTAGAAGGCTTTTGCCAACACCTTTGATTCATACTCATGGGTGGGGATGGTTTCGGAGACCACCTTGATCTCCATGCCCTTACAAGGTGCAGCTGCCTTGATAAACCATGCCATCTCATTTTGCTGTTCTTTTTTTGACAAGGTGGAGGGTTGAAATTCCGTATCGATCCAGCATTTTGCAGCGTTCATATCTGCAAATGCATAACCTGAACAGAAGGTGAACAAAATCGTAGAAACAACCAACCAAAGCCATTGGCCCGGTATTTTCCCTAACCTTTTTTTCATGTGTGATCTCCTTCTTATGGCCTTAAATAAGGGGATTTTTGCCCATGGGTATCAAGGCCGTGGATACCCACAGCACCCCGTAATATTTTTATATGAAATGCCGGCCTGTTAAATTTATCCCCAGCGCATGAGAATGACCATCCAGCCGAGGGAGACGGCAAATGCGATCCACAGGGTGAGGCTGGAAAGCCCCAGCCAGGCCAAATGAATGTATGCACTGCTTAAAAGACCGATAAAAAGCCGATCTCCCCGGGTGGTTGCAATGGGCAGAAACCCGCGTCTTTTCACACAAGGAGAGATAATCTGCCAAATGGTCATTGCCAAAAGTATCAGGGCAATGGTGATAAAAAAAATTGCCGTGGGCAGGGTCCATGCCATCCATTCAAATCTCATAGCATCCTCCTATACTCTTCCCATGGCAAATCCCTTTGCCATATGATTTCGAACAAACCAGATCACCAAAGCACCCGGAACAATGGTCAATATACCGGCAGCAGACAACAGCCCCCAGTCAAGGCCTGAAGCACTCACCGTCCTTGTCATGATGGCGGCAATGGGCTTGGCAGAAGTGGTGGTCAGCGTTCTTGCAAACAAAAGCTCCACCCAGGAAAACATGAAACAAAAAAAGGCGGTCACCCCCACGCCCGAGCGGATCAAAGGAATGAAAATCCGGGTAAAAAACCGGACAAAAGAATACCCGTCAATATAGGCGGTTTCATCGACTTCCTTGGGCACACCGGACATGAAGCCTTCAAGTATCCATACGGCAAGGGGCACGTTGAACAGGCAGTGGGCCAGGGCCACGGCAATGTGGGTGTCGATAAGTCCCACGGTGGAGTAGAGCTGGAAAAAGGGGAGCAAAAATACGGCTGCCGGTGCCATGCGGTTGGTGAGCAGCCAGAAAAACATCTGGCCGTCACCCAAAAATCTGTACCGGGAAAAGGCATAGGCTGCCGGCAGAGCCACGGCAAGGGAGATGCCCGTGTTCATGGTCACGTATAAAATGGAGTTGATATACCCTGAATACCAGGAGGCATCGGAAAAAATTTTCATATAATTTTCAAAGGTCAGATGCCTGGGATAGAGGGAAAAAACGCTTAAAATATCGGCATTGGTCCGCAAAGACATGTTGAGCATCCAATAAATGGGCAGCATGAGCAAAATAAAATAAAGGATCAGACACAGGGTTCTTTTTTTCATTGGACCTCTCCTTTCCCCACATTTTGAAGGGCCTGGTAAAACAGCCAGCAAAAGAGCAGGATGATTAAAAAATAAATCAGGGAGAATGCCGCAGCAGGTCCCAGATCAAACTGACCCACAGCCACCTTGACCAGATAGATGGACAAAAAGGTGGTGGTGTTGCCGGGCCCTCCGCCGGTGAGCACAAAGGGTTCGGCATAGATGAGAAAACTGTCCATGAACCGCAGCAACAGGGCAATGGTCAATACCCCTCTCATCTTGGGCAGCTGGATATATTTAAACACGGCCCAGCCCGAGGCCCCGTCAATGCGGGCGGCCTGGAAATAGGCATCGGGAATAGCCCGCAGCCCGGCATAGGCCAGCAAGGCCACCAGAGGTGTCCAATGCCAGACCTCCATGAGCATGAGGGTAACCCAGGCATCCGAGGGGCTGGCCGTGTGGTCAAATGCAATGCCCAGGCTGTTGATGCCGGCGCCGAACAATCCAATATCCGGACGGGTGAATATCATCCATATGGTGCCGATGACATTCCAGGGAATGAGCAGGGGCAGAGCCAGCAAAACCAGGCTGAACGAAGCCCCCCACCCTTTCTTGGGCATCATCAGGGCGATGATCACCCCCAGGGGCATTTCAATGATCAAAACCAGTCCTGAAAAAATAAACTGGCGCATGAGGGCCTCGTGGAGGCGTTTATCCCCCATCACCTCTTTAAACCATTCCATTCCCACAAATACCCGCTGGCCCGGGCCGAAAATATCCTGAATGGAATAGTTTACAACAGTCATCAACGGAATGATGGCGCTGAAGGCTACAATGATAAACACGGGCAGTACCAGAAACCATGCCTTATTGTCTTCCCATTTATCCATAGTCTCTCCTTTAGGTTAAAAGCCGGTCATTGCAGAATAAGCGAATCCAGTCGGTGGGGAATTTTAGCCAGACCCTCTCCCGGGGGATGGGGCGGCCTTCTGGAATTCTTGCCCGGACGAGATGTTCCCCGATACCAACGGTCAGGATTTTAAAACTGCCCTGGTCTTCCATTTGTTTCACCCGGGCCGCAACCCCATGGTCTAGGGAGCTGTCATGAACCTCAAGGTGGAGCGGACGGATGCCCAGCTTGATGGACCCTTGGGCCTTTGCTCCCAGTGCCGAAAGTTTTTCTCCCAGAAAGATATCGGCATTTCCCGCACGGGCAGAGCCGTTTTCCAGGGTCACCGGAAGAAAATTCATGCCCGGACTGCCGATGAAATACCCCACAAAGCTGTGGACGGGATTTTCAAACAGCTCCTGGGGAGTGCCGATCTGAACGATTTCTCCCTCGTACATCACCATGACCTGGTCCGCAAAGGTCAAGGCTTCCACCTGGTCGTGGGTGACATAGACAAAGGTCAATTTCAGCTGTTCGTGTATCTCTTTGAGTTTACACCTCAACTGCCACTTGAGATTGGGATCAATCACGGTCAGGGGTTCATCAAAAAGGATGGCATTCACATCTTTTCGCACAAGGCCCCGGCCCAGGGAAATTTTCTGTTTGGCATCGGCAGCAAGGCCTGCAGCCCTTTTTTTGAGAAAGGGGGTCAAATCCAGGATATCTGCCACTTCCAATACCCTGGCCCGTACATCGGTTTCATTATAGCAATGCCGATAATTATTTATACATCCTGATAATTTCATCAATCGTTTCGTTTTCATTGTATTCACGGATGGTTTTTAGGGCCGCAAAATCGTGTTCAATCGGATTGAGATCCGGTGAATACGGGGGCAAAAACAAAAGAGCTGCACCAGTTCTTTCTATCAAATATTTGGTTTCTTCGCCCTTGTGGAAGGATGCGTTATCCATCACAACGACATGATTATCGTTCAGATGTGGACTCAACTGGTGTTCGATCCAAGCATTAAAGATATCCGCATTGCATGTTCCCTGAAACAAAAATGGTTCTTCAAAACTATATTCGATGCGGGCAGCAATCAAAGACGTTCGAGGGTGCTTTGTTCCTGCAATCAAACCATGAACACGCTGCCCTTTGAGAGCATATCCATAGCGACGGGTTGTATAAGGCGAAAAGCCGCTTTCATCAACATAAACAAACGTTTTGCAACGACGTACATAACGTTCACGAAGACGAAGATATGCCTTTCTTTTGCTGTCGCTTCGCTCCCTGTATCCCGTCATCTTTTTTTTCGAGTGATTCCGAGTTGTTTCATATTATACCAGATACAGGCACGGGATACTCCGAAATGCTGCGCCCTTTCCGATTGTGTCATGTCATCATTTGTCTCCACATGGAGGCGCAAAGCTTCCAGATCCAAACTTCGTGGTCCTTTTGGACCGGGTTTCTTGTATGACAAACCATCTTCGGCAGACGTCCAGTTGTGAACACTTCCACGGGATACATTAAACTGACTGGCAGCTTCCGTCTTGCTTCCTCCATTTTCTACAAAATCTATAACGCGTTTGCGTAAATCTGATGAATATCTCATGGGGAAAATATAAGTTGTATAAATCCTTGTTCAAGTAATTGTTTGCTCTGCTATAAACCCCCGGTTGCGCAGAGGAAAGGCCAGGTTATTAAAGACCGACATGGTGTCATAAAGGACAGGGAACTGAAACACCTGGGCAATATTGCGTTTTTCAGGGGCAAGCCCGGTAACATCCTTGCCATCAAACAAGACCCGCCCCCGGGTGGGGGTGATCAATCCTGAGATCACATTGAGAAGGGTGGTTTTACCGCAGCCCGAAGGCCCGAGCAGGGCATAGGCCCCCCCATCCTCCCATACATTGTGAATCCGCTTGAGTGCATAGTCTAACGGTGCTTTAGAAACACGCCCATAGGAGTGGGTAATTTCTTTTAGATCAATTTTAGCCATGGGATTTCCTTTTTATCCTTATCTTCCATGGACCAGAGGATCCGGCGCCAGCACCAGATCTCCAGCTTAGGAAAAAACAAAAAAATTAGCCGGGTTCATAAATACCAATGTATTTGATCCGATTTTCAAGGAAACAATGCCCACCTCCTGGACCACCAGGCGTTCGCCTGAGCAGTCCACATGGATAAAGGTTTCAGATCCGTTGATTTCGGCAAGCTTCACCCGTGCGGTCAATTGGAGGTCGCCTGGGTCCTGGGCCTTTAAAAACAGGTTGTTGGACCTTATCCCCAGGATATAAGACCCCGGGGTCAATTGCTTGAGATGTCCGGAAAGACTCAGAACATCCCCGGAGTTTAAAATAAGGATCTCCCCCTCCACCCGGCAGGCAAGATAATTGATGGGAGGATCTGAAAACACTTCGGCCACCTTAAGGGTCGAAGGCTCTCTGTACACCTGGGTGGTCGGTCCTGTCTGGAGAATTTTTCCCTGGTCCATGACAACGATATTTCCGCCGAGTTTCAAGGCTTCACAGGGTTCGGTGGTGGTATAGACCACCATGGCATTCCGGTGTTTGAATATCTCCTGAAGTTCGGTCTGCAGCTCTTCTCTTAATTTATAGTCCAGGTTGACCAGGGGTTCATCCATGAGCAGAAGCTGGGTATCTTTGACCAGGGCCCTGGCAATGGCGGTGCGCTGCTGCTGACCGCCGGACAATTCTGCGGGCAGCCGGTCGAGCATGGGGGTCAAATGAAGGATCTCAGCCACCTCAGTCACCCGCTTTTGTATTTCAGCTCTGTCCATTTTTGCCACCTTGAGCGGAGAGGCGATATTGTCAAATACCGTAAACGAGGGATAGTTGATAAACTGCTGGTAGACCATGGCAATACTGCGCTTTCTCACCGGGACCCCGGTGATATCCCTATGGTCCATGACAAGCGATCCCCGGGTGGGACGGTCCAGTCCTGCCATGATGCGCAAAAGAGAGGTTTTACCGGCCAGGGTGCGGCCGAGTACAACGGTTTTGGACCCGGATTCAATGTCCAGATTGATATTGGACAAATGGATCTCTTTATCCAGGCTCTTGTAAACGTGTTCAAGGGATAATCCCATTATCTGCCTCCCGGAAAATAAAATTCGGATACAACCCGAATCATTGTAAAAATTACCTGGGGTCAACCCAGTTTAACGTCCGTTCAACCGCCTTTTCCCATCCTGCACACATCTTGCTGCGCCACGGTTCGTCCTGACACAGATGCCAGGTGGAATGAGCAAACCACTTGGATTTAAGCTCGCGGGTGCCTGACCAGAAGCCCACGGCCAGGCCTGCAGCGTAGGCCGCTCCCCTGGAGGTGGCCTCAGCCACCCGGGGCCGAATCACCGGGACATTTAAAATATCGGCCTGGAACTGCATGAGAAGGTTGTTTTGAATCATCCCGCCGTCCACCTTGAGACGGGTTAACGAAACCCCGGAGTCAAGATCCATGGCATTTACAATATCCCTGGCCTGGAAGGCTGTTGCCTCGAGCACCGCCCTGGCAATATGGGATTTATTGGCATATTGGGTGAGCCCTGCAATAATACCCCGGGCATCCGAGCGCCAATGAGGGGCAAAAAGCCCTGAAAAGGCCGGAACGCAATATACCCCCCCGTTGTCCTCCACACGACCGGCCAGCCCCTCTATCTGCGACGCATCCGAGATAAGTCCGAGATTGTCCCTGACCCACTGAACAAGGGAGCCGGCATGGGCAATGGATCCTTCCAGGGCATAGACGGGATCCTGGGTGCCCAGCTGATACCCCAGGGTGGTAATCAGGCCGTGGATTGAGGCCATGGGCTTGTTACCCGTGTTCAAAAGCAAAAAACAGCCGGTGCCGTACGTATTTTGGCCTCCCCAGGCTCAAAACAGGCCTGACCGAACAAGGCGGCCTGCTGGTCTCCCAGGGCCCCGCACACAGGGACTTCTGCATTCATGGGCCCCCGGACCGAGGTGGTGCCCCAGATGTTGGGGTCTGAACAGGGCTTGATCCGGGGCAGTCCTGAATCAGGGATATCAAGGATGGAAAGAATATTCTCGTCCCAGTCCAAACAATGGATGTCCATGAGCAGGGTGCGGCTGGCATTGGTGACATCGGTGACATGGGCCCCGTGGTCAGGGCCGCCGGTGAGATTCCAGATCACCCAGGTCTCCATGGTGCCGAACAGGGCGTTCCCTGCCAAAGCCGCTTTTTTGGCCTGGGGAACATGATCAAGTATCCATTGAATTTTCGGACCTGAAAAATAGGTGGCCACCGGAAGGCCCGTGGTCTGCCTGAACCGGTCCTGACCGCCGTCGAGGATGAGTTTTTTACAGATCTCATCGGTCCTTGCACACTGCCATACCACGGCATTGTAAAAGGGCAGCCCTGTGTTTTTATCCCAGACCACAACGGTTTCCCTCTTGTTGGTGATACCCAAAGCCTTGATCTGACTGCCGAGAATTTTCGTTTTTTCAAGGCCCTTGCGGATCACGGTCCGGGTGTTCTCCCATATTTCCATGGGATCATGCTCCACCCATCCGGGTTGTGCAAAAATCTGTCGGTGTTCTTTCTGGTCAAACCCCAGAATGATTCCCTCGTGATCGTAAATAATAAACCGGGTGCTTGTGGTTCCCTGGTCAACCGCACCGATGTATTCTGTCATGAAACGCCTCCTCGTCATCCTCATCCCGGATAAAAACGCCGTACCAAACCATGAAAAACCACCCAGGCCAGGTGTATCATCACCTGTTTTAAAGGGGCCTTGTCAGTGGTCTTCCCTTTTTTTTGACAAAAATGCATATTTCAAGCCAGGATCAAGAGGCTTGATTTTATGGCGTGAATCACAAGGGGAACGGGAAAAAAGAAAATTTACATTCTGTCAGGTTTTTTTACAGTTGACCCGGACAAAAAAACCGCATATTTCACGAATCGATTTTGGTTTAGCTGCAAGACGCCAGGGCGTGACGCCCTGTTCACTTTACTGCGAACGATCTGCAACGCCACAGATGAGGCAGAATCGGTTCGCCCAAAGGGCTTGAATTTTTAAAAAATCTAGGGAAAAAACTATTTACATTCAGGGTGTACTTTGGCTGGACTCTATTATATTCCTAGGGGCTTGAGATGAAACATTAAAATTCTACGGAGGGCTCAAATGGATATTGCTAAACACGCTGACGACCTATTGGATCATCTGGGTTCTGTCTTAAACCTTACCAACTTAAAATTTGATGATAATAATCAGTGTTTTTTTACCTTGGAGAAAAAAATGGTTTTCATGCTTTATCTGGATGATGAAGAGATGAATTCAATCATCATAAACCTGCCAATGGGAATGCTTCCGGAAAATGAAAACCGTGAACGCCTGATGTATGAAATGCTATGCGGAAATTACTGCTGGGGTATTACAGATGGTGCAACCATTGGCGTGGACGAAGAAACGGCTGTCATCAGCTTGAGCTATTTGGTACAGCTTCCCCTGCAGGCCCAAGGACAGATGGTTGATATTGTAGCCAAACTGGTTGCCGTTGCCCAGTATTGGATGAAAAAGATTGAAACCATATCCCAAGAGGCAGGGGTGATCAAGTCCCCCCAGACCACAGCCAATTTTATTCGGGTTTAAAAAAACACCCTTTTTAATCCAGACAATTGATAACTATTTTGAAATAAAAAGGAAATACAAATGGCACCTGACGTAGGAGATATCAGCAGTTCTCCGATTATTATCCCCCCCCAGCCCCAGGTTTCCGATACGACGTCACCCACACAGGTCCGCCCCGGCACGGTTCAGGGTCAGACAATTCCGCGCAGTCCCAGAGATGTTCAAAGTGTGGGCGGTCAACAATTAACGGAACCCCCAACCCTGAGCGCCATGGACGCGGATGACGAAATTACGGTTGCCCGGGATATCATGGCGGATCTGGCCGAGGGGCCGGATGAAGCAGAGGCCCCCAAAGCAGGCTTGCTCAAGCGCTTTTTCCAGGCCGCCGGCCGGATCATCAAATCCATTTTTACCCGGCCGAATTCCGAGCCGCGGTTTCATGATCTTCCGGAAAATATCAAACTCCAGCACCCCAGCGGGCGCGAAATCACCCTCTCGTCCAAGGCCCTGCCGCCGATTCCGCTTGGAACCAGCCTTGAAGATTTCACCGCAGGGATTCAGGATAAAATCAACCGCGACGGTGAATTGGTAAATACAATTTTAGATGGCGATATCGACGATCGCCAATGCGGTCCCAAAGAGATGACAGATATCATGTGGTTTATGCACACCGCAACCGAGACCAAGGTTGGTGAGACCTGAGACCAGGGGGCAATCCCAAAGACGGGGTGGAAGAGCCCGGGCCAAACCGGCCGGGCAATGCCCATGACGGCGAGGCCTTTCGGGGCCATATCAAAACAACCATAAGATCAATCTTTAAAAGGATTACAGGCTCAAACACGGCACCGGGCACCCACAAGGAACGTATCCCCGGCGCATTGAAAAAAGGGTATAAGGACCTGATTAAATCAACGCCTAAATCCTTGACCGCAGGGGGGCAGAACCTGCGTGAGCTTTTGTCCCAGAACAAACCCACCTCAAGTTCCGGGGGCATGCGGATTATGAGCCAGAATCTGGATCAAGCCATTGGTTTACTCCAAGGCTCACAAGCCCCCGGCAGCCAGGAGACGCTTACCGCGCTCAAAGCCTTTAAATCCGCGAACCTTCACGGTACGGGTGAACAGGACCATATGAACCTGCGCTTCGGCAGCGAAGTCATCTTCAGCCAGCAAGAGCTGAAAACAGGGTTTAACAATACAATGAAAACCACGGTGGGTGAGCTTGCCCAGCAAATCACCAGCGATGTCGACCATGGGGTGTTAATGGGCAGTCTACAGCAGGAACTCATCGATGGGGCAAAAAGCGATGACAGCACCATGCAAATAAACGAACACGGTGTTGCTGAATCCTTTCACCTGGATTTTGTTCAGCGTGGGGATCCCCTCTCCATTGATGGACATTCCATTCCATGGGAAGCAGATCCCGAGATCACTGGAACCGAAGATACAGGGACCCGCCGTCTTTCGGCAATGAAGGACTTGTTTGGTGATAATACCCAGGCCATGGCCTTGATGAGCAAGATTACCAATCAGATGTCCCATGCTTCTGTGCAGTTGGCTTTGACAGGCTTTGACAAGGGGGGGGCCCTGGGATATGGCCAGCGGGATTAATATCATTCCCGTGCATTCCAGTACACCCAATTCAGAAACACGCAGCTATTCAATTTTCAAAGATGAGGGGGGAAACTTCCATTTACAGATGAGTTTAAGCTCTAAGCTCGAGGGAATTATGCATCCTGACAAGGGCATGATTAGATTGGACCCTGAAACCTGTTCACGTTCATACAGTTTTGAAGCAATGATTCCCTCAGATACCACGGGACGGCCCGAGGATATCCAGGTTCTTTCAATGAACTATCAACTCAAGGCCTCTGAATAATTTTTTGCACGCTTTTGTCATCAACGCCTGTACCTGCAAAGGGTACAGACGTTGATCTGTTCAAAATCATTTGCCTGATTAAATGCTATTCCCATGGACAGCCAAAGGTTTCAGCTATACAATCAAAGGTTTCAGCATGGACTCAAGCCTGATCTTTAATGCATTTTTTGCCCATGGAACATGGGGACAAAAAAATCCGTGCAAAAAAAATCGATGTAAAACAAATGTAATCCATTCCATTCTCCGGTATTCAAATCTTGAGTTGAAATGCTATAAGGCCTGAACATAATAAAGGAACCCAACCTGATCGGGGTATAAAATCAATTGGTTCGTCCAAAGGGAAAAACGGATTTTGAATACAAAAAAAGCAGGCATCAGACATCAGGAAGCATTTAATTGTTATTCACACCTGGCAGGGGGGATTGCCGCCCTTGTGGGCACCATTTACCTGGCAAAACTGGCAAGCAGTTCAGCATCGACCTTAATTACCGCGCTTATTTACGGTTTTTCCATTGTATTTCTCTTTTCTGCCTCCACCCTCTACCACCGATTTAAAAAAAAAGAGAATGAACTTTCCTTGTGGCGGAGAATGGACCGCCTGGCCATTTTTTTCATGATTGCCGGAACCTGTACCCCCATCTGCTATTTTTGCATGGAAGGAAATTGGCGCTGGGCCATGATTGCCATCCAATGGGGGTTGGTGGGATTTGGGGTCATTTCCCAATTATTTTTCCCCAGTGCCCCAAGAACCCTGTATGTCCTGATATACATTATCATGGGCTGGGCCACCCTTTTGCCCATTCATCAGGTGCTGGCAAACATGTCCCAGGTTGAAGAGATCCTGTTGTTCACCGGCGGGGCTGCCTTTACCCTGGGCGGCCTGATTTATGCGATTAAAAGACCCCGAATGGTTCCCGGGGTATTTAGTTTTCACGAATTGTTTCATGTCATGATTCTCATCGGCGGTGTGCTTCATTATGCCATGATCTACCGGGTTTATTTTGACATTGCAGCCAATGCCTGAGACCTCTAAAATCAGTTTATCAGGAAAAGAACTGTTTCAAAGAGAACTCAAAAAATTTGAGACTGCCTACCAATCTTATTTTTTAGAGGGTGAAACAAAGCCCAGGCATATTGGCGAGCCCTTTTTGCTGCACAATCGGTCATCCACCAGAGGGATTCTTCTGGTTCACGGATTAATGGCCGCCCCTGAAGAGGTCCGTGAATGGGCCCAGTTTTTATACGCAAAAGGATATACCGTATATGCCCCCAGGCTTGCCGGCCAAGGGACTTCGGCCGTTGACCTTAGCACCAGGCATTATACCGAATGGATCGAATCTGTGGATACGGGCAAGGCCATCCTCAAACCCCTTTGCAGCAAAATGGTGATCGGCGGATTTTCAACCGGGGCAGGCCTCGCCCTTGAACAGGCCATACATCACCCCAATGATTTTGATGGCGTAATCTCAATCAGCGCCCCGCTTAAATTCAAAGGCCGATCTGCCGATTTCGTGGAAATCCTCCATGCCTGGAACAATCTGGTCTGCGGTTTTGGAATGAATTGCCTGGCCAGGCCATATGCTCAAAATCACCCGGATAATCCCCATATCAATTACCATCGCTGCCCTGTACAGGGTATTGTTCAGGTCAAAGCCCTGATGAAAAAGGTCTATCCCGGCCTTTGTTCCATTAAAATCCCTGCCCTGATTATCCAGGGAACGGCCGACCCCAAAGTGGACCCTAAAAGCGGGAAAAAAATATTCCAGGGTCTGAGCCGGTCTGATGCATATTATCGAGGAATAGATTTTCACCAGCATGGGATAATCCGGGGACAAATTGCCCAAAAGGTGTTTGACGAAGTTGACACTTTTCTCAAGGTCATTTACCCGGCATAAACCAATAGTTTACCCCATTTGTTAGCCCCTGTAAATCCCTTTTGTTTTGAGTTTCTTTCGAAACATCCATGCCAAAAAATAAAAAGGCCTGGCCAATCTTTTATTGAGACCTTGCCATAATTTTATCAAACGAGTGATCATGTTTCATCTCCCGGATGGCTTTGGACACTAAACTTTCCAGCCGCCTTCCCCGGGCGTTGTCATGAAAGGCAAAAAAAATATCTTCCTTTGAAACAGGTTGGAACTTATCGTATTGAACCCGGGAGGCTTTATTGGTATTTAAAAACGCGTTTAATCCGGATTTTTCCTCAACCACAAAGGCATCGATTCGCCTGGCCAATAATTTTCTGACATTGCTCTCATCCCTGTTGGCCAGAGAAAATCGGATTTTTGTATTATTTAACAATGCGTTTGAATAGGTATACCCCCGGGTCAACCCGATGGTCTTGCCTTCCAGACTTTTAATATCATTTAACAGGGGCCCGTTTTTTCGGGTAAAGGCAAAGTCTTTTCGCACATAAAAACTCTCCCTGGATTTTAAATATTTCTGATCCGGGGTGAAAATAGAATTGATTGCGGGAAATAATACCTCTGTTTTTTTGTTTGCAAAGGATAGGGTGGCCCTTTTAGGCGGCGCCAGATAAATTTCGATATCCAGGTTGGCCCTTTGCCCAATGGCTTTGACAAGTTCGATAAACACGCCCGTGTTTTCATCAATCACCATCAAAGGAATCGGAAAAGAGCCAAAAACCACCCGTTCTTCTAGGTAAGCCGACACGCTTACACCCAGACTGAATACCGCGGACAAAACTAATATCTTCAACATCTTCATGCATTTTCCCTAATAAAATTAGGAAAGCGATATTAGGGCAGAAGACTTTGCTTGTCAACACCAGAATGGCAGGGGGGGGTAACATGCCCCTTTTTTAGCAGGTCCGTATAAGGTCCTTTAACAGGCCAAATGAATTATGTTGTGTTCAAAGGTGTCGATCTTTTTTGAAGGCAAAAAAGGGTCATGATTATTTTGATTCAGCCATGGGTTTATGATAGGGTTCTTCTATGGATTTTTACAATCATCCTTTTGAGTTGATTTCTGTGCTGAAGAAAAATTTAATTTGTGAAAATGCACGATAGTGTCCAAATTTAATGGCCTGAACTCAAATTTTCGATTGTGGGTTCTGCCCACCCAGGCCTTAACCTGTTTTCTTTTCATCCGGGAGTAGATTATGACAGGCGTATATGAAATCTATGTCAAAGACCATTTTGCCGCCTCCCATGCCCTCAAGGGATATGGCGGCATTTGTTCTAAAATCCACGGCCACAACTGGACAGTGGAAGCTTGGATCCAATGCACCAGACTCAATAAACTGGGAATTGGCATCAATTTCAAAGATGTAAAACATGTAATCCGGGATGTTTTGGATAAGCTGGATCACACCACCTTAAACGAAATAATGGAATTCGGCAGCATCAACCCCACGGCTGAAAATCTGGCCAAATTTGTCTATGGAGAATTATCCAGGCGGTTGAATACCGAGCATATCAAGGTAAACAAAATCATGGTGTTTGAAAGCCCTGAATGCGGGGCAGCCTACCAGGAAAGATGAGTATTGACAACGCCAGCGGCCCGGTTCAGCCCTTTTCTTTGGTAAACAAGGGTCTGAAAATTTAAGATTGCGGCTTAAAATTGAGAGATTGATAATTCAGGGTGTCATGAAACTGACCACAAAAGCCGGAAGATTTGAGTTACTCTTGTTCCGGCTTTGCGGTCATCTTATTTTTTTCTCAAAAGGTTAAGCTGCGAACACCATCCGGGTTCCGGACATATTGAGCAAAAATTGATCCGGCATCTCCCGGGCAATCCGGACGGATGCATTCCTGCCCGTGCAATGGGTGGGAACAACATAGGTTGGATTCTACTCCTTGAGTGCCATGGCTGTGGGTTCGATAATGGGGGCAAACTCCTGGCCGGTCAAATGGAATCCGCCCATGACGGCAAAAAGCGCGTCCACGCCGGTCTGCTCTTTTGCATACTCAATGGTGTTAATGATCCCGGCATGGGCACATCCGAAAAGGATAACAAGTCCTTTTCCCCTGACATGGGCCACAAGGGAGGTGTCATCGTCAATGGCGTCCCATTTTTCTTCTCCACCCTCCTGGTAGTGAAAGGCGGCAGATCCTTTTTCAAATTCGGTTTTTCTGGGAATACCGCCCAAAAACCAGAGGGCCTCATCAAGCATGGGATAGGGGGCTTTTGATTCAATTAAGTCTACTCCGGCCGCTTTTATCTCCTCTTTTTCCAGTTTGGGCATCCCAATTTTAAACTCTTCTGTGATTTTGATAACACAGTCTTTCCTGAATGCTGCCGGGTGGGCCACAAGTTTCATGCCCTTTTGACCGATTCCCTCAACCATGGCTTTAAAGCCGCCGGTATGATCACTGTGCCCATGGGAAAGGGCCATCATTTCAATAGTTGAAAGATCAACATTGAGCGCCTTTGAATTCTCAAAGGCCCCGGTTTGGGAAAACCCAAAATCAAACAGAACGGTTCTGACCGTATCACCGCAGATAATGGAAACAAGGGCTGAAAACCCGTGTTCTGCAAGGATACTATTTGCAAAATCCATCCCCTTTAGGGGCATGGCACGCTGCACCACATCATTGCCGTCCTGGGAGGCCAGATCGACATAATTGTCCTGAAGGGTAAGAATTTCAACTTTATCAACTTCTTTGAGTATGATCTTTGCCATTGCGCTCCCTCCTTAATCTTTTTGTATCGGCTCCAAAAAAACACCCTTGGGCCGATAAATTTTAGAATCATATGCCGGCGGATATCCGCCTTCTCCCTTACCGTCATTATTACAGTCCAGGTATTCTCCAAAAACAGATTTGATGGTGCCTCTCAGATGGACTTTGTGGGGGGTTGTAGCCATGGGTACAAACAAAGGAAGCCCAAGATTAAAATCAAACACACCAAGGTTTTTCTAAAATCCCGGACCATGGAAACCTCCTTGAATATTTATTCGAGAGCCCCTGTCGTCTTTGCAGATAAATCATTGTACCCCCCCAGAAACCCCTCTATTAATCCGGCAACGGTCAAAGCGCCCCTGCCGTTGAGATGAAGGTTATCCGTCAAAAAAACAAAATCATTGTTTTCTGCGATCTCATCCCAGGTTCGGCCCAGGATATAATGGCTGAAGATCGCTTTGTACATCAGCTTGTACTCCCCTGCCACATAGGAAGATTTCATTTGAGGGTCACGGGTTTGCAAAACAGCATTCATCTTTTCGTTTAAAGGAAGATACACCAGATTATGCTGGGCAGCCAGGTCTTTGATAATTTTGGAATATTCTCTCGTTCTTGCAAAGCCCGGGTGTCTCCTGTCTTCGGTAATGGGCGGCAAAGAGAGCAGCCCTATTTGGGCCCTGGTTTTTGTCCTCAGGATATCAATGATGGCAATCAGATTCTTCTCATACCATTTAGGATCAGGAATCCTGGGCAGGTTCTGTTCTCTGACATATCTGGCCGCATTTTTTTCATTCAAGGTGGCTGACACATCATTGGTGCCGATCAGGATGGTAATGAAATCAGGGCTGCATTTGACCACCTCATCAATCCTTTGGAGTACATTATAGGCCAGCTCGCTGTTGATGCCTGCATTCACAAAAAAAACATCCTGACCTTGAAACCTGGCCTGGAGTTCATCCACATAGTTGTGGCTCACCCTGCCGTGGGTAATGCTGTCACCGATACAGACCACCACCTTTTCAGCCTTTTTCCCTGATGCCAGAAATGCTTTGGGAGTATTGTCGGGAAGTTGGGTGGCAGACTGGTATCCATATCCGAGAATCACAACCACCACCCCAACAATACATACCGTGCAGATCAATATTTTTTTAATCATAATATCCTCCGATTCATACCATTTGCCTGATTTTCCAGGGGAGTGCCCCTCTCTTTAGTTTATGGGAAATAATTTGGGATAGACCTTGATGGCAATGATCCCGGCAATATACATGGACAACCCGAACATCCCGGACACCCAGAACATTGAGGAATGAAAATCCCCCATGGCATCCTGAATCAACAGGGCAATGGTCATGGCCAAAGAGGCATTTCTCAGGCCGGTTTCAAGGGAAATCGCCCGGACCTGAACATGGGCAACCTTGAAAAGGACCGGTACAATAGCGCCGACCACCATACCTGAAGCGCTCAGCATAAGCACCATGGTATAAAACAAAAGACCATGCCGCCGGGTATCTGCAAACCCTTCAAGGTTGCTGAAAATACCGGCAACGATAAGGAACAAGAGTGCAATAATACCCAGGATGCTGAATACAGGGGTGATTTTCTTTGCAAGGCCTTCATTGAACTTTCGAAATATCATGCCAATGGCAAGGGGAAGGATGACCAGTACGGTAATGGTCACGGCAATGATCTTTGTGGGAACGTTTACATCGGGTATATTGGCGCAATAGGCATTTAAGAGCAGCGGGACAAAAAATATGGATAAAACCGTGAACAGGGAGGTCAGCGAAACAGACAGGGCAACATCCCCTTTGGCATAATGGGTCATCAAATTGGAGGTTACCCCTCCGGGCGTGGCCGTGATCAGGATCATTCCCACATAGATATAGGGATAGGCAGAATGAAACCCCATCAAATAGCCAAGTGCCACGGCAATCAGCGGCATGATCCCGAACTGGAGCACCACCCCGATAATAATTCCCCTGGGTTTGGAAATAAGGATTAAAAAATCCTTGCCCGTCAGGGTCAGTCCCATACCCACCATGACAAAAAAAAGCATGAGTATGATCATCAGTTTAAAAATTTTATCAAACAAAGGCTGTTCCGGCGGGGTGACAAACTGGGCAAACTTATATTTCTTATTGTTGACGATAGAGTCCAGAACTTTAATATTAAAGTTGAGCTTGCTGTCAATAAGCGTCTCGAGGGCGTTCAAAATTCTGTGTCAGTTGAATGAAAGCTGATATACTCAGCTAAATAAGGAGAACTGACATGACCGAAGAAAACACCGAATTTGATTTTCAAAAAGCCCTTAAAGGCATCCAGGAAGGTAAACCCTTCACAGGTAAGGGCGGCGTCCTTACATCATTAATCAAAAATCTTGCTGAAGCTGCTCTTGAAGGAGAGTTGGAGTCCCATCTCGGGCAGGAAGTTTCTGCCAACCGCCGTAATGGAAAAAGCAAAAAGACCATTAAATCCCTGGATGGTAAATTTGAGCTAAAAACCCCGCGTGACAGGGCCGGAACCTTCTCTCCACAGATCGTCAAAAAACATCAGACAACGCTCAGCGATGAAATTGAAAGAAAGATAATAGCCCTTTACGGCCTGGGCATGAGTTATAATGATATGGCTTCCCATTTACAGGAAATCTATGGACTTGAGATTTCAAATGCCACTCTGAGCACCATTACCGATAAAATCATCCATACCGTCAAAGAATGGCAGGCCAGGCCGTTGGAAAATGTGTACCCAATCGTATGGCTTGATGCCATACATTATAAAGTACGAGAAAACGGAAAGGTCGGCAGCAAAGCCGTTTACACAATTCTTGGGGTGAATATCGAGGGCCGCAAAGAGGTTCTTGGGCTGTACATATCCGAGAATGAGGGTGCGAACTTCTGGCTGCAGGTGTTAACAGACCTTTCAAACCGAGGGGTAAAAGATATCCTGATTGCCTGTGTTGATGGTCTAAAAGGTTTTCCCGAGGCCATTGAGACCATATTCCCGGACACAGAAGTTCAACTCTGCGTAGTCCACCAGATCCGAAATTCATTGAAATACGTTGGTTCCAAAAATAAAAAGGAATTTATGGCAGATCTAAAACGTGTTTATAAAGCGGTCAATAAGGATCTGGCCGAAGAAGAACTGGATATCTTGGAAAATAAATGGAATGACAAATACCCGATTGTGATAAAATCCTGGCGGAACAACTGGGAACGCCTCAGTCATTTCTTTAAATATCCAGAAGAGATTCGACGGATAATATACACCACAAATACCATTGAGGCTGTGCATCGACAGTTTCGAAAACTGACCAAAACAAAGGGATCATTCCCGAACCAGGACAGCCTGTTAAAACTGCTTTACATGGGGATCCAGAACGCCAGTAAAAAATGGACAATGCCGATTCAAAATTGGTCACTGACAATTTCCCAGTTGGCAATTTTCTTTGAAGGCCGGCTGGATAAAGAGCTGGGAATTTGATAGGGATTTATTTACAGATGGAAAAGATGGTTCCAGGAACTCCGCTCCAGCAAAAGTCAACTCCTCCGACGTGGCTGATTGAAGGCCCATTCTCGGACCTGACTTTTACTTCCGCTGGCGCTGAGGCAGATCCGGGAACCGAAACCGTGACACAGAATTCTGAACATTCCCAGCGTCTCCAGTTCCTGGTATGCAAGATCCGCCCTGTCCGGGATGGTCAGGATGATGATCTGTCCCTGGGTGCTCCTGACAAAAAAAAGCCGGGTCTCATCTGGGCTGCCCTCTTTTGTTGAGGTTAAAAACCTTAAGTGCCCTTTGAACTGAACCGGGTTTGCCCTATCCCAGTTAAGGGTTCGTGGAGCGGTGTTTAATTTTTCAATCATAGGATTTTCCCCGTTGCGGGCAAGAGCGGAAAGGTCTTTGTAAAATGCCTCTCCTGTTGCGATATCCGCCATGGCCGCGGGAGAAAATAAAAGAATAACCATGAAAAATAATGTAACCAAACCCAGGAACGCCGAATTCAAACCATGTGCTGTTTTAGTACATGGTCCAGTCAAAAGCCACCTCCGAATCTGCTGAAAAAAACCGTGAATTCAATCCCTGTTCACCAGGGCACGCATACAATATCAGAACTTCTGAAAAAACGGCGCCGCAAAACCAGTTAATATCTTTCTAATCCAGATATTTTCCTATGAACTCCCCATTTATCATCAATGATGATAAATGAGTACAATACCACCATACTCGTTGAGCCATGATATAATCAAGTCTTTATCAAGCTTCTTTTTATTGAGGGACTCTATTTTTTTCTTTGTTATGATCTTGTGCCCATTGAAAAACATGTCCTGTTAATCTGAATTCTTATACCCTATTCTTTGTCTGCTGCTGATTTTGTTATATTGGCAAGAGCCTTCTCTATTTTAGAAATCGCTTTTTCACAACCAGACATTTTGTGTCTTTTTTGCAAATATCTTGGGTCATTATAAGATATCCAGACCTTATTATTTTCGTCTTTCCAGATGAGTGCTTTTTGCGGTAAATCTATGGCGATACTCTGCTGACATTTCATGAGCGGACTGCCGGCCTTTGGATTTCCGAATATTTTTAATTGGGTTTCACCTAATTGAATACCAATGTTGCCGGCACTCTCAGAATGGTTAATTCTGTTAAAAATAGTCATCCCTTTTTCATTTAAAACCCTTTCCATTCGATCTGCTGTATTTTCAACGCTAAATTTACTTTCTACATTCAGCATCCCGTCTCCCGCATATACGGCTGATGTGACCAAAAAAATTGTGAATATCACGCTTGATATTTTCATTTCATCCTCCTTTTAAGGTATAGCCCTCATCTCTGCGGCCTGTCCGCAGAATATTTTTCTTAGATGCCTTTTTTATATTGGCCGTTGGTCGAGGGATGAATCATTTGTTTGAGTATATTTTCTGAATCGGAGACTCCACTTAGAAAATTTTCAAAAAGCGCAATTATACAGGATTTATCCATCCCTATTTTAGTCTGGGTTTTAATATCCCTTAAATCAACAAAAAAACTGGAGAAAACATTTGGAAAATCAGTGAGGATATCTGTATTCAGAAAATTCTCATTATTATAGATGCAATGATGGTTGTTCTTTGTTTTCTGAATAAAAAAAGGAACCTTGTTTAAATTTGTAATGGATGAAGATCTATTACATCTTGGAATACAGTCTTCTTCAATATAATCTTTTTCGCATCCAATCACCCGGTGAAGCAGACATTGCCTGCTGGTCATCAATAAAATAGGATGATAAAGACTATAATACAATTTAAAATTTGCCGGCTTAATAATACTTTTGATCTGTTTTCGGCTAATCTCATTTGAAATAAATGAACCGTAACAATTAAAATTTTCTTTTAAACATAAAAGGCTGAATGAATTGACAATATTTAAAAATGGACCTGCTATCCAGGGAATTGCCTTTTTACAGGCTTCATAAGCGATGCCGGTATTATTGGTTACAATCAGTTTTGGCTGCACACGTTCAAGAAATTTTACCCCAGCTATATAGTCTTTTCCGATTAGAACAGACGGAAACCAGGGGGTTAATTCTTTATTTTCTAAAAAAAAATCTATAAACCCGTCACCATCGTTAAGACTGTCAGGAAGTTGAAAAAAAATATTTGCAGCGCTTTTATTGAAAAGATGCAAATCCTTTTTAGAGGAAATTAATACAGAAAGACTGGGCTTAATTTTTATAGGCTTTTCTTTTTTTAAGAAGGGAGGGTCAATTGGGTCAAAAATTTGTTTTGAACCACTTAAGATAGATAAAATTTGTTTTTTAATCCCGGTAAGATCTTTAAAAGATACAAAAAGATCTTCCTGAAGATTATCTAAATCCATATGTTCAATGTAATATGCCGTGTCATTTACGGCCTTGAACCGGCTTAATAAAACACCCTGATTCAGGCGCCTGTCAGGGTTTTTATTTTTTTTGGGGCCAAAGGATTTGCCGCCCGAAAACATTGCTGCTGCATCTTTTTGATGGTTCGGGGTGTGCAGGATCCGGGGATCAATACCGGCATTTGACAAATTGGTTTTAGAACGTACAACAAATGAATCGTCACCACTTATTACAGTCACGTTTAAAGGGGTGCCAATTTTTCCTGAAACCCTTATTGTTAAAGGAATTTTTGCTGTAGTTAATCCTTTGATTTTGTTTTTGACAATGGTTGAGGTCTCAGCTTTTTCTTCATAATACCTGATTTTCTTTTCTGCCGTCTCCTTATCTGTTTTGGAAAATTGTTTGATTGAATTGTCCCGGGGGCTATCAATAAACATATTTTTATGAATATCCCCCCTTAAATACGCATTTGAAAAATCCCGGTTAAAGACCTTATAAAGATCACGATTGTCCGGGTTGATTCTCTTTTGACCATAAAAATTCTGGACACGTTTTTTCCAGCAGTTGACCACTGAATACACATAGTCAAACCCCTTGATTCTGCCTTCTATTTTTAAGGAATCAACCCCGGCCTCAGATAATTTTTCCAGATCAAAAAAAGCTGAGTTATCTTTAAGATTAAGGGGAAAATCCTTACCCTCAGGGGTGGTAAGATACCTGTCGCGGCAGGGCTGGCTGCATCTGCCGCGATTCCCTGAGTTCCCCCCATGAACAGAACTCATATAACACAGGCCTGAAAAACCAATGCAATAAGACCCATGGACAAATACCTCAGTACTGATATCTTTTTTTTGCCCGGTCAAAGCCAGATCTTTTATCTCAGAAATACTCAGCTCCCTTGCCAGGTTAACCCGATTGGCCGAAAGCCTGCTCAAAAATTTTATCTGTCCTGGATTATGTGTGTTGAGCTGTGTGGAGGCATGGATTTTCAGGCCATCAAAATATTTGGATAATAGGTAGAACAATCCGAAATCCTGAACAACAACCCCGTCAATACTTGTATTGATCAATTTATTGAGCAGCCTTACAAGGGCCGGGATTTCATTTCCCGTGATCAATATATTAAGGGTTAAAAAAACTTTGCAATTGTTTTTATGGGCAAGGTGAATCACCCCGGTTAAATCGTCAAAATTTATATTGGCGGCCCGGTTTCTGGCGTTAAATTTATTCAGGCCGCAGTATATGGCATCCGCACCTGCGGCTATTGCCGCTTTTATGGAATCAAGATCTCCGCCCGGGGCCAGCAGTTCGATTTTATTTTTCATATTTTTTATGGTGAGACTCACCCCCTAACCTTTTAAGCTCATCAATGCATCCGAATAAATTTAAAATTATTTTCCCCAAAGGCCAGCCAAACGGCCGTTGCCGTTTTAAAAGAAAGGCTCAAGACTTAAACCCGAATATTGATTTTGCTTTAGCTGAAAGACACAAGGCATGTGACCATGATTACCTGTGTGCGGCTTTGTGCCGGATCCTAATATCAACATAGTATCTCAACCACAAATCCCCTTCGGGTGAAGAAAAAAAACCACGTTTTTTTGAGCCAAGGCCATACCCTTTTTGGGCATTTTCATAAGCGCCGTCAAGGTCCCCGTGTTTATCGCGTACCTTTGATTCCAGAAAAAAGGCCAGGGGGGATTTTGGATCCGCCCGCCGGGCATTCCAAGAATCTGTTGCCGCTTTTTTATATTCGCCCACTTTCAAGTGAGACAACCCCTGCCGGGCATAATAATAGGCCTGGATCATTAATTTTATTTGGCCTGAATTTTCAAATCCTTTTTTAAAATCATGGAGGGCAACCGAAAATTTTTTTTGCCTGTAGTTCAGATCCCCTCTTTGCAGATAACACAGGCCGCAGAAAGGCTGAAGCACAATCGCCTGATCCAGGTAATCCATGGCTTTTTCAGGATGATTATGGCGGATGGCATATTCAAGTTTCAGCGCAGAGTTGATAATTTTTTCACCCTTTTTTGCAGCAACAATCGCCCGTCTTGCATGGCGCATGGCCTGGTCCATATCCTGGTGTTTATATGCCTGGTATGCCTGGCGAAGTTCCTTTTCAGCATCCCAAAAAAACACCCCCGCCCCCAGGGCTGCCAGGGCAAGGATAATGGTCACCCCCCGGACCCATTTAATCATTGCCGGCCTCCCAATAGCTGTTAATGCCGACAAGGAAGAAAAAAACCATGAAAAAAAGGTCAAACAAATTTAAAAAAATCCAGAAACCGCCACTCACCCCCAGTTGAAAATTTTTTGCAGCCGCTCCCCCTAAAAGGCTGATCCCCCATACGGTCTCACGTGTTCCATCCTGGATGATCCGGCCCAGCCACCCCAAGGGCTCAAACCAGGGCTGGGCAATGACGAATCCGATTGCCTGGGCAGCCATAAAACAAAAAAGCAAAATCACGACCTGAATCATTGGCCTAAAATTTTTCACAGATTTACAAGTGGGAACCGGGCATAAGATATGGGCCGCCCAGGGAATGAAAAGCCCCACAAGGGTTCCCTGGCCCAGCACAAAATACCCAAGCCAATACCGGCCATACCCTGCAGCGACACCAGCAATAAGTGCCAGCACAACACCAAAGCCCAGCTCAGAGAGTTTTATCCAGCCGGGGTTCCGGCCTGAGCTATCTGGCATTATCCCATGGCGATTTTTGGTTAAACGTTGAAACATACAGGCTTTCCACCTTATCTCTGGCCCATTGTGTTTTGCGTAAAAACCTCAGAGAGGACTTGACGGACGGGTCACTTTTAAAACAATTGATATTGATCCTCTGGGCCAGCCCTTCCCAGCTGTAATGCTCCTGTAATTGAATCACCGCTTTTTCCAGGGTGATTCCATGCAAGGGGTTATTTTTCTGTTTATTGCCCATGGTCTACCCTTTTTTATTGACTGATTGATTTGGCAAGGCGTTTACCTATATTTGACGCCCTTTCCAAGGTTGCGGTATCTTTTTTTACCCTTGCTTTTTCAAAGACCTTAAAAACCGATAGTTCTTCAATCACTTCATACCCGAGCGCTTCCAGGGGTAATTTCATCGCTTCAATGGTAAATCCCATATCTTTTTTGTTCTCCTGCTCACAAACAGCAACAACAACGGCCTTGCGGTTTTGATTTTCAAATTGACTGGACCAGGCTCGCGGGTGAGTCTTTTGAAAATTATAAAAGCAATATAAACGATCGATGAACGCCTTCATCCATGAGGTAATATTATAGTTGTGGGTGGGGGAAACAAGAACCAGGCCCTGTGAAGAAATTATACCATTATAAATTAAGGACATCCCATCGGTCAGCCCGGTACAGATCTTATCTTTCCTGCATTTTTCGCAACCGATACACCCTTGAAACTGCACATCTCTTAACTGCACTGAACGGCATTGAGTCTTCTCTTCTGCGGCAGCATGGATGATTGTGTTCAGCAGAATATCAGAATTTCCTTTTTGCCTGGGGCTGCCGCCAACGCCTAAAATTTTATTGGAAGGAGTCATGGTCTTTGGTTTAACAATCTCACCCATTGTATTTATGGACATTTTAGTCTTGTCCTTCTTGTTTATCGGTACTCATTTCAGGTCATGGGCTCGGACTGGCTGATCTCCCGCTCATGGATGCCGATCAAATACAAAAGCCCGTCAAGACCCATGGTGGAAATGGCATTGCTGGCCTTTTCCCGGACCAGGGGCTTGGCATTAAAGGCAACGCCCAGGCCTGCAATTGAGATCATGGGCAGATCATTGGCCCCGTCCCCCACGGCAATGGTCTGATGGATGGACAGATTTTCCCGTTGGGCAATTTCCCGGAGCAGGCTGGCCTTTTTTTCTCCGTCCACAATTTCCCCGTGAACCTCGCCTGTGACCTCCCCGTTTTTAATCTCAAGCTCGTTGGCATACACATAGTCAAATCCGAGCCGCTCTTTGAGGTAATTGCCCACAAAGGTGAATCCCCCGGACAAAATCCCCAGTTTATACCCCAGGCCCTTGAGGGTCCGGATGACCAGGTCCGCCCCTTCGGTCAAAGGAAGGGTCTGGGCAAGGCCTTGAATCTGTTCTTCTTTTAAACCGCCCAGCAGGGCCACCCGCCGCCGGAAACTTTCCGCAAAATCCATCTCACCCCGCATGGCCGCCTCTGTGATTTTATCCACCTCATCTCCCACCCCTGCCAGTTTGGCCAGTTCAACAATGACCTCCGCCTGGATCAGGGTGGAATCCATGTCAAAGACCACAAGTTTCCTGTTTTTCCGGTAGATATCGTCCACGTGAAAAGAGATATCAACCCCCTGGGTCTGGGAAATCTCCATGAACCTTCCCCTCATGTCCTTGATATCTGTTGGCCTGCCTGAAACAGAAAACTGGATAGAGGCTTTGGGATTGGTCAGGGCATCTTTCACAGATCGGCGGCCTGAAAGCCTTGTAATAGAATCAATGTTAAGATCGTTGGCGGCAATCACCGAAGTCACGGCTGAAATCTGGCTTGCAGTAATGGCCCGGCCCAGAATGGTGATAATCCGCCGCTCCTTGCCCTGGGCATGGACCCAGGTTTCGTAATTGTCCAGGTCCACAGGCTTGATTTCTACTTTCAGCCCCAGGTTATGACCTTCAAACAGCATATCCTTGAAAATCAGGGAAAAGTCCTGGGCACAGGGAATCTCCGCAAGAATTCCCAAGGAAATATGTTCATGAATAACCGCCTGCCCGATGTCGAGGATGGTGACACGATACTGGGCCAGAATCCCTGTGAATTTTGCATCCAGACCTTTTCTGTCCATGCCGCTTATATTGATAAGAACAATATCTCCCATGAGCTGCCCTTTTTCTTGGTGTTAAAATTTGCCTTTATAGCCTCAGCTTTTTTATTAGTAAAGGATTTTCCCCTGAAAACCCGGGACATCCAAACATCATATCCCCCCTTGCTTGACCACTAAATCTCCGATGTTGCAGCCGGCATACCGGGCCACCACCGAACATTTGGCCTTGAACAAAAACCAGGTTCGAGGATCCCCATGGTCCAGGGTTTCAAAATTACCCTGGCCCTTGGCAATGATGAGATCTGCCTTGTGAAAAACGGATTTAAAGGCATTGGAACAATAATCCACAAGGGTGCCGGGGATGTTGGTACCCGAATCCACCACCTTGACCATGGAGGTCAGGCCTGCGGCACGGGCATCTTCCATCACAGCATCATTGATCACAGGTTTGCCCCGGACCGCATAAATCACCTTTGAAAGATCCATCTCTTCCAGCAATAGCCGGTCAAAAACAATCTCGCCGGCATTATCCGCCAGCCACAGAATATTTTCAGCCTTGTCCACGGCCCGGTAAAAGGTTTCAATACTGCCATGGACAGACGTTTTCAGCGAATGGGAAATCGTATCTGTCACCAGTTTTTTGCCCACATGGGCGCTTACCCCGAAATCAATGATATTACCGGCAATGGCCAGCCGGACCCCGGTATCAAAACGGGCCCTTCTGTTCCCGGCACTGGCCTTAAGGGCCAAAAGCTCAGGGTATAGGTCCAAAGCCATGTCATTGCAGGTTTTCTTTAAGGGGCCGTAGGGATCGTCTACGCCTGTAACCCGGGCCACAGTCTCTTGAACAAACCGGGCAATCAGAGGCGGCGGGGTTTTAGGATCCGCAACCGCCAATTCTGCCAAAACGTTCCGGATAATTTCCCCCACAAGGGTCTGATCTTCAGTGGCAAGGCAGGCGGCATTCAACCCGGCGCTGACAAGACAAGGATAACACTGATTGTCCATTTTCATGGCAGCAATCCCCTGATCAATCTTTCAAGTGCCTCTCGGGTGTTAAGACTTGGATCTGCCACCACCTGGTCAAAAAGTTTTTTTTTAACCTTTCCCACCCCAGGCCCCGGCCCCATGCTTAGAATGTTCTGAATATCCCTGCCGGAAATCTCAAGATCATTGATGTTCAAGGCGGCCTGATTTGAAATTTCATCCAAGATTTTTTTAAGGCGGATACGAATCTGGGAAAAGGTGTAAGGGGACTTGGCCAGATTCCCCTTTTTATCGGCAATTCTCATCCTGAGAAAATCCTTGTGGGAAAGATTCAGATCGGCAAGCATGACCAGAAGCCTGCGCACCGCTTTGGGGGTGGTCTTTTCGTTCAAAGGAGGCATATGTCCTTTGACCAGGGAAAGGATATATTCGGCCTCCCGGCCGGAAAACCGAAGACGGGCAAGATCATTTTCCAGAGCATCACAGCATTGTTCGTGACCCGCAAAGGTCAGCTGTCCCTGTTTTATCCTTGCGGCATCATACTTGCCCACATCATGGAGATACCCTGCCAGCCGGAGCAAGGGCCGGGAAAAAGGCAGGGCATCCCCCACCAGAAGACAGTGTTCAAAAACGGTCTCCCCGTGAAAAGGCCCCCCGTCAAGGGTGTGGCACCGGTCCAGGCTGGGAAGTATCAGCCCCAAAAGGCCGGTGTCGTGGAGAAGGGTCAAGAACAAAGAGGGAAAATCCAAAGCCATGGCCTTGATCAGTTCAAGCCGGATTCTCTCTTTGGAGACCTGGTCAGCGATCAATTGCCTGTGGGTTTTAATGGCGGCAAAGGAAGCCGGCTCAATCCGGCTGCAAAATTTGGCGGCAAACCGACAGGCCCTGACCATTCTCAAAGGATCTTCTTTAATCCGCTGGACAGAATCCCGGGTAAACCGGATGATGCCATCCTTGATATCCTCTTTCCCCTTAAAAGGGTCAATCAGGGTTCCTGAAAAAGGGTCCAAAGCCATGGCGTTGATGGTAAAATCCCGCATCCCAAGATCAGAGATGGGGAAATCAGCCCCCGAACACTCGCTTCTGCACGAGGCCACCTCCACCCCGTTGACCAGGGTAATGGGAAAGGCCTGGCCCACCTGCTTTGTCTTTTGATCTTTGAACAGGATTTCCACATCTTCCGGATCTGACCGGGTCAAAATATCCACATCATCAAAATCCAAGCCCATGATCATGTCCCTGACGGCACCGCCCACAATGAATGCGGCTCTGCCGGAAGCGGATAACCGCTCGAGGATCAATCCAACCCCTGGCCAGTCCATCAGGACGGTAAAATCATTTTCCACGGGTGTCAACTGCCCCAGCGCCTTAGCAGGTCATGTTCTGCCCCAAGGTGATCCATGATTCTTGCCACCACAGTGTCAGCCAGGTCTTCCATGGTCTTGGGAAAGCTATAAAACGAAGGACAAGGCGGCAAAATAACAGCCCCTGCCCGGGCTGCTTTGGCCATGTTTTCAATATGAATAAGGTTGAGCGGGGTTTCCCTGGGCACCAGAACCAGGGGCCGTTTTTCCTTGAGGCTCACATCACAGGACCGGGTCATAAGGTTGTCAGCATAGCCGGAAGCCACGGCAGACAATGTTTTCATAGAACAGGGGGCCACGGCCATGCCCTGGTGAACAAAGGAGCCTGAGGCCGGTGCTGACCCTATTTCATCCTGGGTAAAAATCTCAATTTTTTCCAGGCTGGTTTTTGACATGCCCTGCCGGATAAGAAGGTCCCCAAAGGATTCATGGGCAAGCATGGCCATCTCATGGGCCAATACCTTAAGCCCCGCACAAGAAAGAATGACCAGTACCCGGCCAGAGGTCTCGGCCAGGGCCCTGACCAGACGAACACCGTAAATACTGCCCGAAGCCCCGGAAATCGCGACCACATATGTTTTGCCGATATTCAGATTTGAATTCATCTTAACAAGGTCTCCACCACCACCCCGATGAGCAGGGCCACCGAGACGATGGAATTCATATGAAAAAATGTTAAATTAATCCGGGTTAAATCTTCCGGACGGACCAATTGGTGCTCAATGATCAGAACCAGGCCGATCAGGCCTAAAAAAACCAAAAATACAGGGTGCATGCCAAAGGCAAAAAACATGGCCACAAAAAAAACCATGGTCATGGAATGCAGCAATCGTGCAACGTTCATGGCATTTTTTGCCCCAAGGGTTGCCGGCAGGGAAAACAAGCCCTGTTCCCGGTCAAAATCAATGTCCTGGCAGGCATAAAGAATGTCAAACCCGGCAATATAGGTCCAGAGGCTCATGGACAAAAATATAATGCCCGGGTCCAGGGTATTGGTAATGGCCACCCAGGCTCCGACAGGGGCAAGGCCGATGGCAAACCCCAGATAAACGTGGCAGTAGGGGGTGAACCGTTTGGTATAAGAATAAAACCCAAGAAAAAAAAGTACGGGAAACGAAAGGATAAAACAAAGTCCGGAGAGCATGGCCGAGGAAAATATAAAAATCAAACAGGATATCCCCACAAAGAATATGGCCTCTTTTGGGGATAATACCCCGCTAGGAATCTCCCGGACAGCGGTTCTGGGATTTTTTTCATCAATCCGGGCATCCACAATCCGGTTGAAGCCCATGGCACCGGACCTGGCACTGACCATGGCCGTAAGAATCCAGGCAAGATCCCAAAGGGAAAAGGGATGGGACTCCCAGGCCAGGATCACGGCGGACAGGGCAAAGGGCAGGGCAAAAATGGTATGGGAAAACTTGATCATCCTGCCGTAGTCCAGGGTCTTTTGGGTGAATTGTTTTTTTATAGCTTGGGGTTTCATCTGTTTTATTGCCTTAATTATTTTGGATTCAATAGATCCCGTAGACCGGGTGTCCGCATTCAGGACAGCATCCCTGGACAAGATAATTTTCGACCCCATACCCCTGGCGCCTGACCACCAGAGCATTGCAGGCCCGGCAAAAGGTGTTTTCCCTGGCGCCGGGAACATTGCCCGTGTATACGTGATAAAGTCCTGCTGAAACACCGATATCACAGGCCTGCTCAAGAATTTTTACCGGGGTGGCGGCCCTGTCCTGAAGCCTGTATGCCGGATGGAACCGGGACAGGTGCCAGGGGGTCTCAGGCCCGAGTTCCCGGGAAATAAACCCGGCCATTTTTTCCAGCTCGTTTGGATCATCATTCAGCCCCGGGATGATCAGGGTGGTCACCTCGACCATCATGCCCTTTTGTTTCATCAGTTTCAGGCTCTCTTTTACCGGCCCGAGCCTTGCCCTGCAATATTGCTTGTAAAAATCTTCATTAAAGGCCTTTAAATCCACGTTTGCCGCGTCCAGGACAGGGGCTGCAAGGTCAATAAGTTCAGGGCTCATAAAGCCGTTGGTGACAAAAATATTGTACAGCCCTTTTTCCTTGGCCAGGCGTGCTGTCCCAAGGGCCAGTTCAAAAAAAACCGTAGGTTCAGTATAGGTATAGGAAATACTTTCACACCCCCGGGCCATGGCCTGGGCCACAATATCCTCGGGTTCAATTTTTTTGCCCATGATCCAGGCCTCAGGTGTCAGCCCTTGGGGCATCTGGGCAATATCTGAATTCTGGCAAAATTGGCACCTGAAGTTGCACCCCATGGTGGCAATGGAAAAAGAGGTCGAGCCGGGTTTAAGGTGAAAAATAGGTTTTTTTTCTATGGGGTCGGAACCGGCTGAAACCAGCCGGTCATAGACCAGGGAAACCAAGAATCCGTTCTGATTTTCCCTGACCCTGCACCGGCCCTGTTTTCCCGGGGCGATCCTGCAATAATGGTTGCAGGCAAGGCATTTGACCATTTTCTCTTCTAAGGGTTCAAAAAGCTTGGCCGGCCTCATTCTTTGATTCTCATTCCCGTGGCAAGCCCTGTGGCAGGCTTGTAACTTTTTGGCTTCCGGATCTTCAAGGTCAGGGGCCGGGTCCTGAACTTGGGAACCGGCCGGATACGCATGCCGATAAAGGTGCCGTAATAGGACTTTTGCACCAGCTTTAAATTTTCCACCCGTGCGGCCCAGGTGCCCGAGACAAAGGGAAACTGAAGGGTGGTTCCCCATTTAACAGGCACCCGGCCCAAAATGGTTTTAAGCATCATTTTCAACTCTCCCACACTGAAAAACTGGGCATGTCCATAAATGCCGGGGAAAAAAAAGCTTTTAAACCGCCGGGCCATATTCAGGGGCGCATACCGGTTGAGCACCCCGATCACCACCCTGTCCTTGGCCACCCGGCAGGCCTCTTCAATGGCCTTGGCCGGCCGGTCCGTAAACTCCAGACTGGTAAACAGCAAGGCCGTATCAAATGCATTATCGTCAAAGGGAAGATCCTCAGCAGGTCCCCTGTGAAGATCGACCTGGCTGCCCAGCCGGGCAGCGGCCTTGTCCAGCATATATGGAGAATAATCAATGCCGGTCAGGCTCATGCCCTGGTCCAGAAAAGGCACCAGGCTGATGCCTGTGCCGCAGCCGATATCCACAAGGCGCTGGCCCGCTTTGGGGTTGACCAGATCACGGATTAATTTGATTTCAAGGTCAAGGCCGTGCCTGGATTTCGGCCGCTCAAACCCGGCATCATAGCCCTGGGCATCCTTGAAATCAAATACATATCCCATGATCAGCCCATGATCTCCTTGGCCTTTGCCATGAGCTGATCCACGGCCTTAACCGCTGGAGAGTCGTCAGGCAGGTCAATCAAAGAGCGCTGTTCCATATCAAACTCCAAAAGATTATTATCATCGGGAATGGTCGCCACAATCGGCACCCCGATTCTTTCCACCTCATCCAAAAACGCCTGGCTTAATTTTTCCGGGGCCCGGTTGACAATAATCCCCTTTTCTTTGACATCCAGTTTCAGATCCCCCAGCATGGAGTTGATCCGGCCCACAGCCCGCAGCCCTCTGAGGGCATAATCTGTCACCAGAAGCAAAATATCCACCTTGCCGCTGGTTCTCCGGCTCAAATGCTCCATGCCGGCTTCATTGTCCACCAGCAGATATTTATAGTTGCTCTCCAATTGCTCGGCAAACCGGTTCAGAATATTATTGACCATGCAATAGCAGCCCTGGCCTTCCTGGCGGCCCATGACCAGCAGGTCATAGGATTTTTCCTCAATCAGAACCTGGTTCATGAGCATTTCAAGGTAGAGCATCTTGTCCATGCCCGCAGGCACACCCTGGGGATCTTTCATAAAATTTTCCCTGATGTCTCCCACGGTATTTTCTATGTTAAGCCCCAGGGTCTCCCCCAGATTTGAGTTGGGATCTGCATCAATGGCAAGAAGAGGATCAGAATTTTTCTTGGCAAAATATCGGGTCACCAGCGCAGAAACGGTGGTTTTTCCCACACCGCCCTTGCCGGCCATTGCAATTACTTTACTCATAGTCGCTCCATTGGTTACGGTGAAAAACACCTTAAGTTAATCAAATTCAAACCAGGTTAAATTCAACGTCCTTAACATAACGCAATCCATGAAAAAAGCAATTGGGCATACCCAAAAACTTGAGAAACGGCCAGGCCTTAAGATTGGCTTTTTTTATACCATGAGGTCTCTTTGTAGAGTTTATGCATGCAATCAGGGCATATTCCGTGGGTAAAAAGCACCTGGGAGTGGGCTTCCAGATAGGCATCCACCTCTTTCCAGTATCCTTTTTCATCCCTGATTTTCTTACAGCTGGCACACATGGGCAAAAGCCCTCTAAGGGCGTTAAGATCAACATGGGTCCTGATCCGGGCCAGAAGTTCGGCAGAATTAAAAGGCTTGGTCACATAATCCACCCCGCCGGCCTCAAATCCTTTGACCACATCTTGGGTATCGGTTTTTGCGGTCAGAAAAATCACATGGATATGACAGGCACCCACATCTTGTTTCAATTGCCGGCACACCTCATATCCATCCATTTCAGGCATCATAATGTCCAAAAGAATCAAGTCAGGCGACTCTTTTTGAACAAAGTTGATGGCCTGGCTCCCGTTCTGGGCCATGGCCACCTCATACCCGTTGTCAGAGAGCAACCGACCTAAAAACTGTAGGTTTTTAGGTTTATCATCCACCGCAAGAACCAAATTTTTTTTCATTTACCTGACCTTAAAAATGATGAAAACCAACCTTAAAGACTCTAGCCTGACTAATAAAACCGAAGGGGGGTCTTTTTTTCTTCAGTTGATAATGACTGAACATAGCGCAGCAATTTTTCCCGTTCCGTCATTTTCATGTTCACAAACTCAACCCCCATGACATAGCCTGTTCCCATGGGCCTGTGCTTGATGCGAACCACTCTGGACAATACAGACAGATCAATAGAACGGATCAAAATCTTCAGCATGACAAAATTATCCAAAGGGAAATAATAACCGGTCTGGAACTGCATGCCGCTCACAGAGATATCCTTGACCCGGATGCGCATCTCTTCTGCGTCATCGGTTTCAGATACGCTCTTGGTCTGGTCAATGCCCTCTGCCTCCGGAAGCCCGTATTTTTCAACATACCAGGCCTGGTCCTCGTTGGATAAAAATAAAATTTCAAACTGAAGATCCACTGAAATCCGCTGGTGCTGACGACACTGGATATTGTAGCATTTCTCGTTGATAAAAATGTCCACAAGATCCGGGCCAAACTGACTGCCCTTGCCCTCTTATAAAATAGACAAGGCCTTTTTAACCGGCATTGCCTTTTTATAGGGTCGGTCATAGGCGGTCAGGGCATCATACACATCAACAATGGCCAGAATCCTTGCCGAAAGCGGCAGCCGATTCTCTTTTAGCCCGTAAGGATACCCTTTGCCGTCCACGCGTTCATGGTGGGCCGATGCCAAAAAAGGCACGGGCGCATTCCCATTTTCCCGGTTATACCGCTGGCACTGGATTGTGCATGTTTGCCATCTGCTTCAGGCAGTTCCAACGCCCTGCTTTATAAAATGATCGCAGCATAATCATTTTTTCTGCATTCTCCCGATACCAAAAGATGCATGGACCTTTAAGACGTAAATTCACGACTCTCCGAATCGAACTTTCAATAGCACCGCTGCCAATAGGTAAGTTCAACGCTTTTACAGTTGAGAAATTAAGCCTCAGTTCATTGCGCACAAAATAATCCCGTTCCGTCTTGATAGCCTTACTGTTTCTGCCTCTACAAAGCTTCTGGACGGCCTGTACCACCTCAATCGCCTTTCCCTTCAGCAGAAGACCTCGCTGCTTCGATACCCAGCGTTTGCGTTCCTTGGATGACCAGGTCTTCCTTAAGCCTGCTACTGTACCCAGATGCTCAACTGCATGGTAGAAATCGAGAAGTTCATACACACGCTCAGGAGCCAAACCCAATGCTTTTAGCAGTCCGGGGATTCGATTCCAAATCCAATGTGCCCCATCTGCAACAAACAGTATTTTGTCTGAGTTCTGAATATGAAGGGAGTTCAAATAACCCTTTAACAAGTGGAATACACCATCCGGTCCATTGAAACAGCCATCAATAAATGGTGAAAAGCTTTTTTCTTGTTTTCCATGGGCGTCCACTACATAAATGATCAAAAGCTTGGGTTCTCGCCATGCCCCACGAAATCGGGTTCTATCCTTTTGGGTTTTTGGTCCCCTTTTCTTCTCTCTGAGCCGAGTGCGGCCACCATCAGTGCTGATAACGACTCGCCGCCCTTCAAGTAAATCTCTATCATTTAATGGGATTCGGCCCGCTTGTTGTTCGGCTCGAGCCCGCTCTGCGTACCGATAGGTCAGTTTACGGATGACCTTTATACCCAACGTCATCCCACGGTCACAAAGCACTTGACGGACTTCTTCAAAAGAACTTAATAAGGCTGACCAAGAACTCACCATAGAAGCCAAAGCAGGCGAGCAGCGATCATGGATTCCAAGAAGGATTAAGCCAGCGTATGCACCTTTATATCTTTTTCCTTTTCGGCGGTCACAGGACCTTCGATAGTATCGAACATGAATATCAACCGAACTATCTGTACAAAGCTGAATCCAAACGGTCTCAAGCCCTTCGCTTTTCATCCGTCCCGGCCAATTGGACATCAATTCTTTTTCTTGGTCGACCTGTTCAGAGGAATCTACTGAGGCCTGGATCTTTTTTTTAAAAAAAAGGCGCTTATCCGATTTGTATACTCAAGGATTTCCTGCTCCATCTGTTCTAATTCGTTAGCGTTACGAACCAAGCGATTTGGATCTTCTTCCAGTTCTTTGAGGCATGCAAGGACTTCATCAACAGTATTACAATCTTCAGCTTTCTTCATTAGCACAATCCATTTATGTTCATTTCAGCGTAACAGAGGATATCATTCTTTTTGCTCTAAAAGACAGGCCTTTTTAAAACCGGGAAAATAGGAATGCGCCCAAAGGCACATTCTTCAAATCCCTTGAAAAGTGGACCTGTTCTAAAATCTCGCTGGTATAGGCCGCATGCTCCTGGACCTTTTTATACTCTTCGGGGGTAAGACGGTCCGCCTTTAAAAGCACATCATCCCTGACCCCGATCTTACCGATATCATGGAGCCAGGAGGCCACTTCCATTTCATTTAAGGCATCGTCGTCAAGTCCGCAGGCATGGGCCAGCCGTGACGAGTACAGGGCCACCCGCTGTGAATGCCCGGCTGTGACCGGGTCCCGGGCATCAATGGTTTTTGACAAGCTCGAAACCAGACTTTTAAACAAAAGTTCATTTTCTTCATGAAGCATTGTATTTTCAATGGCCACGGCCGCATTATTGGAAAATACCCCCAGCAGTTTTTCATCATATTCGGTAAACACCCCGTGCTTTTTGTTCAAGACCTGGGTCATCCCGATGACATCCCCCTCCCGGGTAATCAGGGGCATGCACAAAATACTTTTGGTGCGGTAATCGGTTTCCTTGTCCACATCCGGGTTGAACCGGCTGTCCTTGTAAGCATCTTCGATATTGATGGGTTTGCGGGTCTGGGCGACACTGCCGGCAATGCCCTTGTCCAAAGGGAAGCGGATCTCGTTGACCCCGGACTGCTGAATAAATCTGGAATAAAATTCATTATTTCCATAATCGCAGAGAAAGATAGAACTCACATCAGCGTTCAACACCCTTGTGGCACCCTCCATGATAATTTTCAACAACAGGTCAAGGTTTTTTTCCACTGCCATGCGATTGGTAATTTCTAAAATTTCATGAAGGTCATGAACCTGTTTTTCTACGTCCGGCGCCCCCGACAATGTAGTCATTTCAATTTCCCCGCCATTGAAAATTAATATAAACCCGCCCCGGTCATAATACCAGGACAGATTCTATTCGGATTTTACCATCATAGATACCACCCCGGGATTGAAAAATCAATTTTGATTATAGGGAGTTGGATCTGAACTTTGGAGTTGATCCCATGGGGTAAATCCGGTATATCCCTGGCATGAAAAAAAACAGGGCCACCCGCATCCTTCGCAATCAAAGTATTCCTTTTATGGAGGTCAAGGCAGGGGCAGAAAGAACCTATTCAGTGCGCAGGCATTCCCATGACACCCTCTCCTTTGGGTTTGTGGAAAAAGGGTCCTCAAAAATTATCTGCCAGCCCTTGGAATTTAATATAATGGAAAACCAGGTGATTCTCATCCCGCCAGGAACCATCCACCTTTGCCAGCCTAAAAATGCGGATCAGTTTATTTTTAAAATGCTCTATATTTCTCCTGAATGGCTCCAAACAACATTTAACCTGGACATGAATTCAATCAAAGCCGGCACAGCATCTTTAACGCCTGAAATGCGCGATGAAAAAAACCTGTTTTTTGACCTGTTTGAAAAATCAAAAGATCGGATGCTTGAAGAGACCCATGCCATATTTTTTCTGGCCCAAATTTTATTCTCCGTATTCGGCCTGACACCCGGACCCGAGCCGAACAGTCCTGAACAAAAAGACTTGGACCCGGTCAAAGCCTTTTTGGACAATCACTTTACCCGGGATATCCAATTGGAAGATCTTGAAACCCTGACAGGGATGAATAAATTTTCCATCTTACGAAGGTTTAAAAAACGCTGGCACCTGCCCCCGCATGCGTATGTGATCAACAAACGAATTCTTCTGGCCAAAACAATGCTCAAACAATCCCATACCGTTGCAGATACCGCTGCTGCCTGCGGATTTTTCGACCAGAGCCATTTTGTAAAAACCTTTAAAAACGTCGTGGGCATCCGACCTTCAGCCTATAAATAAATCATCTGCAATTTTTTACAATCTTAAAAATTTTTCCTTGGATAATATGTCCTGAATAACGGCCATGGCCGACCTGGCATCTCCCCTGGTTTTGCCCACAGCAAATCATGAAAGACCTCAAGAGATTGGCCTGATTTTTTTTTCATATAACCCAATAAACATTCAGGAGGAAAAATGAAAATCGTCATTCTGGTGAACCCGTCCCTTGGACCTGGCCTGGCAGCCAATACCGCTGCCGTTCTGGGCATCAGTCTGGGACATCGGCACCCCGCCATTATCGGACCGGACCTGTTGGATCATTCAGGCACTCTCCATCCGGGCATCACCCAAAAAAACATCCCCATCCTGGGCTTGGACAGCCAAGGGTTAAAAACCATTTATGATAAAGCCCGCAAGATAAAGGGCATTGAAATCCTCGGGTTTAACACCATTGCCCAGAAAAGCCGCCATTATGAGGAATACGGCAAAAAACTGGCAGCCCTGGCCACCCGGGATATTGATTTTTCAGGGATCTGCCTGAAAGGCCCGAAACTGTCCATAGAAAAACTCACCGGGGCCTTGCCCCTGTTAAAATAAAGGAGAATGGCCGTGAATCTATGGCAAAAGGCAATGATATATCTGGCCACCCATCCTAAAATCAAACAGGCCGTGGAAAACAAATCCCTGGTCCGGAAACTGGGCCAACGGTATATCGGGGGAAAGGATGAATCTGATTTGATTGGAAAATCCCTGGACCTTAAATCCTCGGGCATGGGTACGTCCTTTTTCTGTCTTGGTGAATATATCAGGGATGCCCGGGTGATTGACCAGACAATTACATCGCTTAAAACAACTATATTGCTTGCCCGCAGGGTCGGGCTGAATCTTCACACCTCCATTGCCCCCACCCAGGCAGGACTCATGATTTCAAAAAGATGCTGTCAGAATAACCTTGAAGATCTTGCCTATTGGATCAAACAAGGGGCAAGGGCGGGATCCAGGGACCTGCTGATGATGGATATGGAAGATGCAGCGGTGACCCGGGATACCCTGAACATTTTCCACAACCTGAGATCCCAGGGTCTGCCTGATCAGAACTCCCGGGGACCTCGGCCCTGTCATGGAAAAAAGCACTGCGGTCCGGCTGGTCAAAGGAGCGTTTGCAGAGAAACCAAAGATCGCCCTTCAGCCGGGCAATGCCGTGGACCGGGCCTATCTGTCCCTGGCAGACCGGCTTTTGGATCCCCAAGCCATTGAACAAGGCGTATTTCCCGTTTTTGCCACCCATGACCCAATCCTCATAAAAAAAATCATCGCCAAGGCCCAGGCGCGAAAAATTTCTGCTGATCAATTTGAATTTGAAATGCTTTTAGGTGTCAGGCCCGAACTTCAGAAAAACCTGACAAACCGAAATTTCCAGGTCCGGATCTACCTTCCCTATGGAAAGGATATCTGGCCCTATGCCATCCGCCGGGTGGGAGAAAACCCAAAAAATTTTAAATTTTTAATTAAATCCATACTCACCGCAAAATGAGACAGATTTGATACAAAATCCGAGGAATCTGTCTCTTCTTCTTGTGCCTTGAGACAAATACATTTTTGCAAAAAATCGCAACTCTTTGAAATAAATAAGTTTTTATTTTTTGGCACTATGATTGCGGATCCAATCTTAAGACAAACGGCCAGACCCTTTTAACCCAACCATAGAAAACGGAGCGATTCAATGAAACGTTTAAGTGTTTATTTTAGCCTGGCGATCCTTGTTTTTGGATTCGGCCTGGCCCATGCCGAGTGCAAAAAAGGCCATACCGATCAAAATCCCCATAAAATGGGCAGAATTCAAAATACAAGTTTTGAGGATATGGACCTGGATAAAAGCCAGGGGGTAAGTTTTGAAGAATTCAAGGCCCTCTTTCCACAAACCAGTCAAAGGGGATTCAACACCCTGGACACGGATAAGGACGGTCAGTTGAACAAGGCGGAATGGAAGGTGTTTAAAGATGCTCACAAAGGCATGGGAAATGATAAAAAAGCCCCTGAAACCACCTGACCCAAAGAAAAAAGGTCCGGAGCCCCAAAGGGCTCCGGACCGATAAAAACAAAGGCTTAATGAGTGCAGGACCCTTCACAGCCTGAACCGCAGTCTTTGGCGTCTGTGCCGCAACCGCAGCCGCAGTCATGACTCGGCGGGGTCAGTCCTGTTGCTGCGACGGTGATGTCAAAAACCAGGGTCTCACCGGCCAAAAAATGATTGATATCCATCTTGACCATATCATCGGTAATTTCTGCCACCCGGGCCGGGACAGGGCGTCCTTCGGGATCCTGAAGCTCGAGTTCAAGCCCTTCAACCAGGGGAATTTCATCCGGGATATGTTGTTTGGGCACATCCACAAAGGCCTCCTCGTTTCTAAGGCCGTATCCCATTTCAGGGGGAATGGTTACGGTTTTTGATTCCCCTTTTTTCATGCCCACAACCGCCTGGTCAAACCCTTTGATCAGCATGCCCGCTCCCACGGTAAATGCCAGGGGGTCTTTGCCTTCGGATGTATCAAACACCTCGCCGTTTTTAAGTTTTCCCGTATAATCTACGGCAATGGTGTCCCCTGATTTAATTGCGTTGCTCATAAAACCTTTCCTTTGAGATTCCAGAATGGATTGGATGGAATCTGATGCCCGGGGGTCAACTCTTTCCCCGGTGATTTTTAAAAATACCCCGTCAAGATATGCATAACCAAACTTTGAACAAAGTAAGGGCAAACTAGGACCTTGTCCAATTTATTTTCTTATTAAATTTTATTCTTGATAGATTTCAACCCGGTTCCGGCCTTTTTCCTTGGCCTTGTAAAGCATGGTATCGGCCCGGGAAATCAGGGTCTGCATTTGCTGCCCCTTGCAGGGTAAGACCTGGGCCACCCCCATACTGACCGTTGTTTGGACGGTCTTAGATTCAAAGGTCAACTCAGAGCGTTCAATTTTCTGCCTGAAATCCTCTGCCAGCCCATGGGCTGCACCCGGGGGCAAATCCGACATCAATACCACAAACTCCTCTCCTCCAAACCGTGCAATGATATCGGTCTTGCGCCTGAACACCTGGCCAAGGATGTGAGAAATCATTTTTAAATACTCGTCCCCGCAAAGATGACCAAATCTGTCGTTAACCTGTTTGAAAGAATCAATATCCGCAATCATCAATGACAACCGTGATTTATTGCGCATGGCCTCCTGCCACTGAATCTCCAATGCCGTATCAAAATATCTGCGGTTGTAAAGCCCTGTGAGCCCGTCTGAATTGGAAATCTTTTCAAGGCCTTTTGTTTCCTGTTCAAGCAGGGCCTCGTTCTTAAGGGCCGTATGGTACTCTGTATTGCCCCGGATGGACATGAACGCCATATAGGCTGAAAACATGCAAAGCAGGACAAGCAAGGGCAGATTAACCTCCCAAAAAGCTGCAACAAAAGCACCGGGCCAGAGGGTAAACATATTAAAAAAGGTTCATCAGAAAATCGCGTACCTGGACTGAGAAACATCACTGGGAAGGCAATAACACAGTAAGGATTTTTATGCTTGAAATGATGGTGTGAACATGATCATGTTCTAATTTTTTTGTGTTATTCGCACAAAATCGGAGAATGAATTAATGTCCACAAGCTTCATATACCATGCCTTTGGCCTTCGTGACTACTTTTATAAAACAACACGTTTCATCGGTGGAATAATCACTTTTGAACTCATACCAAAACCGGAGGCGGTAAAATGCCCGGAATGTAATTCCAGGTCCGTCACCAGGAAAGGGATTGTGACAAGAGATCTCAGAACAATACCGGTAGGTTCAAAACCCGTGATTCTCAGGACGGCTATCCAGAGAATTTGGTGTTCGTTCTGTCAATTTGTCCGGCAAATCAAACTATCCTTTGCCCAGGAGGGGAAAAGCTATACCCGGGCTTTTGAACGGTATGTCTTGGAGTTGTCTCAGTTCATGACAATCAAAGATATTGCCATCCATTTAAGGATCAGCTGGGATACGATAAAGCAGATCCAGAAAGAAGACCTGCTGAGGCGTTATCGAAATATCCCCCTTGAGAAAGTCCGGCAGATTGCCATAGATGAAATTTCCATAGGGAAAGGGCATAAATACTTGACCATCGTGATGGATCTGGAATCCGGTAGAATTCTGCACGTGGGAGAAGGAAAAGGTGGTGAAGCTTTGAAATCTTTTTGGACAAAAGTGAAAATATCGAAAGCAAAAATCAAAGCCGTCAGCATCGATATGTCCCCGGCATACTTGAGTGCTGTTATTGAAAATCTTTCTGGTTCAGCAATTGTCTTTGACAGATTTCATGTTGTTAAATTGTTCAATGAGAAACTGTCGGATTTCAGGCGAAAGCTCTACAACCTTCTTGCCAATACCGGGCAACAAAAACTTCTGAAGGGAGTCCGGTGGCTTTTGTTAAAAAATCCCGAAAACCTCAGTGATGACAAGAAGGAGGCCCAACGGTTAGAAGAAGCATTGAAAATAAATCAGCCGCTATTGGTAGTCTACTACATGAAAGAGGAACTCAGGCAAATATGGAATCAAAAGAAAAAAGAAACAGCTGAAAAGATAGTCAGCAATTGGATCAATCTGGCCAATATTTCCAAAATTCCAATGTTGATGAAATTTGCCAAGACCTTGGCTGTGCACAGGCAAAGAATCCTTTCATACTATGATTACAGGATATCTACAGGTCCTTTAGAAGGGACAAATAACAAGATAAAAACCATGAAACGGAAAGCTTATGGATACAGGGATTCGGAGTTTTTCAGGTTGAAACTTTTGGACCTTCACAATAAAAGGTACGCATTAATCGGATGAACCTTAAAAAAAATAGCCGCCCATAAATTGGGGCTGAAAGACATGCAGCCGCCGGCACATATGCCGATGGTGCAGACCACCATGAGCATCTGGATATGCATCTCTTGAAGCTGGGTCATAACCTTTGCAAATCCGACCCCCCAAATCAGGGCCGTGAATCCCACCCCGGCAAAAAAAAGGGCCTGGTTGGTTTTGCCCATCCAGGTTCGCAGCCAGGGCTCCATCAGGACATAGACAAAGCGAAGCAGGCAGATGCCGGTAATGGAGAAAAAAAACAAACTTGAGAACCCTGGATGACGGAAAAAATATCCATCGGAGAAAACCACCACCCCCAATGCAATCGTATATATAAAAATCCCCACAAAAGACCTTTTCTTAAGGTCCGGCATCATTCGCGGGGTCATCTCCTGAATACAATCGTCCACAACCGCCCCTTTTTATAACCTGTTTTTTTTGCAACGAACCATAACAGAAAAGCTGAAAATTAACTATTACTAATTTTCAGCTTTTCTTCTTTCCTTTACAAAGGGGCAATTAATTATATTTCAGCATTATTCTTTGGCATCCGCCATAAAGGGATAGGGATAGTCTTCAGGCGGAACAAAAGTCTCTTTGATGGTTCTCGGAGAGGTCCATCGGATCAGGTTAAGATAGCTTCCTGCCTTATCATTGGTCCCGCTTTTACGCCCGCCGCCGAATGGCTGCTGGCCCACCACAGCCCCGGTGGGCTTGTCATTGATATAAAAATTGCCGGCCGTGTGGGTCAGCCTTGCCATGAGGCGGTTGACCACGGCCCTGTTCTCTGCAAAAATGGCCCCGGTCAAAGCATAGGGACTGGTATTGTCCAGAAGATCCAAGGTCGCATCCTCATCCTTATCCGCATAAACATAAACGGTCAGGACCGGTCCGAAAATTTCCTGGGCCAGGGTCTCGTAGGAGGGATCTTGGGCCAAAATCACCGTGGGTTCGATAAAATATCCCTGAGACTTGTCCGTTTTTCCCCCGATGATGACCTGGGCCTTGTCTGAGGCCTGGGCCCGTGAAATATACCCGTCAATGGTATCAAAGGCATGCTCGTCAATCACGGCATTGACAAAATTTTTAAATTCCGTAACCGGACCCGTCTTGATGGTGGCAATCTTTTGTTCCAGTTTTGCCTGGATTTCCGGCCACAGGGACTGGGGCAGATAAATCCGTGAACAGGCAGAACATTTCTGACCCTGGAATTCAAAAGCACCCCGGACCGCTGCCGTCACCACCTCATCCACAGGGGCTGACGCATGGACAAAAATATAATCCTTGCCCCCGGTTTCCCCCACAATCCTGGGGTAGGATTTATAGGTATCGATATTTTCCCCGGTTTTCTGCCACAGGGCCTGGAAGACCTTGGTGGATCCTGTAAAATGGATCCCGGCAAAATCTTTATGGCCGAGGAGAATCTCTCCGATCTGGGAGCCTTTTGAGGGAACAAAATTGATCACCCCGTCGGGCAGGCCGGCCTCCTTGAAAATCTCCATGAGGAAAAACCCTGACAATACTGCCGTTGTGGCAGGCTTCCACACAATGGTATTGCCCATCATGGCCGGGGCCGTGCACAGGTTCCCTGCAATGGCCGTAAAATTAAACGGGCTCAAGGCAAAGACAAAGCCTTCCAAAGGGCGATATTCAAGCCGGTTCCACACCCCTTTTTCACTCCTGGGCTGGCGGGTATAAATCTCTTCCATATACTTGACGTTGAACCGTAAAAAATCCACAAGCTCGCAGGTGGCGTCTATTTCTGCCTGGAATGCATTTTTGGACTGGCCCAGCATGGTGGCGGCATTGATCTTGTGGGTATATTTTTGTGAGATCAGGTCTGCGGCCTTGAGAAAAATGGCGGCCCGCTCCTCCCAGTCCATGGCCTCCCAGGCCGGCTTGGCAGCCATGGCCGCATCAACGGCCGCCCGGATCTGCCCTTCGTCTGCCATGTGAACATGACCCAGGATATGGCCATGGTCATGGGGACAGACAATCTCCCTGACATCTTTGGTCTCAAGGCACTCTCCATTGATAATGACCGGGACGTCAACTCGTTCTCCCAGTTGACGGTCAAGCTCCGCCTTGAGCCGGGCACGTTCAGGACTGCCTGGAGCAAAAGTTTTTACCGGCTCATTATAAGGGTTGGGCAATGTAAATACACTATTGGTCATTTTTTAATCCTCACTGATATTAAATTCAATTCCCTGAGCCAAAGGAAGATCCTGGCCCCAGTTGATGGTATTGGTCTGTCGTCTCATGTAAATTCTCCAGGCATCAGACCCGGATTCCCTGCCCCCGCCGGTCTCTTTTTCCCCGCCAAATGCCCCGCCGATCTCAGCACCCGAGGTGCCGATGTTCACATTGGCAATGCCGCAGTCAGATCCTTTGTGGGATAAAAACCCTTCCTGGTATTGCATGGAACCTGTAAACACGGCAGAGGAAAGCCCCTGGGGCACATTGTTGTGGATGGCCAGGGCCTCATCAAACGTTTCATACTCAATAATGTAAAGAATAGGGGCAAAGGTCTCTTCCTGGACAATGGGAAATTCATTTTCAGCCAGAACCAGGGCCGGAATCACATAACTGCCCTTTTCACACCCCTCAACTTTTGTCCTGCCCCCGCCGTAAAGGACCGTTCCGCCCTGGGAGACTGCCGCCTCAAGGGCCTGGTCCATGGCCAGGGCAGCACCTTCATCAATGAGCGGCCCCATGAGGGTCTCTTCATCCAAAGGATTGCCGATCTTCACCTGTTTATAGGCAGAGACCAGGCCGGAGATAAACGTCTCCCGCACAGAGGCCTGAACAATAATCCTTCGGGTGGAGGTGCAGCGCTGACCGGCCGTGCCCACAGCCCCGAACAGGGTGGCCCGGATGGCCATGTCCATGTCTGCATCCTCGGTGACAATAATGGCGTTGTTCCCCCCAAGCTCCAGAAGGGAACGGCCCAGCCGTCCGCCCACCACTTTGCCCACATGCTTGCCCATGGCGGTCGAACCTGTGGCTGAAATCAGAGGGATCCTGGCGTCATGAAGCAAGGGCTCTCCCACCTCGTCCCTGGGGCCGATGACCAGATTAAAAATCCCGTCAATATCATATTTGTCCACCACCGGGGCAATGATGTTCTGAATGGCAATGGCCGTCAGCGGGGTTTTGGAACTGGGTTTGAACAGAGAGGCATCCCCGCACACCCCGGCAAGGAGGGCATTCCAGGACCAGACCGCCACAGGAAAATTAAAGGCGGTAATAATGCCCACGATCCCCAGGGGATGCCATTGTTCGTACATCCTGTGCATGGGCCGCTCCGAATGCATGGTCAACCCGTACAACTGGCGGCTCAACCCAACGGCAAAATCGGCAATATCAATCATCTCCTGGACTTCACCCAAGCCTTCTGCCCTGATTTTTCCGGTCTCAAGAGAGACCAGGGCGCCCAGGGCCTCTTTTTTTTCTCTCAGGGCATTGCCGATATCCCGGACGATTTCCCCCCGCTTGGGGGCCGGCCTCATGCGGAACGTCTCAAAGGCTTTGCCGGCACGGGCCATAATGGTTTCATAGTCGTCTCTGCCCGCCTGGATCACCCGGGCAATGGGCGAGCCATTGATGGGTGAAAAGCTGGTCAGTTCAGGCCCGCAGGTCTTGATCCATCCCCGGGTTGCACCGGATGTGGCCCCGAAATTGACCTGGCCAAGGCCTAAAGTGTCTAAAATCTGCTTGATCTCTTTTGGATCAATCGTGCGCTTGGATGATTCAGTCATGACAATATCTCCTGAAATTAAAATGATTATTCTTGTAATATAACCCCGGAACAGTTAAAGTAAAATTCATAATATTTATCGTTGATATGAATTTTAATCATAGTTATTGAGCCATGGACCTTTATCATCTTAAAACCTTTTTTACCCTGGCCAAGGTGAAAAATTTCACCCGGGCGGCAGCCCTTCTTTTTGTGACCCAGTCGGCAGTCAGCCATGCCATTAAAAAACTTGAAATCTCAATTGACACCCCTTTGATCAAACGCCAAGGCAAAAGTCTGGATCTCACCCCGGCCGGCCATGCCCTGTACAGGTCCTGCGAAAAAATTTTCTATGAAATTGAAAAGGCAGACCAGAAAATTTCCAGGTACAAAAAAGAGGCCCAGATCACCATTCGCATCGGCAGCACGGTTGAGTTCGGCACAGCCATCCTGGTCAACCATATATGGGCCTTTTTAGATGCCCACCCGGACATTCATCTGGACTTTTTTTTCTCCCATTCTTTAGAGCCCCCCCTGGTCAGGGATGAGGTGGATCTTATCATTGACTGCTTTGCCCACACCCTGCCCAACCTGGAAAGAATCTATCTGTTCCAGGAGCAGTATGTGACCATTGCCTCCCCGAATTTTTTACGCACCCACGGCATCTCCACCCTGGACGACCTTGAACGGGTCAATATCCTGTCCAGCGACAAACAGCTGGCCTGGTGGCGCAACTTCATCACGGCCATCCCCGAGGCCAAACGCTCCTGCCTCAAACATGTGGTTCAGATCAACCATATCAGGGGGATCATCAACGGAGCGATTTCAGGCTTAGGCATCGGATTTGTTCCCAAGTACACCGTGATCCAGGAACTTGAACAAAAAATCCTTGTGGATCCTTTTCCCGGCATCAAGCCCGGGGCAGATCATTTCAATATTTTCATTAAAAAAGAAAAACTCGAATTTGAAAAAAACAAAGCCCTGATCAACTATCTCACCCGGCTAAAGCCCGAGGAATTCGGGGTGGGATAATCCTCCCCGCCATGTTCAAAAAAAGAAAAAATTGGGCAGATAAAGTTCAATTTTTTCAAAGAAGAGGTAAAGTTTAGGCTTTTCAATGTCGAAAAGAATAGTCACCTGTCTGGATTTAAGGTGGACCCGGACAGCTGAATCAGGGTATAAAAAGATATTCATCGGAAATGAGAAAGGAAAAAAAATGAGCTATAGACTGAAACCTTACCTTTTTGCAGTAATTGCCTTTTTGTGTATGACAATGACAGGAAGCGCCATTGCCGCCACCACTACGATTACGGCTAACGCAACCATTCAGACGGCCTCTTTAACCCTTACCCCGGTGACCAACTTAAATTTTGGAACCATTGTGGTCACAGGCGGTGCCAATATTCTCATTGATGCCACAGGAGGGGCTGCAGCCTCTGCCGTGGACTCCGGTCTTGCATCCATAACCGTTCCGGGAACCAGCGGTCTCGTGCAGGTGGACAGCCCTGTGGATGCCACAGTCAATATCACCTATACCGTTGCAGACAGCACATCTGCAGCAGATAAGCTTGACGATGGTGCCACCCACACCATGGACTTTACGGCAGCAAGCATGCACACTTACTCCACCGGCGGGGGAACCAACCCCGGCACCCTGGCTCTGACAGCCGGCACAACAGGAGATCTTCATATTGGCGGCCTTCTCCAGATCGGTGCTGCTCAGACTCCGGGCGCCTATTCAGGAACCATTACCGTTAATGTAAACTACTAGGGCAATGGCCCCCCCCAAAAAAATCCGACACATACTCGGCCTGGCCTCAGCCTGGTTTTTCACATGGCCGGCATTTCTCTATGCCGGCCATATATTATCTGTCCAGCCCCTATACTTTGGCAATATCGTCAATGCCCCGTCAGGAGATCAAATTGAAATTGATGCCTCAACAGGCCCTGCCCTGCCCAATGTCTACGGCGGGGGAAATTCATTTATAAACGGCGGGCACAGCGGATTGATACGGGTATTTTCAGATACTCCGGGAGAAACCATCACCCTGATATTTCCGGCCAGTGTGGGGGTGAGGGGAGCTCCCGCCTCCCACACAATCGACCAGTTCACCTTAAGATCTACAGCCAGCCCTGTGGTCAGCTCAGGTGTGGGCATATTGGACTTCCACATCGGGGCATTGCTTCATATCAACAGCGGACAGCCGGACAACAACTATAATTTTGACATTAACATCACGGTCCAATTTGATAATCCATGAACACAAGGAACAACTCTCTGCCATGAAATCATACGCTCTAAACCTTTGTCTTGTCCTATTAACTGCCTTTATCCTTGGGACAACGATTCTGGCATTCCCTGTTCATGCATTTAACCGGGGGGTGGTGCTCAGCCCGACCCGGGAGAATACCGGGCACACCTCAGGGTCGTACCCATTCCGGACCAATTGTCCAAACCGGCGGAAACCGGTAACACCGAGGGAGTTAGCGTCAGCCTGGATGTGGTCTTCAGTGTCACCATCCCCATCATTATCCGCCACGGCCAGGGGGATGTGAGCATTACCCCCGCAACTCCGGTAGTGAAAAAATGGGACTCACCCAACACCTATTCCCTGGAAACCCGGTTAACCCGAAAAGGACTTTACTCCTCCCATTTTAATATTCAGGCCTTTCACACAACATCCGGATCTAAGGCTGTAAAAATCGGTGAACTCAAGGGGCTTTCTTTTTATACGCCCAACCATTTCCAGATCGTGAACATCCCCTTAAAATCCCTGGAAACACTTCCCAAGGGTGTCATTCAGTTGAAAATCCAGGATCTTGAAAAAAAAGAAACCCCTGAAATGGGTTCATGGTCATTTAACTTAAAATAATAGACCAGCAGAGGCAAAATCCATGGGTCTGGCGTAAAGTCCTTTTTGTTCCAGGGCTGACGCCATATTCTTTGCATCAAACAGATCATCAAACTGTCCCATGATCACCCGGTACCAAATGCCCTTGTCTCCTAAATCGCTTCTCCTGATGGACAGGCGATCGTCAAGGCACCCCACGATTTCACTGATTGATTTAAGCCCCTGAACCGCATCGCCCACACTCCGGTAAGATGCCGTGTGCACACCGAACTGCCGCCCCTTTTCAACGGGCGGCAGTATGCTGATTTTTGTTTCATCTTTCCGGCCAGGGCCCTGGCCTGGAAAGAGAAGGCCATGTTTCCGGCAATCACCCGGTGCCAGATCCCTTTTCCAGCCCCAAGATCTGTTTTCTGGATGGTAAACTCTGCCTGTTCCAACAAGGCCTTATGCTTATTTTGCAGGTACCCGATACCGGCAACGGCCTTGTCAAGGGATCGGTATGAGGCCAAATGAAGTCCGTAGTGCTGTTTGACAGCCGCCTTGGCAGCCGTTTGACTGATCTCTTTTACCCATTTTAATTTTGGAACGGCCGCAATATTGGGGGGGGGGTTGGGTTTTGGATGGCAATGGAATGGATTCAAGGCCAGGTCGTGTTTGAACCTGGGCTTGTTTCCCCGGCCCGGCAGGGATTTCACCCCTTTCAGACGCCTGGGAAACTGGCGTTGGAGACAATACACCTGGTTTTTCCAGTTTGTCGCCGGGCAATGATCCAACCGGTCCAATTTCCCGGGATTGGGCAGCCAAACCATTGTCCCGGACCCGGGCAGGGTCTTCTTGGGCCAGAACAGGTGTTGCCGCCATGGCCCCAGGATCTGGCCTTTCATAGGTGAATACCAGGTCATGACCGTTGACCACAGTCCCGTCATCCCCTATGGTGACGGGCAGCAAAGCCATTGCCCGGGTTCCCAGATCTTTTTCAAAATCAGGCGCCAGCCTCACTGAATACCTTCCCGGGGGAACTTTCATAAACAGGTAAAACCCGTCATATTCTGACTTGATCTCCTGAATCACTTTTCCGGAATTGTCCAAAAGCTGAAGCGGGGCATGATTCAGACTCTTTTTCTCCCCTTTAAGATTTTCCAAAAACAGGGTACCGTCAACCTCCCCTGTTGTGATCACCGGGATATCAACAATTTGTACATGGCCCGGCCTGGGCAATATGGATTTTCCCTGTTGCCCGGGTTCCCAGAACGGATCCTCCAGCGTCTCTGTTTTCAGGGTGATGTCTGTGGGTATATTTTTTCTTAACCCTGTGATAAACCCGATGCCGTCAGCATCGGTTTTAGCGGTTTTATATGCCTGATCTGCCTGGACCTCGGCGCCTTCCAGGGGCTCATCCCCCTGGTCAAAAACCGTGTTGCTGTTTTTATCCAGAAAAACCCGGGCAGAAACAGCGCCCTGGTCAGCCTGGCGGATGGACGAAAATTTTACTTTTTTGGACCTGGGTTCCATGCCCATTGAGGTGGAAAAAGATAAGAACCCAGTGAATTCATCATTGGAATTATAGGAAACACGGGGAGAGAGGATAAATTTCCCGTTATTCCAGTTGACCCCCAAAGAGCCTGTTGTCAGATCATCGTTCTCCATATCATGGGTAAAACTGAGTTCAGAGTTGAGTTCCCGGGTCAGGTCGTAAAGTCCTGAGACCCCGGCCTGATCCAGCCCAAATTCCGGATACATATTATAGTTCAAATGGGTCCGCAGCCTTAATTTCCCAAGCTGGGACGTGGTCTGAACCGATCCTTCCACATTGGAATTTCCTTCAGGCGCGTTGGTATCATCCTTGTACTGAAGATAATTATTCACATAGGTATTGTTCAGATTGGCTGAAAACCGTGCACCCAGGATCCGCTCCTCCGAGGTCTCCCGCCGGGTATTTTTAAAACTCAGGGAAAACGGAATCTGAGTGATATCCTCAAAGGCGTTCAGGGTACCAAAGGTGGAAATATCGGTTCTATACTTAATCTTGTTGGATTGATCGGTTTCTCCCTCTTTGATAAAATTGTGATACACCTGTTGTTTGAGCCTGAAATCCAAGTTTCCAAACCTTTTCTGGCCCGTGACTTCAATGGCGTCTCCCCCGTTCAGATCATGGATATAATCGCCGCTGACATAGGCCTCTTCAATCTGGCCCTGGGCACCGATATTCACATAATGATGGGTCTCATCATTGATATCCTGGGAGAGCAGCCCCCCCTGGAAGGCCAGATCCCGGCTAAGCCCATAACGGTATCTGGCCTGAAGCCTTAAAGATTCCTTGTCTGCCGTTTCAGGTATATACTGCCTTGCATCAAACAGCCTTTCATCTTTCTGGGATACTGAAAACTGGTATTGATGCTCACCCGGCTTGATCATGCCGGCCCCCACGTTGATGCGCTTGATCTCTTCTTTTTCCTGGCCCTGGGGACCGTAGAATTTCAAAAGAAATTCATTGTTTCCATAGTAAAGAGGAACATCATCAAAATCATACCGGCCCTTGGTTCCCACCCGCTGGCTGCTGAGAAGCATTCCGTTTCTGTACAATTCAAAATCCCAGCCCGGTGCCATATTACCGGAAAAAAAAGTGGTATCATATTCACCGGGCATATCAAGGGGCAGGTTCTCCAGGGTGGCGCCCCGTTCATATTTTCCGCCGTCTATAACGGGAAACCCGGGGATACGGACATCCCCGATGCCGATGCGGGTGGCATTTAAGGGACCGAGAAGTCCCCCGTCAGGATCCTCCCGGGCCAATGTCAGCCGGGTGGTGCTAAAGGGTTCGTTTTCATCCCCTGTCATATAGAGTTCCGAATTCATGAAACCAAGATCCCCTCTACCCAGAAGGTAATAGTTCCCCCTTCCCCCCCCATGGATGGATTCTGTATCCTTATAGTCTCCTGAAAAGCCGAAATCCACAAACATGGGATCAATAAAATTGTATTCCGGCGGTTTTAAGGGAAGTTTCGCTGCATTGGGTTTACGGCCCCTTTCCCTCCTCTGGAGCTGTTCTCTATCCAGACGGGCCTGAAAGGGCAACGTCTCTTGGGGATCTAAAACCAGGGATTGATCACTAAAATCATAGGTAAACCCGACAGGAAACCAGTCTTCCAATGCCCGGGTATCCACAAAGACCTCATCTTCCCCGGTCATAAACTGATCCGGTCCAAGCTGAACACTTTGGCCGTCAACCTTTCCCTGTCCGGACGCAATATCCAGGTAAACCCTTCGATCCTCGGTTAAAAACCACCCCTTGACCTCTTTTTGCGCCATATGGGTGTGAATATTAAAGTCAAGAATCCTGGCCAACTCTCCCAGGGGAACCAGCAGGGCATCAGACCTGTGGTATCCCATGAGCGACGGGCTCAAGATATGGTTCCCGGCCCTGACATTTAAAATCACTTCCTGAAGGCGGTTCTCCGGATCATTGGCGGGCAAGGCTTGGGCAACGGAACTGCCGGCCGCAAGATCCTGACCCCAAAGCTTTGGCCTGGCCCCAGCCGGATTCAAGGAATGAATTTCCGGCAGATCAGGTGCTTGTTTTTTTGGGGCAGACAGGCCCATGCGATTTGAATCAAAAAGATGAATTCCCTGACGGCTGATCTTCCGGGTTAACTCGTCAAACCGGGTTAAATCGATTTGTCTTCCCTGGCGGGCATTCCCCAACAATTTATGACGGGCCACGATCATCTCCGCCACCTCAAAGGCCGGGCCGTCAGTTTGTTGACGAAGTGCCATCCATTTGCCGTACTGGGTCGTGGGCCTGAGCAAAGCTGTTGCCGCCTCAATGGTATAAGCGCTGGAAAATGTATCTATGCCTTTCCCAACAGGAGATTTGGGGACCGGCCCCTCCCTGATGGGAAACCCATGAGAAATCGATGTCATCCCTGGTATTCCAAAATATTTCAGTGATGTCCGGTTAGGTTTTTGCTTGCTCAATAATTTTTTGATCTTTGACAATATTATCCCTGTTTGAACTATGAGAGCCCTGCTCCTCGCAGCCAAACAGGTCATTTAGAATGGCGGTTCGCAGCTGCCGAACTCTTTTGATCGTGACCTTTTCATTAAACTGTTTTTGGCAATGGATTGCCAGTAACAGGTAAGTGATAAGGCCGCCAAGAATCTGAACCATAAGGCCGTATTCACTGCGGGCAATGAGATGATATACCTTCAGATGTTCTTTCCACCATTTGAAAAAATCCTCAATGGTCCACCGGAGTTTATAAATTGTTGCTATTTGTTCCGCTGTTAAATCATGCCTGTCAGTTGCCACATAGTATTTGACGCCAGCAATTTTATAGCCAACAACCCGAACAGGCCTTTTCGTCTGGTTTTGATTCGGAGTACCAAGTTTAACCAGTGCATCATAAAAAATGTAGCTGTCGGAAGGGGTCTCGTGGTTATCAATAATTGTTCTTGTTGTCCTGGTTTTTATACGGCAGACAAAATGTTTGCCTTGCTCCTGAAGCAGGTCAAATTCTTTATGGGATTGATATCCACGATCCATAACACCTGTTTGCCCCTTGGAAAGTATTTTGGGAACAAAAGTGCGTTCAGCGCCGTTGCCTTCAGTCAAAAAGATTTTGTTTGGGATTCCGTGATTAATGTCAAATCCGCAATGTACTTTGGCTTTTTTACTTCCTTTTCTGTAGTTCGCCCAGTGCATTGAAAGGACTGCATTTATGAGACTACCGTCAATGGAAACCAACTCTCCTAACTCGGCGTGTTCACCCGGATGACACTCAAGAGCCTGTTTATAAAGATCCTCAAAGATAAATTGCAGTTGTTCGAGTCCCCTGTGATTGATGGCTTCACAGAAACTACTACGGCTGATACCACCGTCTGGCGCAATATTTTCTTTAGCAAAAACATTCTCCTTGAGATCCTGAATTAAATGTCGGGCAGACTTGTGCTCCTGAAGATGGAAATAAACCAAAGCATTTATCTGGTCTTCGAATGTCATTTTTAAAGGGCGGTCTCCTCGAGATTGTAATTCCGGTGCTTTTGAAAGTGACTTTATCAGAGGGCACCTGAAATTGTCAAAGTTCAGGGACCGTAGTTGTTTTTTAGGGACTGAGATGTGCGTCATTTGAGCTCCTTGAGTTAAATTTTCAAGGCGCACAAAAATTTTTACGCACATTTGTCAACACAAAACAGACTGTTTTTTCAATGATTTTAGATGCTTTTTATATGCAACAACCTAACCGGACACTACTGAAAATATTTAGTTCATGGCCCTGATTTTTCAGGCGCCAGACTATACTGAGCAAATCTTGTGCCATTCCTAAAAAAACACGATTCAAACCAGGCAGGCAAACCACTTGCCCGAAAAAAAATAAAAAATAGGGATAATTCAAGGCAGGAAAAAAGGGAATTTAAGCAAATATCTGCAGCCAACACAGGTGTCAGCCACACTCCCTTTTCAGGCTTTTAAATGATGGCGGATCTATCAGCAAGATGCTCTCAAATCTATTCTTCCCCCCTGGCAAAGGTCTTGAACAAAGCCAGATTGCTGTCCAGCAAATGGTCTGGAAGAAGGTCTTTCAAGGCTTGGACATAGTGGGATTCATCCACATCTGCCACCAGGGTGTAACGGGCCACCGTGCCCAGCAGGGCCATATTCTGCATCCGGGGATCCCCCATGCCAGAAAAATCCACCCCCAGGCGTTTGATACCAACGGCGTCACAGGCAATCTTGATCTGGTCGGCCGTGATTTCAGCACTCTGCCCCAGGCGGACCGGCAAAGGCTGCCAGGAAACATTCATATAGACCAGGGTCCCACCTTTTTTAATGGCAAGGCATAATCCCCGCATGGCCTCATGGACCTCCATGCCCAGAACAAGATCGGCCGAGTGCTTCATGGTCATGGGAGAATGAACCCGCACCCCGCACCGGATTCTGGAAACCACCACCCCGCCGCGCTGGGCAAGGCCGTGGGTATCCACGGCAATGACTGGAATGCCGGCATGGTCAATGCCCCTGAGCAACGCCTGGCTGAGCAGCCCTATGCCCTGGCCGCCCACACCTGTGATATGAATATTAAATTGATTCATTTGTTCCTCCTGTGAAATCCAATGGCCTGCTCAGGACATGAGGTGCGGCAGGACCCGTCCCCGATGCAAAGATCCGGGTTGATATCGATCTTGCCTTCTGGCTTGCGGACAAAGGCTGGACAGCCAAACCCTTCAACGCATTCGTGGGTATGGCTACAAAGGGTCTGGTCAATCTCTATGCAATGTTGGACAAAGCCTGGTTTTTTTCTCTGGATCCGGTTGAACTTGAGCATGCAAGGATGCCTGGCAATGACCACGCTCAACCCTTTCACGGCCATGGCCTGCTTGACCATGTCCCCAAGCCTGTCCTGGTTGTATGTATCGCAGGAAAAAATGGATTCTATGCCCAGCCCCTTGAGCAGGGATTCAACAGCAACTTTTCCTCCGGCATGATCCTGATGACCGGTCATGGCCGTGGTCCCGTTTTCCATAAGAATGAGGGTAATATCGTGATCGTTAAATATGGCATTGATCAACCCGGGCAGACCGGCATGAAAAAAAGTGGAATCCCCGAGAAAGGCCACCACCCGTTTTTCAGCGTTGTTCAGGGCAAGGCCCGATGCCATGCCGCAGGATGCCCCCATGCACATTAAAATTTCACCCACCTCGTAGGGGGGCATGTATCCCAGGGTGTGGCAGCCGATGTCGGCCACGGTCACATCTTGTTTTTCCAACACTTTTTTGATGGCAAAAAAGGCACTGCGATGGCCGCATCCCGGACACATCTGGGCGGGCCTCGGCGGCACATCTGTCAGGAGAACCGGATTTGCCTCCCGTTCAGGCAAAAACCCGGGCCATTCAGATCTGATCTTGTCCCAGACCTTGTCCGGGACATATTCCCCCACAAAATCTTCGGGAGAGGTTTTGCCGACAATTTGGGTGGTCAGCCCGTTGTCATAGGCCATGGACTTGATCTGCAGTTCCAGAATCTCATCCAGTTCTTCCAGGATCAATACCTGATCATGGGACCTGAGAAAGGAAAGAATGATGGATTCATCCAAAGGATTTACCGCCCCGAGTTTGAGAATGCCGGGGGTTACCGCTGCAAATTCCAGTACATCCAAAAGGGAAAGATAGGTCAGGCCCGAGGTAATGATGCCTTTTTTCACTCCGGCAGAGCCCTTATCAATGGTGTTCAAGCCTGCCTGCCGAACAAAGGCTTTGCTCCGGGATAATTTTTGGATGGCCCCGCGTTTCATGTCCAGAGCCATGGTGGTCAAAGCGATATAAGGGCCGTTTTCCCGTTTAAATTCGGTTTTGTAAGGCAACGGCGGCCTGGTCCGTCCAAATTTAATCTTTTGGCGGGCATGGCAGACGTGGGTGGTCAGCCGCAGTACCACCACGGTCTGTTCTTTTGCAGCAAGGGCAGCGGCATGGATATAGTATAGATACGCCTCTTGGGGGTCGGCCGGTTCAAGCACGGTTACCCGGGATATTTTATAAATATTCCGGTTGTCCTGTTCGTTCTGGGAGGAATTGGCGCCCGGGTCATCCCCCAAGATGACCACCAGACCGACAGTAATGTTCATCAGACTCAGCTGGACAAAGCTGTCCAGGGCCACGTTAAGTCCCACACTCTTGTAAAAAACAGACGAAAGATTGCCGTTGACCGCAGCACCAAAGGCCACTTCCGTGGCCACTTTCTCATTAACGGAAAATTCAAAATAAAACGGGCGATCCTCTATGGGGATACTCTCAATGGCGGTGGCGATTTCCGGGGTGGGAGATCCGGGATAAGAGGTGACCACTCGGGTCCCGGTCTCTATCATGGCCCGGACAATTGCTTGGTTCCCCATGAGTATTTCCTGGAAATTCGTCCTGTTCATCAGGATATCACCGAGTCTCTTCATTTATCCCCCTCCTGAAAAATTAGGCTCTCTTCACGTTTTTATTTTACCCTGAAAACTAAAGTTTTAAGTTTTATCGGGTCTTGTGATCTGATATCCTTGCCTTGAAACAAATAAACTTTACTAAAAAAGGCATGGCCAAGGCCATGAATCACCATGTGGATATTTGAAAATATCAGAGCATCTGTAACAGGCGGCAAGCCTTTGTACCTCTTAATTAAAGAGTATATTCAAAATAAAAATTTAAACTTCATCATTGCAGGGGGAGACTGTCTGAACAAACCCCAGAGCAGGCTGGAAAAAGGAAAACTGGATATCTACCTGGACGAATTTTCAAAATCTAATTTTTCAATGATCTCCTGCGCTGAACAGCGTCTGTCACCCCCATTTCTGGCAGCAGATATAAATCCTGTGACAGGGACAGCCCGGATAACCTTTCTCATTGATCTCACCCAAGAAGCCCTGGACCAAAAAGCCTCCCCTTTTTATTCAAAAATAATGGGTGCCCTTTCCACCCAGATTTTTGCAGCCAGGCCAGATGCAAAAAAGATCTATTTCCCCTTTGTGCTGGAAGATACCGTGGGCCGAGGGCTCAAACGGCTGCCCATGGACGAGGGCACAGCCCTCATCCAAAACAGAATATAGGGCTATACTTGAAACCGATCCCCCGGCTTTGGAATAAAGGCATTATACCCTTTTTGGGCAAGCCTTCCTGCAAAGGCCTCACTCTGGGAGGACTCCCCGTGAACAATGGCGATATTTTTTACATTAAGGTTGGACTGGTCAACGATTCGCATGAGTTCATGACGGTCCCCATGGGCAGAAAATCCGCCTATTTTTTCCACCCGGGCTTTTAAGGGATAGGATTTACCTAAAATTTTCACCTCAGGCGGCTCTTCCATATTGTCATTGGGCAGGCCCAGTTCTTCAATACGCCGTCCCAGGGTATGCTGGGCCATATACCCCACCAGAAGAACGGTATTTTTAGGATCATGAATCTTATACCTTAAATGATGAAGAATCCTGCCGGCCTCACACATGCCCGATGCGGAAATCACCACATGGGGGGAGGTATCCCGGGTCAGGTTCATGGATTCGGCCACAGTGCCCACAAACTTGATCTTGTCAAAATAAAAGGGATTGAGCCCCTTTTCCAAAAAGGCCGCGTGGGTCTCCTTGTCATAAGCTTCAGGATGCTCCCCAAATACCGTGGTAATATTTGATGCAAGGGGGCTGTCCACATAAATGGGCACCTTGGGCACGGCCCCGGACTCGTAAAGTTCATGGAGGATATAAATGATCTCCTGGGTCCTGCCATAGGCAAAGGAGGGGATGATCAAAGAACCGCCCCGCTCGACCGTCCTTTTCAGCACATCCTTCATCCGCGCCCCAAGATCTTCCACGGGTTCGTGTTCCCGGTCTCCATAGGTGCTTTCCGTAATCATCAGATCAATATCCCGGTCCTCTTCATCAAAGATCAGGGTGGGATCCTTGAGTATGGGCTTGTCAAACCGCCCCACATCCCCGGTATACAGAATCCGCACAGGTTTTTCCCCCTGGTTGATGGTGATCAGGGAAAAGGCAGATCCCAGGATATGGCCGGCCACATAAAATTTTACCGTGATATTTTTACCAATGGTCACTGGAATACCAAAGGGATAACCGTCAATAAAAGAAAGGGATTCTCTGGCCTCGTCCATGGTGTACAAGGGGGTCACCACCTCTAATCCGTGATCCTTTTGAAGGCGGGCAATGGCATCGACATCCAGGTCATAGGGATTTTTTTTGAGCAGGCTCTTGATCTTGTTCTTTTCCTTGGAAGAAATCGTCTTACGGGTCTTAGACTGCTCTGCCTGGTATAAAAATCCCCTCAACGACTTGTAGTTAAGATACTGGGAATCAGATTCCTGGATATGGCCCGAATCCATGAGCATGTAGTTTAAGGCATCCTTGGTGGGCCGGGTTGTGATAATCCGTCCGCTAAACCCGTTCCGGGTAAGCATGGGAATTCTGCCGGAATGGTCAATATGGGCATGGGAAAGCACCATTGAGGTAATGTCAGAACGTTTCAGGGGGAATGTTTGATTTTTCTCCCGGCTTTCCTTTCTCCGCCCCTGGAACATCCCGCAATCCAATAAAATTTTATCAACCCCGGTATCCAACACATGCATGGAGCCGGTCACCTCGCCTGCGGCCCCTAAAAATCCGATTTCCACCATCAGCAATTTCCTTTATAAATCAATTTGAAATCAGTTAAATACTTTTTGAAGCAATTCTGTGGTCCGTTTGGCTGGATTCTCACGAATGGCTTTTTCCTCCTGGGCCAGATAGTAAAAAATCCCGTCCATGGCCTTTGTCACGGCATGGGAGGTCAGATTCCCTTTGACATCCGGCACAAAGGGCAGGCTCTTGTACTCTCCCATCATCCGATCATAGGCCTGGACCGCGCCCACCTGGTCCAGGGTCTGCTCCACCACAGGGGTCATGGCCCGGGTAAGGCCCGGGGTCATCTTCTCCTGAAAATACTGGGTGGCAGCATCGTCTGCCCCGTCCAGAATGGCCTTGGCATCTTCAAACTCCATCTGGGCAATGGCATCCAGAAACAATGCCTTTGCCTCGGCTGCCCGGTTGAGTTTTAACTCCACATCATCGGTATATGACCCCAAGCCTGCTTTGTCCAGCAAAGATTTGACCATGGAAAGGTTTTCCGGCAACGGAATATGGATATTTTGATCCGTGTTGAACCCGTCCTGAAGGCTGAGCTGGGAAACCACGGCAGACGAGCCCTTTTCCAGGGCCTGCTTCAGGCCGGCAATAATCTCATCCATGGACAGGACCTGGTCAATGGCGGTTTCATCCGTTGAAAAAGATTTAAACAACCCCTTTCCCTTGTCCAGCCAGGAATTGCCGGCCAGAACAGGGCTGATGCCTGAACAGACCAGAACAAAAGCCACCAGGACCATGCCGTATATATAATTATTTTTTCTCATTTAATTCCTTTTCCCGGATATCTCATTAAAATTTTGCCTGCCACGAAAAAATTGAACCAAAAACAATGATCAAAACAGGTCGTTATTTAATAAACCCCTTGAGAAGGCTTTTGGCTTTGTCTTCCGGTGATGCAGTCTCCCCGGCCTTGCCCTCTTGTTCCGTCTTGCCCTCTATCAATCCTTTAATGCCTTGGGCATCAGGGATCTGACCGCCCACAACAGCGGCAAGATCCGGCCTTACCTTGGGGGAGGCATAGGTGCCGGTGACCACCAGGGGTATCAAAAGGCCTGAACGCTCCTTGGTGTCTCCCTGCCCCTTTAAGGTAGCAACAACCTTGGGCTCCACCCTGAAATCCAGGCTTTCTTTAACCAAAAAGGTTTCCCCTTTGACCCCCAGCCTGAGCAAGGGAGAGACCAGGCTGGCATCTGAAATCTTGACCAGACCCTTGTCCGCGGTAAACGGAATTTTAAGTTCGGCAAAATCTGTTCTCGGCTTTTGCTCCTGTTTTTCTCCCAGGCCCAGGCCAGATGCGGCATTTCGTATGGAGCCTGCGATATCCATGCCCACAATGGCCCCGTCCAAAAAGGTTAAATTGCCCTTGCCGCCCAGGCTTGATTTAATCTGTTCAGGGGAATCCCCGTTCATGGCCAGCATAATATCTGCGGCCAATGTCCCTTCAATGATCTCTTTTTGAACGGCATCCCTGATCATGGGGCCTGCCTGAATGGACTGGGCATTCACACTGACCTGGGTTGCGGGAATGTCTGTCCGGACATCGACCCGGGCCTTGACCCCGGCCTTGCCCTGGTAAAAATCCATGGAAAAGGGATTCAGGTTAAATACCCCGTTTTTCCCGGTGACCTGAACCAGAATATTATCCATTTTCAGGTTGGCTGCCTTTAACTGGCCGATCTTGGCCTTTCCGTCCAGCACCATCTTTCGCAAAGGGGCGTAATCGGTTTTTGCCCGGGGGCCTGAATCTTTTTTGGCCGGTGTTTTTTGGGCGGCCGTCTCCTCTTTGGGGGGCAGGTACCGGTCAACGTCAATCTTGTCCAGGGACAGGTCAAACTTAAGATCCGGCCGGTCAAAAGCCTTGGCCTGGGCTGTAAAGGTCAGGGTAGAATTATCCAGCCCGGCCATGCCTTGGGAGAGGGAAACAGCCCTTGCATTTCCGCTGATCCGGGCCTTGAAAGAGACCTTGTCCAGCACCTTGGGATCACTGGTTTTCACGGGAAAGGGCTGACCCAGACGGTCAAACAATTTCCTGGGCGAGAAAGGCAGGACTTCCAGATCCAGATCCAGCGTCTGGGCTGTCATGGGCTTGATCAGCCGTCCTTTCAGCTTAAGTTCCAGTTCATCCAGGGCCTTGACCAGAAGGTCCAGACCAATATCTTCTTTACCCGGATCTTTTCCCAAAGGGCCTGCCATGCCGGAAACAGACAGGGGATGCCCGTCCAGAATCGCACTGAAATCAATTTTCACAGGCTTGTCCAGACTGATATCAACAAGATCCAGGTTTAAATCACTGATCTTTTTGGTCATTCCAGATGAGAGATCTGAATAAACCAGGCCGCCGTTGACAATGGAGAACTTGCCCACCATCAGGGACTCAATGGGCAGAGGTTTATCTGAACCGCTTTCTGAGGGTTGATCTGTCTTGGGTTTTTCTTTTGTCCCTTTTTTACCCAAGTCCTCCCAATTGCCTTTTCCGGCCTTGTTTTTCTTGAGCATAATCTGGGGAGAATCCATGATAAAGGTATCCACCTGGATTTGCCGGGACAACAGGGGCATGACCTTGAGCCTGACTTCAAAGCCCTTGACCGAAATCATCTCATTTGTCCCAAAACCCGGGGCATTGCCCAGCTTCAGGTCAGACAGGCTCACCCCCACCCAGGGAAAAACAGAGAGTTTGATATCATCGCCCATGGAAAAGGAACGCCCGGTCTGCTCGGCCACAATGGCCTCGATCCGGGGCTTATACTTCTGGACATCCACAAACATGGGCACAAGGACAATGGCGGCCACAATCAATACCAGGACCAGCCCCACAAGTATAGAGCCCCACTTTATCATCTTCTTCATTGTATTCTCCCTAATTTTAAAAAAGTCAAAAAAAAACCGGATTTATGACAGAACTGAAAAGGCTGCCTCATAATCAGGTTCTTCTTTGATTTCATCCACCAGCTGGGCATGGACCACAATACCCGATTCGTCCACCACGATAACCGCCCGGGCAGTCAGTCCTGCCAGGGGGCCGTCCTGGATGGCCACCCCATAATCTTTTTTGAATTCAGGATTGCGGAATACCGATGCTGTGACCACATTTTCAATGCCCTCGGCCCCGCAGAACCTCTGAAAGGCAAAGGGCAAATCCTCTGAAATGCATACCACAGTAGTATTGTCCAGAGATGCCGCCTGTTCGTTGAATTTCCGGACAGAGGTCGCGCATACCGGGGTGTCGATGCTGGGGAAAATATTAAGCACCACTTGTTTTCCTTTCAGGTCATCAAGGGTGATGGGAGAAAGATCCTGCTGAACCCCGGTAAATGCCTTTGCCAAACTGCCTTTGACCGGGAAATCTCCGGCCAGTGCCACTGGGTTGCCGCCTAATTGAGTAGAAGCCATGAATCGTCTCCTTTGTATAAAAATATATCATTTAAATGCAGGTTATAAAATTTGTCCGGTATTGATGATTTTTCCGGACGCATCTTTTAATAGTAAGGACTTGACCACGTTTTTCAAGACAAGTATTGATAATTCTACTCTACCACGACCCATATTTTTTTCAATGGATTTTTCAAATGTCCTGCCGGGCAGCCTGCAATATAAATTATTCTGGCGCGCACCGTCAATTCCGGTTATAGTAAACATCGATCCCAATCTTTTGACCAGGATAAATTAAGATGAGATTAGAGTCCCAAAACAGAATAATATCCAATTTAACCCGCTTCAAACCCTTTTTCATCCTATGCCTTTTGCTGTATACAGGTATCACTCCGGCCAAAGCAGCAGGGGCGGCTTCCATGGAAATCAACTGGGTGGACATCGGTGTCGGTCTTGCCGGCGGACTGGCCCTGTTTCTTTACGGCATGGACAAGATGAGCACGGGCATGAAAAGCACGGCCGGAAACAAGATGCGCTCCATCTTAAGCTCTCTGACCCAGAACCAGGTGGTGGCCATGATGGTAGGCGCCTTTGTCACCATGATCATCCAGTCCTCATCTGCCACCACAGTCATGCTGGTCAGCTTTGTCCAGGCAGGTCTGCTGAACCTGACACAGTCTTTAGGAGTGATTCTGGGAGCCGATATCGGCACCACCGTGACCGCCCAGATGATCGCCTTTAAACTCACGGATTATGCCCTGCTCATGCTGGCCATGGGATTTTTGGTTAAAACCGTTGGCAAAACGGAAAAAATCCGGTCCATCGGCGATATTATTCTGGGATTCGGCATTTTATTTTTCGGGATGAAGCTCATGAGCGATGTGATGACCCCCTTGCGAACCTATCCCCCCTTTATCGCCCTGATGCAGAACATGGAACTTCCTTTGACCGGGATTGCCGCAGGCGCCCTGTTCACGGCCCTTGTCCAGAGCAGCTCTGCCACCACCGGGGTGCTCATTGTCCTGGCCCAGGAAAATCTGATCACCCTGGAAGCTGGGATCCCGGTTATCTTCGGGGCCAATATCGGCACCTGCGTCACCGCGGTGCTGGCCGGTATCGGGGCATCCCGGGAGGCAAAGCGGGTGGCCCTGGCCCATGTATTGTTCAAACTTGCCGGCGTGGCCCTGTTTGTCTTCTGGATTCCCAAATTTGCCCAGATGGTCCAGGCCCTTGGCCAGGGGTTCGGGTCGGGCACGGCAAGGGACCTTGCCAATGCCCACACCTTATTCAACGTGAGCATAGGCCTTTTTTTCCTCCCCTTTACCCCCCTGTTTGCCAAACTCATCTATCGGCTGTATCCGGATCACAAAACAGACCCGGACAGAACAATCAGCACCCTGTATATTGAAGATGCCGTACTTGAAACCCCCTCTTTGGCCATTGATCTGGCCCGGGCGGAAATGTCCAGAATGGCCAAACTTTTAGGCAGAATGCTCAATGCCGTGATTGTGCCTTTTTTATCCGATGAAAAACATATGGCCGCCCCTGAAATGAGTCCCCAAGAACGGCAGATGCTCATCAGGGAAATTCCCAGAAAAGATGCATTCATCCCCAGTCTGACCCTGATGCAGGGGTTGGATTTAAGGGAGGATAAGATTGATTTCCTCCAGAAAAAAATCAGCCTTTATCTGGCCCGGATTGCCCAGGGCAATATCACCAAGGACCAGGCAAAAGAGGTCTTTGGTATGGTTTCCATTGTCAAGGACATCGAAAGCATGGGCGACATCATTCACAGGAATATGATCCCTTTGATTGCCAAAAAAAAACGGATCAAATATGATTTTTCAACAGAGGGTAAAGAAGAGCTGCTCATCTACCACGGCAAAGTCATCAAGCAGGTCCGGCTGCTCGAGGCCGGGTTAAAGGAGTCCAACACCCGCATGGCCTTAAAAATCATGAAAAAAGAACGAAAATATCTGGACCTTGAATCCCAATACCGGGCCATGCATCTGGAACGGATCATTTTAAAAAATGAAAATGCCATTGAAACCAATGAGGTGCATTTAGAACTCATGGACCTGATGAAACAGATTGTCCTTTATTCGGCCAATATCGCCCAGACCTATGTGAATACGACTGCCCAGGATTCTGAAGACCATCTGACCCCGGAAGCCAAACAAGAATAACCCCATGGTCCCCCTTAAAACCAGGCCAGCCCGGATGGAATCACCCTTTTTTCATGGACAGGGAAATCCGTTTCCTTTGAGGATCCACTGAAATCACCCGGACCTTCACCTGCTGGCGGACCCTGACAATCTGACCGGGATCCTTGACAAACCGGTCTGACAGCTGGCTGATGTGGACCAGGCCGTCCTGGTGAACCCCCACATCCACAAAGGCGCCAAAAGCCGTAACATTGGTGACAATTCCGGGCAGGGTCATTCCGGGCACAAGGTCTGTTATCTTCTGCACCCGCTCATCAAAGGCAAAGGATTGAAACGCCTGTCTTGGATCCCGGCCCGGGGCAGACAATTCCTTAATAATATCCTTTAGGGTGGGCAGTCCGGTTTCAACGGTCACATAGGGGGTCAGATCCATATTTTCAAACAAAACCGGCCGGCCCATGACCTCGTTGATTTTCCATCCTTTATCTTTGGCAATCATGTTGACGATATTGTAGGATTCCGGATGAATGCCCGAGTTGTCCAAAGGATTTTTTGCATTCTTGATCCTCAAAAACCCGGCCGCCTGTTCAAAGGCTTTGGGTCCGAGTCTCGGCACCTTGAGCAATTGGCGGCGGCTGGTAAAGGCACCATTTTCATTCCGATGGGTCACCAGATTGGCTACAATGGTCTGGTTCAGCCCTGAGACCTGGGCCAAAAGCTCCTTGGAAGCCGTATTCACCTCCACTCCTACCCGGTTGACACAGCTTTTAACCACATCATCCAGGCTGGTTCTCAAAAGGGTCTGGTCCACATCATGCTGGTATTGGCCCACCCCAATGGATTTGGGATCAATTTTGACAAGCTCGGCCAAAGGATCCATGAGGCGCCGGCCAATGGATATGGCCCCTCTCACCGTGATATCCTGGTCAGAAAATTCCTCCCTGGCACAGGCAGAGGCGGAATAAACAGAGGCCCCGCTCTCATCGGTCATGATGACCTCAATCCCCTTATCCATTTGATTTTCTTTGAGAACTTCCATGACAAGCGTCTGGGTTTCACGGCCGGCCGTGCCGTTGCCAATGGCAATGGCCTGGATATCATATTTAACCGCCAGGCCAAGAATGGTCTCTTTGGCCTGGCTGGGTTTGTGAATATAGATAAGATCATGATGAACCAGGTTGCCCTGGGGGGTGAGGCAAACAATTTTGCACCCGGTCCTGAATCCCGGATCAACGGCCATGACCCGTTTTTCGCCCAAAGGCGGGGCCAGGAGCAGCTCCCTTAAATTCTTGGCAAACACCTCAACGCTGAGCCGGTCTGCAATGGATTTAAGACGGGCCATGGTCTCTTTTTCAATGGATTTGGACAAGAGCCTTTTATACCCGTCTTTTATGGCAAGCGCCATCTGCTCCCGGAGCATGGGATCTGTCCGGGATGAGCTGTCAAGACTGAATTTGCCCATTAATGCCAGTCCCTCGTCTTCCCCAGGCAGTACATGGACGGTGAGCAGGGCTTCATCCTGGCCCCGGAACATGGCCAGCACCCTGTGGGAAGGGGCTTTTACCGCAGGTTCGCTCCAGTCAAAATAATCTTTGAACTTGGCAGCCTCCTCCTGTTTTCCCTTTTTAACTTTGGCAGAAATCATGGCCCCGGACCAGAACAACTCTCTCATGGCTTTGCGGATGCAAGGATCCTGGCTCAGTTCTTCTGCAATGATATCCCTGGCCCCGGCAAGGGCGGCCTGTTCATCCATAACTTTTTTTTCAGGATCAATGAATTTAACGACCTGCCCCTGAAGACTCTTCTGGCCCTGGGCCCGGATAATTCCGGCCAGGGGAGCCAGCCCCTGATCCCTGGCTTTGGTGGCCCGGGTCTCTTTTTTGGGTTTATACCCCTGGTAAAGATCTTCAAGCTCGGCCAGGCTCTTTGGTTTCTCAAAGGCTGCGGCCAGTTCAGACGTGAGCAGGTCCCGGGCTGTCAAAGACTTTAAAATGGCGGTTTTCCGGTCTAAAAAGGCCTTGAATGATTCCATTTTATCCCGGATAGCGGCAATGGCCACCTCATCCATGGATCCTGTTTTTTCTTTTCTGTACCGGGCAATAAACCAGATGGTGGCCCCTTGATCCAGAAGAGAGATAACCGCCTCAACCTCTTTTTTTCCAAGCCCTGTTTCAAGGCTGACTTGCCTGGCAATATTCATCCTAAACTTTTAATTTCCTCATTTAATTGGGTGGGATCCGTCAAGATAACGGACCTGGATGGTATGCTCATCTATGGTATCAATCTTTTGGGGCAGGTTGAGCAATAAAAATCTTTCCTGGTTGGTCATCACGGGAACCCCATAGTGGCAATTGTCATACTTGAGCGGGCCTTTGGTTATTACCCGATCCGCCACAAAGGCGTCATGGGCGTTGAGGCGCTTTTCAACCATCTGCCCTGCCCGGTCCAAAAACGCCTGGTCAAGACCCTCATCCCCCCTTCCAAGCGGATTACCAAGGGTGTTGTCAATCTCATACCCCACAGAGTTCCGGCCCGCGGCCATGGCGGCCAAAGCCGTGGTACCCAGCCCCAGAAAAGGATCCACCACCAAATCTTCTTTGACCGAATACATGTTGATGAGCCGATAGGCCAGTTCAAGGGGAAAGGCCGCGCTTCTTTTCCGGGTCTCTTTGTCTGCCAGCGCCTGGCGGGACCCTTTAATGTCAAACCAGATATCTGAAAACCAGAGGTTTCGCTCCTCCCAGAACAGCGCGCTCGCCCGTCTTTTTTCCTTGTCTTTTTCACTTGCAAACACCCGTTTGCCCCCCTTGCGAAGAATGAGTATATACTCATGCTCCAGGGTCACATAGGCACCGGCCGGGAGCATGCCCGAGCCCATGAATTTGTTGGGGGCATTGGTCTGCTTGCGCCAGAGGATACAGGGCAAAGGGGTAAATCCAATCTCCTGAACCGATTTTAAAATTCTGGCATGGTTGGTGTACAATGCAAAATTCCCATCAAGGGTCCGGGTAGCATCCCCGATATTGATACAGGCAAACCCGCCGGGTTTTAGCACACGGTAGGCCTCTTTCCAGGTCCAGTCCAAAACCTGATGCATGAGTTCAAAGGCCTGGTATCCCTTGCCCTTGTCAATCAATCTTTGAATACCCGGGTCCTGGCGGACAAACCCTGCATCCCACATTTTGATCATGGGGTAGGGAGGAGAGGTCACCACTAGGTCCGCGCTCTGGTCCAAAAGGGCTGACATCTGTTTTGAATCGGAAAATATGGTCTTGTGCTCTGTTTTCATACCCTGCCTTAAATTTTTATATCCAGGCCGTAACTACCATTTTTTCAGGTCCGGGTAAATCATGAAACCCTTTTTGGCCGGGTGGCCATTTTCCCGGCATTACCTGTCAAGGTTGTAAAAGGCCGCGGCATTTTCATAGAGAATAAGGTCAAGGTCTTCCAGATCCATGCCTGATCGGGCAAGCCAGATCAATTCCCTGTCCCAGGCGTAGGGGATATTGGGAAAATCAGACCCGTACATGATTCTATCCGTCCTCAACCGGTTCAGATTCTCCGAACGGCCCTGGGGAAAATAATCGGTGAGCACCATGGCCGTATCCAGCCAAAGGGTGTCATAATCCTCTATTAAACGGGCATACGCACTTGTTTCGTCAAATCCCAGATGGGGAACACAGATCTTGAGGCCGGGATAGGCCTTGAGCACCCGTTCAAGTTTGTCCGCCCGGCAGATTTCATAGGGATCACAAAGATAATGCTCGCTTTTGGGCTCCCTGCCCACATGCATGACCAAAGGTTTATTTTGCTCCCGGCAAAGCCCGTATATCCTGTCAAGCTCAGGAGCGTTCATGTCAAAACACTGGACATGGGCGTGAAATTTCACCCCGGCCAATCCCAGATCAAAGGCCTGGTTTAAAATATCTTCCGCCCCTTCCTCCCCGGGAAACAGGGTGGCAAGGCCGATCACCCGGCCCGGAAAGGCGTTGCAAAGATCTGCCATATATGCCCATAAACCCGGCCATACCGGGTTTATGGGCATATTGAAGGGCCGTGACCCGGCGGATTCCGCGATCCAGCAAAAACTGGATCAAAGCCTTTGTTCGCATCCGGTACCGGATCTACCAGGCATAATCGTCAAACCAATGTCTCACCGCCGTAAATATCTTGTCCGGAAACACATGGACATGGGTGTCCATCACCCGGCGGATCCCCGGGGGAAGTCCATCACCCTCGGGTTCATCATAAAAGGGCAGTTCAGGTGTCAGCATGGTCGCCTTCCTTTTTCCGTAAGTGGGAAACCTCTTGAATACCATGGGGGATAAGCGCCCATCACCCGGCTGCAAATTCCAAAACCAGAATTCTGATTCCGATACAGACCAGAAGCAGCCCCCCGAAAATTTCCATTTTTTTGCCGAACCATAGGCCCAGTCGCTGTCCAAAGGCAATGGCCCCAAGCGACATCGCCGCGGTTACCCCGCCGATGATCATGGACGGATACCAGATATTAATTTCCAGCATGGCAAGACTCAACCCCACGGCCAGGGCGTCAATGCTTGTGGCAAAACTGAGCATGACCATGGTCAGGCCCTTTGAAGGATCTTTTTGAACCAAAGTACCGGTCTGATCCAGGCCGGAGCGAATCATTCGTCCCCCGACAAAGGCCAAAAGGACAAAGGCGATCCAATGGTCAATCCCCCTGACATGATCGGCAAAACCCTGGCCGAAAAACCAGCCCACCACCGGCATCATGAACTGGAACAGCCCAAAATGAAATGCCAGCCTGAAAACAGCCCGATAATCCCGGGCAAATCCCGCAGCCGCCGCAGCCATGGATACGGCTGCCGCATCCATTCCCAGGCCTACTGCCACAAGGATGATATCCAAAAAACCCATTATTTTTTTCTCCCTAAAATTCAGATTAGGAGAATATTAAAAATTGACAGGATTTGCAAATTTTATTGGTTTGGTGTATATTTTTTCGATCTGCCACCCCAGCCAAGAGGAGACGGCCATGAATCAATTAAATCAGGACCAATCAAATCAGGAAACTGCGAACCAAGATCAATTCAAGCAATTGAATATTCTGAAAAATGCCTTTTTCATGGAACAACAGGGCAAAACCCTATACGAAACCGCCCGGGACAAGGCCCAGGACAAGGCAGTCAAAGAATTTTTCCAAGATCTTGCAAATGAAGAGCAGGCCCACATGGAAATACTTGAAAAACAATTTAAGGCCTGTAAAAATAGTGACAAATTTTTACCCGGAAACTATCTTGATCCCAAGGCCGAAAATTCAGAACCCAATGCGATCACTGATGAGGTCAAAAAAAATATCAATGGCGCAGGATTTGAGGCCACAGCCGTTACCGCAGCCATCGGGTTTGAACAACAATCTGTGGAGTTGTACTCCCTCAGGGCCCTAGAGGCAAAAGACCCCGAAGAAATCGCCCTGTATCAATGGCTTGCCGCCTGGGAAAAAACCCATTTAAAAAAATTGATTTCCCTTCAGGAATATCTCATGGACCAGATCTGGGAAGACCGCAGTTTCTGGCCCTTTTAAAAGGTCTGGCTTATTTTTTCCATTTCCACCACAGGCAAGGCGGGTATGGGAGTTCCGGGCAAAAGATTTAAAATTTTCTGGTCCATACCCCGGTAAAGCAGACGGGCTTTAACCCGCCATCCCTTTTGGGGCAACACCCCTGTCTCAAAGGTATGGGTCAGGCTCTGGCCGGCAGGAATCCGTGTGTCTGAAAGGATCTGTCTTGCCTTGGCAATGTTGACCACCGGATTGCCCTGACCATCTCCAAATACTGTTTTAAACACAACGGCCAAAGGATCCAGTTCTTTTTTCTCATCCAAGCCCCCTGTGGAAAAACAAAGATTTCCCTTGTCATCAAAGAGGTTCAGCTCAATCCATACCTGACGAAGATCGCCGACACCGGTCGGCAGGCTGTGACCTGCTCCTGAATTGGTCACAATCACATTGATTTTTCCTTGTGAAGCCAAGCTTAAATCCAAATCCAGGCTAGCTGCATTTTGAAGACGCTCCACAGCCATGGCCGCTTTTTCGCCGCCGTCAAAGCCGGCAGTATTGCCCCCCACAAAATAATGGGTAAAAATATGGGGCCGTTCATCAGAGTAATCCGTGGCCGCCCCTGGATTTTCCGGTCTTTTTGTAGAACCTGTGGCAGGGACGCCCGGGCGCTGGTACATATGACAGCCCTGGCAGGTCACTCTTTTTTCAGGATCAGAACTGTTATAGGGACTGTTTTCCCATTCCGTATAGGTGGTCTCAAGATCTGTTCCAAAGGCCAGATGTTTTACATTATGACAGGTGCCGCATATCTTTGAATCCCCATGGAGCTTTGAAAAGGCGGCCTCGTGGAAATCCGGTTCACAGTCGTCAAAGGGGCCGTATTTGATTCCAGGATCATCTTCTCCCTGCCCCGGGGAGAGGACCAGACCGTTATTGTACATTTTTTCAACATCAACGGCAGAATGGCAATAATCACATTGAATCCCCTGGACGGCGATTTCAGGGGTTTTGGAAAGATCATCGGAGAGTTGTCTGGGAAACCCTGAAACATAGCCCACAGGGGTATGGCATTTTACGCAGGATTCTGCCTCTTTGATCTCGCCTTCATGGACAAGCCCCTCTCTTAAAAATTTGGCCACCCGGTTATACACCTCATCCTGATGGGAAAGATTGTGCATGGAATACTGCCATTGGCCAAATATTTGAGAGTGACATCCGGCACAGGTTTCAGGATCAATGAACTGGTCAGACGTAAATTGTTTTACCGGTTGGGTATCTCTCGTTGCATTCCTGCCTTTTGCAGATGCCTGGCCTGCCTGTACCATTAAAAACAAGCTGACCGCCACCCTTAAAACCCTACCTCCCATGGTATTCTCCTGTTTTGATTGTTTTGCAGATAAAAATTGGCTGTGTTTACTCCTGGATCAGCCCGCCCGGATATTCTTGTGCCTTTCCATCAAGGGTCAGGACGGTCCAATTGCCGGTGTCATCCTTTGCCGCCACCAGACAATCAATCCTTGTGCCGTCATTGAGGGTGACAAAACACTGGCCCTGTTCGTTGAGGGTGTTGACCACAATAAATTTTTTTTCACTGGCAAGGCGCTTAAATGTTTCACTGGCCTCTTCCAAACAGATGATCCTGTCATATTCTTCAGGATCAATCTCTTTGATCTTTTCCCTCAGATCTAAAATCTGCTGTTTTTGGGAGGCAAGCTGATCCATCACCTTTTTCATCTCATCTTTCTGGTCCGAAGGAATGGAAAACAAAATCTGTTTTTGCAATTCCATGTCTGTTTCAATAAAATTGATCTTCTGCAGCAATCCTTTTACACGCTCTTTCATCATATCAATCCCCAGGCAGAGTCCTTTGTTTATCATTCATGTTCAGGCGAGTATAACTGCTTTCCAGGAAGTTTCAAGATAATTTTATTCCTCTTTGTTTACCGGACCGGTCATTTGCCCCGGGCTCAGGATTTACATGGGCCCTGCCCCTTTTTCCGGGCCCTGGCAGTCCCTTGGGCAATCCAGTCCAAAAGCCTTAATAAAGCCGGTTTTTTCTTTTTTTTTATCCCAGGCCCCTGATTTTCTTTTAAACTCATGTTATCACCTTATAAATCATCAAAACATGCCCCTTGTCAATTTCCCGGGTTTGATCAAGCAAAAGTCGCATATCCATCTCTTGGCTGAACAAAGAAAGCCCGGTACCAAACACCCTGGGCACCATGGTCAGATGAACTTCGGTGATCAGGTTTTCAGTGGCAAAAAGGGTATTCACCAAAGAGCCGCCGATGAGGGCGACCCTTTCATACCCCCTGGCCTCAAGGTCCTTGAGGATCTGAGCCGGGGCCTGATCCGTAAACACCAGATTATCCTCCTGGCTCGTTCTGGTTTTGTCCCGGGTCATGACGATATTCAAACGATTCGGCAAGGGTCTGCCGATGGTGTCATAGGTTTTGGATCCCATGATCATCACCCCGGTGGCCCGGGTAATTTCAACAAAATAAGATTTATCGGCCTTGCCGGTCCAGTCCACCAGCTGATTTGAATCCCTGGCAATTTTCCCGTCCAGGGTGGTGGCCATGAGCAAAATCACATCCATGATTTTTTTCCTTTTTAATCAAATAAGTTAACGTCCCAAAACATGGGATCAGTCCTTGGCAGGCCAGCCTCTTTCTTCTTCGGCCGCAAGATAACAAAATCGGCTCCAGGCAAACTCTTTTTTGGATATGGGGCAGCGCAGGGTGATTTTATGATCTGTCACCTTGACCACCTCCCAGTCCCCGGACCTTACTGAATCTTGAATACAAATCTTTTGACCGAGCTTAAAGGGATAGGGTTTAAACAGGGCAACACGGGTCATGGGCACCTCCTTAAGGGGTTTATTCATTTATATCCCGGGGCTGGGTCATGGACAGGGGATCGACCAGATCGTCAAACTCGTCCGCCCGGACTAAATCCAGAGTCAGAGCTGCCTGTTTCAAGGTCACCCCTTTTTCATGGGCATGTTTGGCAATCTGGGCAGCCTTGTCATAGCCCAAATGGGGATTTAAGGCCGTTACCAGCATCAGGGAATTTTCAAGATGGGTCTGGATCACCTCCAGGTTCGGCTCAAGACCCTGAACACATTTGCGGGCAAAACACAGGGCGCTTTCTCCCAAAAGCCGTGCAGACTGGATATAGTTGGCAATGATCAAAGGCTTGAACACGTTGAGTTCAAAATGACCGGATGCCCCTGCAATGGTGATGGCCGTATCATTGCCCATAACCTGGGCACAGGCCATGGTCAGGGCTTCGGCCTGGGTGGGATTGACCTTGCCCGGCATGATGGATGATCCCGGTTCATTGGCTGGCAGGCGAAGTTCTGCTATCCCGCACCGGGGGCCTGAGCCCAGCATCCTGATATCATTGGCAATTTTCATCAGGCTGACGGCAGATGCCTTTAAACTGCCGTGGGAGGCCACGAGCGCGTCGTGTGCAGCCAGGGCCTCAAACTTGTTTGGGGCTGTGACAAAGGGATGGCCGGTGAGTTTTGCCAGCGTTTCGGCCACTGCCCTGTCAAATCCCGGAGGGCAGTTGAGCCCGGTGCCCACGGCAGTGCCGCCCATGGCCAGTTGATACAGCCTTTCAAGGTCTGATTCAATCCGGGATATGGCCCCAAAGACCATGCTGGCATAGCCTGAAAATTCCTGGCCCAGGGTCAGGGGTACGGCATCCATAAAATGGGTCCGCCCGGTTTTGACAATATCTGCCCAATCCCTGGATTTTTGATCCAAAGCCCGGGCCAGCACGGTCAGTCCGGGCAGGGTGGTGGTTTTAAGCAAAATCACCCCTGCCAAATGCATGGCTGTAGGAAAGGTGTCATTGGAGGACTGGGAGCAATTCACATGGTCATTGGGATGAATCTCAGGGATTGTCTCTCCCAGAACATGACCTGCCAGAACATGGGCCCTGTTGGAGATGACTTCATTCATATTCATATTGGTCTGGGTGCCGGATCCGGTCTGCCAGACTTTTAAAGGAAAATACCCGTCCAACTCCCCTGAAATAATTTCATCACAGACCTGGACAATGGATTCTTTTTTTTGACAAGATAATCGGCCAAAAGAGGCATTTACCAAGGCAGCGGCTTTTTTAACATATCCAAAGGCCTGGATGATTTCTTTTGGCATGGGCTCTTCTCCCATGGAAAAATTTTCCAGAGCCCGCTGGGTCTGGGCCCCCCAATAGGCCTGGGCCGGCACCTCGATCTGCCCCATGGTATCTTTTTCCACCCGTGTGTCCATTGTTTTCCCCCTGGCAAAAATTATCCCGGCATAGTCGCTTCGAACAATACACTACAGTTAAATTAAAGATAAAACCGAAAAGAATAAAATGCAAGCCTGATAGGACACGGCCCATGTTTGACACATAAACCACTTATCTTTACAATGGGCCCATGATCATAAAATGTTAACCTGCTGTCCACCCCCAAAGGAGGCATTCAATGGGAACCGATAATCTTGTTTTTCTCGAAATTCTGGAGTGGCTTGACGATACAGAAGAAACCATGGTCTTTCGGCTGCCTGAAAAAGGATCCGGAGAAATCAAATACGGGGCCCAGCTCACGGTAAGGGAAAGCCAGGCGGCCGTATTTTTCTATAAGGGCAAGGCCGTTGGTGCCTTCGGACCCGGGCGGCACACCTTAAAGACCATGAATATCCCGGTGCTGACTAAAATCGCCAGCCTGCCCTGGGGATTTAAAAGTCCCTTGAGGGCGGAAGTCTATTTTACCAACCTTAAAACCTTTACCAACCTCAAGTGGGGGACAAGGGATCCTGTGGCGTTCAAGGATAAGGCTTTAGGACTTGTCAGACTCAGAGCATTCGGCATTTTTAACATGAAAATCGTCCAGCCGGTACTCTTTATCAACCGGCTGGCCGGCACCCAGGGACTTTTTACCACCCAGGATGTCAGCCAATACCTGAACCGGGTGGTGGTCTCCAGGTTCAACGATTATATCGGAGAAGAAATATCCTCTATATTTGATTTGCCCGCCCTTTACGATGAGCTGGCAAAAGGGCTTGCCAAAAGGGTGGAAGAAGATTTTTCCCAGTTCGGTCTGGCCTTAACCCAGCTTTATATCAATGCCATTACCCCGCCCCCTGAGGTGCAGCAGGCCATTGACGATAAAAGCCGAATGGAGATATTTGACGACATGAACCGCCTCATGCAGATGAAAACAGCCATGGCCATGGAAAAAATCGCCCAGGGCAATGGGGGTAAAGCCTCGGACGGAGCCGGGGCAGGCATGGGCATGATGCTGCCCGGGATGTTTGCCAATACACTGCACCAGGAACAAAAAAAAGAGCCCCAGACCCTGTGCCAGGAATGCAAAAACCAGATCCCGACCAATGCCAGTTTCTGTCCCTGGTGCGGCCACCAGCAGGTCATCTTTGAAAAATGCACCCATTGTCAAAAAAATATCACCCCGGGCACCCAGTTTTGCCCCAGGTGCGGGACCAAAACCCAAGAACAGGCTCAGACCAAATTCTGTAAAGCATGCGGGGCTGAAAATCTAAACAATGCCGTATTCTGCAACCAATGCGGAGAAAAGCATTAATTATTCAATTGAACATCATTGCCCCCAATGCGGGGCCCCCCTGTTCCTGGATGAGGCAGATTGTTTTTTTATCTGCGCCTATTGCCGGGTAAGGGCCTGTATCTCTCAAAAGGGATTTGGCCGGTATTACCTGGCCCCCCACAGAGATATCCCCAAAGAGACCCAATTGATCTTTCTTCCCTATTGGCGGTTTAAGGGAATTCAATATGAATGTACCTTAAATGGGGTTGACCATTGGTTTACCGACACCTCATGGCTGGCAGTTAAGGTCGGACCAGGACCTCTGCCCTTTTCCCTGGGAACCAGGTCCCAGGCCCTGACCCTGAAACGGGTTTCAGCCCGGACCCCGGGAAAATTCATCCGTCCCCTGCCCTTTGAAGACGGTTTAAAACCAGGCAAGGGCCGAGCCAGATATCAGGGCCCGGTCATCAAGGAAGATATCGGGGAAACCACAAGCCTGATCTATGCCCCGTTTTTCATGGACAGGGAAACAATTTTTGACGGAATTCTCAACACCCCCTTAGGCCGTCTGAACCAGAATCTTAAAACCATGGCACTTTGCCGGCCTGAAAAAGAGACCCGAATTTTATCCGGGATATGCCCTGAATGCGGCTGGGATCTTGAGGGACGCTCCGACTCATTGATATTGACCTGCAAAAACTGCCATACCCTATGGCAGCCAAAGCAGGACCGCCTTGGCAAAATCCGGTACAAAGTTGCCGGACCCCGCAGTACTAAAGATCAGCTCATTCCCTTCTGGAAAATCTCAGCCAGGGTTCAGGGCTTGTCTTTGAACGGATTCCAAGATTTAATCTCCCTGGGAAACCTCGCCAAAGGAGAGGCAAGTTCAAAATCAGACCCCAATGATTTTCATTTCTGGATACCGGCATTTAAAATCCGTCCCAAGGTCTTTTTAAGGATAGGGCGTCACCTCACCATTGCCCAGCCGGCACCGGATTTTGAAACAAAAATAGGGCCCCATTTGCCTGTGACCCTGAATTTTACGGAAGCCGTCCAGAGCATTAAAATTGTTCTGGCATCCCTGGCAAGGCCCCTGAAAGATCATCTGCCCCTGCTGGCAGCGGCCAAGGTAAAGCCGGAGTCTGCCGCTTTAATTTTCCTGCCCTTTGAATCCCATGCCCATGAATTCATCCACCCAAAATTAAATCTGCCCCTTAATAAAAATATGCTGAAACAATCCGGCAATCTCTAAAAACAGAATGAAATGCAGCTACACCCAATTTGGCTCTTAAGAGATCCAGGTTAACCAGATAAAAAAAGGGGTTAATTCTGCCAATGCTCAGGAAAAAAGGGCCGCCAGGCGGGCAGATCTGGGGGTGTTTGCAAATGCCACATAGGCCTTTTGGGACCAAAGCCTTTGTTTTTCGTACAACCCCATGTCCATGTTTTCATCCCGAATATAAAGATCAATATCAATACCTGCATCCATATAAAAATCGACCCGGTCATGGTTGAGCAGCTGCCAGGCATCTTCGTGGGAGTCAACCTCCTCCCACAGGCCAAGCTGAATCCCGGACATGGCCTTGACCGTGTGATAATTATACCCCCGAAGCCAGGCCACCCGATGATAATCCAGGGTATGGATGCCCTGCCAGGAAAACAGGGAACCTTTCTTGAACACCACCGCAGTATCCTCAACATAGAGGGGAAACCTGGGGGTCAGCTGATTCTGGCTCAAGGCATGGGATTTCCAAACGCAGAGCATGGCATCTGCCTTGTTGACATTCACCGTGGCCTGACAGCGTTTCCACGGGGCAAACCGGAAAACCATCTTGATATGGGCCGGCTGGTATACGGCCCTGACAATATCAAAAAACAGGCCGGTTCCGTCCCGATTGGTCTGATCCTTCCATTCAGGGGTGATAATACTCACGGTTTTCAACGACTGATCAGCAAAAGCCCCCCCTGCCCATCCGAACAGGATCCCCAGCCCAAGGATAATAAGGCCAATCTTATTTCGTGTTTTCATCTTTGTCCGCACCGGGTTTAACATCAGGAGATGCGACTGCCAGCCCAGGGTATCCATGGGCTGAAAAAGGGCTTTGGGCCCCCAGAAACACCGCTTCAATCTCAGCACGATTAATTTCAAGCGTCTTGTCTTTAACCAGGATGGACACCGTATTTTCCTCAAGTGCCAAAATGTTTCCCGACAAAATTTTTCCTGTTTCCAGGACAATCTCATCCGCCTGTAAAAGCGAAACAAACAGCCCCAGAATACAAACAAAGGTCAATATAATTTTTTTCATTTTTTTCTCCCAAATAAAGTTGGAGGATACCATTTATTGATTTATTTTTCCATTGTTTCCCCACAGGTAAAACAAAATCGATTCATAAAATATCAGGCATAAAACACGTTATCACTGCCGAAGAGAATTGTGTTGATCATGTTAAAATAGTTTTTTTAATCATCTATCCAAAGCAGCGTTTATATTATACTTCTGATTCTTGGTGGTCCGCGGAAAAAATAGGATTATAGTATTTTGTTGACTTGCCTGATATCAACTTTATCCGGTATATTCTTGATCTTTCCAGTCCTTCGAATGGGAATGAAAATGAGGGATTATAATACTAAAAAGCTCAGGCTATCTGATAGCCTGGGCTTTTCTTGGAATTTAATTTGTTTTGTCTGTAATTGCTTCTTTTTTGAAGTCTAATAATGAAAGTTTTTTTTGTAATAAATAATGGCCGTTACCGGTTGCAGTATAGGATAACGCAATCAGGTCTTGTAAAGATTTAAGCCTTTTTTCTCTGTTAAAGAAGCTATCCCTTACATTTTTTGTTTTCTTAATTAGCTCGGGGCCAAAGTCATCCTCAAATGCGACGGCTGCTTGTCCGGATTTTATTAGGTTCATCCGCCCCATGATATCACCGTAAGCTCTATCCATTATGACATAAGCAAACACGAGTTCTTCGCAGTATTCTATATTGAATATTCTTTGTATCATGTTATAAAATCCAGTAAAATAGTACAGTACTTCATCTGGATTTTTACTTGATTCCATTTTATCTATGGCAAAGTTAAATTCGTCTGTTAATATTTTTTTATTGGTTGTTGAAATATTCATTTGCTTATCCCTCTTTTACGCCGGCTGTTTCTTGAGGACTTTTTATTGACTGCTTTTCGTTTGAAAATGGATTATTCGCTGCTGTATCATAATTCTCATTTTTGATATCAGATGCTTTCTTCAAATCTGAGAATTTTATAACGTTTGCTTGCTTTTCTTTAATTTCTGCTAATGGAAATCTTCCATCGCCATTTTTAAGAAAAAGTTTAACGGATTTTTTATGATACCAGATTTGGTTGTTATGCCTCACAAAATGAATAAATCCTCTTCTGATGCGTTTGTGTTTGTGTACGGCCTGTTTTGAGCAACCTAAAATCTCCGCCACTTCTGTGGCTTTGATAAAATCTTCTAAAGCGCATTTCATTAAGAGCTCGTATTTGCGATTTTTTTCTGTTTCTTCTATATCCCTTAATGTTTTGGGGAGGTATAATTTCTCTCCGCATCCTTCACATTGTTCATATACGGTATCTTTTACTGTGAATGTGCCAAGGATTTTATCATGGAGCTGAAGTGCCCCTTTGACAAGTGTAAACTCGTTGTGACAAATTACACACTGCATTTTGATTCCTCCTTTTTATTGTTCGTGCACGCTGTCAATTATAAGCGTATCTTCGTTGAAGTAGAAATGGGTATAAACATTTTCACCCATGATATTATCTGATTTGTAAACATCATATATTGCCGGTATTTCACCGTAATAGTCATATGGAGGTTTGCTTTTCATGGGCATGGGTTTGTCAAAATGTTTTGTTTTGAGGGCTAAAAAATATTTCTCTAAATGCTTTGATTGCCAGCCAAAATCATTTTTGATTTCATTCCATACACGGAGGTGAACTCTGTAATTCCCATTCTTTATGGCTTCATGTACTTTTTTTAAGTCGTATTTAGGTTTAATTTTTAACCTCACATATGTAAGAAATATCACTCAGGGTTGACGATTGTCAACCCCAATTAGAATACCTCAGGTACATCATAGTCCTGAAAAATGCAATTATAGCTTCTTTTTTACAACATATTGTGTTGAAAAAAAACATAACACCTTATGATGTATGATGTTTTTTATGTTTCGTTTTATTTGAATTTTCCGCTGCGTGTTGTCCCCGCTGGATGTTTTTAGATGATTGCCTTGGCTATAAGTCTTTTGGAGACTATCCTTTTGAATATATTTTTTGCAAGTAATTTTTCCAATTCAGGATAGTGGATCATTGACCTTCGAGTAATGAATTTAAAATAATCAATATTATGCCCTGTTAAATTCACTATGGGGAAAAAATTAGGATAATCATGAGTCGTCAATCATCTTTATCCGGTATGACCCTTTCCCTGGTACACGGTTTAAAAAAGATCGCACCCTAACCCGGCGGGAGCACGGGTGGGGGCTTCACCTAAAGCATTCCCGGTCGTCCTGACCGGAAATGCAGCGGACGCTCTGATGATTTGCGGTCCTGCAATCATTCAGAGCTCACGCCGGTTCAGCATCCCACCCGTCCCCCCGCCTGATTCCCCTGGTAAATTTTCACGGCTGTAAATTCTCCAAAAAAAGTTTAGGACCTCAGGCAACACAAGGGGGGAATGGCCATCAGCAGATTTACATTTTGATAAACCGTGTTCGTAAACCGGGGTCTCCAGACTGTGGCGGGGAGGGCTTGCCAGCGGCGTGAGTACAAGCCGGATGTCAGGACGACAAATCCGGTTGTACGTCCGCTCTGTAGCGGATCTGGACGATCCGCGGAAGTTTAGCTGGAAGTCCTCTTCGTTACGGCCGGGTTCATTGTGGGGTTTCATTTCCTTTCAATATTTCACTAAAAATCAGTGATGTCCGGTTAGGTTTTTGCTTGCTCAATAATTTTTTGATCTTTGACAATATTGTCCCTGTTTGAACTATGAGAGCCCTGCTCCTCGCAGCCAAACAGGTCATTTAGAATGGCGGTTCGCAGCTGCCGAACTCTTTTGATCGTGACCTTTTCATTAAACTGTTTTTGGCAATGGATTGCCAGTAACAGGTAAGTGATAAGGCCGCCAAGAATCTGAACCATAAGGCCGTATTCACTGCGGGCAATGAGATGATATACCTTCAGATGTTCTTTCCACCATTTGAAAAAATCCTCAATGGTCCACCGGAGTTTATAAATTGTTGCTATTTGTTCCGCTGTTAAATCATGCCTGTCAGTTGCCACATAGTATTTGACGCCAGCAATTTTATAGCCAACAACCCGAACAGGCCTTTTCGTCTGGTTTTGATTCGGAGTACCAAGTTTAACCAGTGCATCATAAAAAATGTAGCTGTCGGAAGGGGTCTCGTGGTTATCAATAATTGTTCTTGTTGTCCTGGTTTTTATACGGCAGACAAAATGTTTGCCTTGCTCCTGAAGCAGGTCAAATTCTTTATGGGATTGATATCCACGATCCATAACACCTGTTTGCCCCTTGGAAAGTATTTTGGGAACAAAAGTGCGTTCAGCGCCGTTGCCTTCAGTCAAAAAGATTTTGTTTGGGATTCCGTGATTAATGTCAAATCCGCAATGTACTTTGGCTTTTTTACTTCCTTTTCTGTAGTTCGCCCAGTGCATTGAAAGGACTGCATTTATGAGACTACCGTCAATGGAAACCAACTCTCCTAACTCGGCGTGTTCACCCGGATGACACTCAAGAGCCTGTTTATAAAGATCCTCAAAGATAAATTGCAGTTGTTCGAGTCCCCTGTGATTGATGGCTTCACAGAAACTACTACGGCTGATACCACCGTCTGGCGCAATATTTTCTTTAGCAAAAACATTCTCCTTGAGATCCTGAATTAAATGTCGGGCAGACTTGTGCTCCTGAAGATGGAAATAAACCAAAGCATTTATCTGGTCTTCGAATGTCATTTTTAAAGGGCGGTCTCCTCGAGATTGTAATTCCGGTGATTTTGAAAGTGACTTTATCAGAGGGCACCTGAAATTGTCAAAGTTCAGGGACCGTAGTTGTTTTTTAGGGACTGAGATGTGCGTCATTTGAGCTCCTTGAGTTAAATTTTCAAGGCGCACAAAAATTTTTACGCACATTTGTCAACACAAAACAGACTGTTTTTTCAATGATTTTAGATGCTTTTTATATGCAACAACCTAACCGGACACTACTGATATTGCTTAAAAGATGACAGATATTTCCAAAGGAATTTTCTATGCTTTACACCATTTCAACAAAAGCGTTAAAGATTGGCATGTTTATTATCCTGCCAAAATGGCATTTTGATTATCCGGAAACAGGTAACAAATTCCTTATCACCTCTGAAAAGCAGTTAAATTTTATTGTAAACACAGGCATCAAAAAAGTACAAATAGACTCTGCAATGTCCCAGGCAAATATTGATTTTCAAAGAATTACCCACCCGATACCGGAAAAAGGAACTGCAATACCGGCCTGGGATCCTGAAAAAGGCTTTACCATGGAGTTACGCTCCATTATCAGTGATCCTGATGCTGCCCTCGAGGTTAAAGCCAGAGCGGTTTACGGAAAATCTTTGGAGATTATGAAAATTCTTTTTTTGAATCCAACGGCTGACGTTCTGGGGGAAACCAAAAAAGCCGTTGCCAAAATAGCAGATCTTATCCTCAATGACGAAGAAACAAGCTTGAATCTGCTACAGCTTACCTCCCACGATTTTTATACTTATACCCATTCGGTCAACGTGGGCATCCTCGGTATCAGCCTTACAAAAAGGTTGTATAAACGGAACACTGGCCATGATATCCATGAACTCGGCGCTGGTTTTTTCCTCCATGACCTCGGCAAGATAAAGGTAGATCAAGCCATCCTCAACAAACCCGGAAGACTTGATGACAATGAGATGAAACGAATCAGAATACACCCGTTCCAAAGCTATAAAATCCTGGAGAAAACCAACCAGTTGACTGATGAATGCCGGGTGATTTGCATGCAGCACCATGAACGAGAGGATGGTGGCGGCTATCCCAGACGTCTTGTCGGTGATCAAATCCATGATTATGCGAGGGTCTGCTGCATTACCGATGTCTATGATGCCCTGACGGCTGAGCGTTCCTATAAAAAAGCGCTCTCTCCCTTTGAGGCCTTAAGAGTTATGAAAGAAGAGATGATAGGCTTCTTTCACAAGGAGATCTTTGAAAACTTTGTCAGGCTGTTTAATGCATAAAAATTAGGGATTGCGATAAGAAAAATAATGAATCAATGCGGATAAAATTGATCGTTCCTGAATGACCAATCCGTCCATAAAAGATGAGAATTTTAATACCCAGCCAGATGCGATATTTTTTATCTGATCCTTTTTGCCGAAGAAAAAAGAGGTTACATTAAAATCTTTGCCGGTCAAAAGTCAGGAAGAATTATAAAAAGGCCCCGGGCATTTATCCCGGGGCCTTGTCAATCTTAATCCAGCAAGTTCCCCCTCCATTTTTTATTCAATGATGGGGTCACGGCTGAAAATTAAAGCAAATCTGCGTAAAAATCATTGCCCTTGTCATCCACGATGATAAAGGCAGGGAAATTTTCCACGGTGATCATATAGACGGCTTCCATGCCAAGCTCCTCATACTCCACCAGCTCGACTTTTTTGATAAAATCTTTGCCCAGCCGGGCCGCAGGCCCTCCGGGAGATCCCAAATAAAATCCGCCAAATTCTTTACAGGCATCGGTGACCTGCTGGCTTCTGTTTCCCTTGGCCAGCATGATCATGGAGCCCCCTTGTTTCTGGAACACAGGCACATAGGGATCCATACGGCCGGCCGTTGTCGGGCCGAATGCGCCTGAAGCTTCCCCTTCAGGGGTTTTGGCAGGGCCTGCATAATAAATGATATGGTTTTTAATATAATCGGGCAGGCCTTTTCCCGCCTCAAATCTTTCCATGAACTTGGCATGGGCAATATCCCGGGCCACAATAATTTTCCCGGTAAGAGAAAGCCTTGTGGAAACAGAATACTTAGACAATTCCGCCCGGATCTCGTCCATAGGCCGGTTAAGATCCACCTCAACGGCCGGGGCCATTTCAGGTTCGGACTTGGGCAGATAACCTCCGGGATCGGTTTCCATCTGCTCTAAAAATACCCCCTCCCTTGTGATCTTGCCCTTGATCTGGCGGTCGGCAGAACAGGAGACCCCGATACCCACAGGGCATGAGGCACCGTGCCTGGGCATGCGGATGACCCGGATATCCAGGGCAAAATATTTGCCTCCGAACTGGGCGCCCAGTCCCAATTCCTGGGATTTTTTCAATACTTTTTCTTCAAGGTCTGTATCCCTGAACGCATGGCCGGTCTCAGAGCCTTGGACGGGCAGAGAATCAAGATACCGGGCAGAGGCCAATTTTACCGCCTTAAGGTTGAGTTCGGCAGTGGTGCCGCCGATGACAAAGGCGATATGGTAGGGCGGACAGGCGGCCGTCCCCAGCCCCTTCATCTTTTCAATCATAAAATCGATCAGGATCTCTTCTGAGTTGAGCACGGCCTTGGTCATCTGAAAAAGGGCTGTTTTATTGGCAGATCCCCCGCCCTTGGCCATGAACAAAAACTTGTACTCATCGCCTTGCACGGCTGCGATATCCACCTGGGCAGGCATATTGTTCTTGGTATTGGCCTCTTTATACATGGTCAAAGGCGCATTCTGGGAATACCTCAAATAATTTTGGGTATAGGCATTAAATGCCCCTTTAGAAAGTTCTTTTTCATCATCCGACCAGGTCCAGACCTGCTGGCCTTTTTTACCCATCACAATGGCCGTGCCCGTATCCTGGCACATGGGATAGACCATCTGGGCTGAGATCACAGCATTCTTCAAAAGTTCCAAGGCCACATACCGGTCATTGTCAGAACTTTCAGGATCATCGATCACCGCCTTTAATTGTGCCAGATGATCGGCCCTGTAAAGATGAGCCACATCCTTGAATGCCGTTTCGGACAAAAGAGTCAAGGCCTGGGGCTCAACCATGAGCATCTCTTGTCCCTCAAACTCCCTGACCCGGACATGCTCTTTGGAGAGCAAACGATACTCGGTGGTATCCTTTCCCAAAGGAAACATTGTTTCAAATTTAAATTCAGTCATTTTATCTCCTCAAACATAACAGGCAGCGGACCTTAAAACGCCCCACTGCCTGTTGATGCGGTTAAATTTTTCCCGTAAACGCCTGGAACCCTATTTGACCAGGGCCATCTTCCGCCTTAAAAATGCAATCTGGGTCTGGTGGGGCAGATCCTTGGGGCAATAATCTTCACACCCAAGCAGGGTCATGCAGCCGAACACCCCGTCATCATCCCCGATGATCTCATAGAATTCCTCATCGGTCCGCTTGTCCCGGGGATCCAGGTAAAACCGCGCCAGGCGCATAAAGCCGACGGCAGACAGAAAATCCGGACGCATCCGCTTGGTGGCGCAGGCAGAGATGCAGCATCCGCATTCCACGCACCGCTCCAGCTCATAAACCTCGTCCATAACATCGGGATCCATCCGTTCTTCCAATTTATTGTAGTCCACCTCGTCTGCATTGATGTCATGAATCCAGGATTCCACCCGCTCGCTCATGGCCCGCATGAATTTGCCTGTGTTCACGGACAGATCACCGATAAGCTCAAACCCGGGCAGGGGCAAGAGGGTGATCTCGCCCTCTTCAAATTTGGAGGTGAGTGTTCTACAGGCCAGGTCAGGCGCACCATTGATGACCATACCGCAGGAACCGCAGATGCCTGCCCTGCAGATAAAATCAAACTGGAGGGAGGGATCCTGGTTTTCCCTGATATCGTTCAATGCAATGAAAATGGTCATCCCAGGGGCTTCTGTGACCTCGTATGTCACCATGCGGGGTTTATCACCCTTTTTCTGGGGGTTATACCTAAATATCTGAAATCTTAAAATTCTGCCTTCGTCACTCATTATTTATACCCCCTGCCGATACGCTCGTTTTTACCTTTGAATTTTTCCGGAATGTCCAAGGGATTGAGAAGCTCCTGCATCTCATGCCGGTCTGCCGTGGGATTGGCTGTTTTGATCTCTTCAATCTCGGCGATCCGTTTTTCAGTATCCGGATGATGAACCGTATTGTCCACCCCGTATCCCCTTGAACCTGGCGGCATTTCCATTTTCATGATATCCAGATCTTCATAGGTGACTTCCGGCAGATCCGAATCCTCGTCTTTCCAGGTGGTCAGGGTTCTTTTCAGCCAGTCACGGTCGTTTCTTTCCGGAAAATCCTCCCGGGCATGGGCCCCCCGGCTCTCGGTCCTAAGCTGGGCACCATAGGCCACACACTGGGCCAGTTTGATCATCTTGGGCACGCGGATGGCTTCGACCAGTTCCGGGTTGGAAGAAGAAATCCGGTTGCGCAGGGCAATTTTTTTGGCCCTCTGGTTGAGCAGTTTAAGCTCTTCCACAGCCTGGGCAAGGTCTTCGCCGTTTCTGAAAATGCCCACCTTGTCCATCATAATTTTCTGCATCTCAGCTTTCAGCTGAAAGGGGTTTTCCCCGTAATCCCGGGTCAGCAGATCTGCAATCTTCCCCTCTTCTCTTTTAACAAAATGCTCAATGGTAGAGGTGGAAACCTTCAGGCTGTTGGCAGCACAATAGTCTGCCACATATTCACCCACAAGCATGCCGGCCACCACGGTCTCGGCAACGGAGTTGCCGCCTAACCGGTTGAACCCGTGCATATCCCAGCAGGCAGCCTCGCCGGCTGAAAAAAGACCTTTTAGGGTGAGACTTTCTCCGGTGGCATTGGTTCTCACCCCGCCCATGGAGTAATGCTGGGTAGGACGAACCGGAATATACTCTTTGACCGGGTCTATGCCCAGAAAGTACTCACAGATTTCCTTGACTTCCCGGAGATTTTTTTCAATATGATCACGGCCCAAAAGAGTGATGTCCAGCCAGAGATGATCTCCGTACCTTGAAGAGACACCTTTTCCTTTTCTCATGTGCTCAGTCATGCGGCGGGAAACCACGTCCCTTGAGGCCAGTTCTTTTTTGTCGGGCTCATAATCGGGCATAAACCTGTACCCGTCCTTATCCAGGAGCAGTCCCCCGTCCCCCCGGCAGCCTTCGGTGGTCAGAATGCCCACGGGCACAATGGCTGTGGGATGAAACTGTACCGCCTCCATGTTCCCAAGGGTTGCCACCCCGGTTTCCAGGGCAATGGCCGTGCCGATTCCTTCTGAAATCACCGCATTGGTTGAAACCGCGTAAAGTCTGCCGTAACCGCCCGTGGCAATGGTGGTGGTCTTGACCACATAGGCGATAAGTTCGCCTGTGATCAAATCTCTGACAACGGCCCCGTGGCAGACCCCGTCCTCATGAATCAGGGCAATGGCCTCTTTTCGTTCATGGACCGGGATATCCATCTGGATGGCCTTGTTGTCCATGGTATAGAGCATGGTGTGTCCGGTGCCGTCAGAGGTGTAACAGGTCCGCCATTTTTTGGTGCCCCCGAAATCCCTGGCCGTGATCAGGCCGTGGGACTCGTTATGCTCCGTGATGGTTACTTTTTCGCCATTAATGACCACGTCATGGTCTCCGCCCCTGACCCTGGACCAGGGAACTCCCCAGGCCGAAAGCTGGCGGATGGCTTTGGGTGCCGTGTTCACAAACATCCGGGCCACATCCTGGTCACATCCCCAGTCAGAGCCTTTTACCGTGTCAGCAAAATGGACATCTTCATCATCCCCCTCGCCTTTGATGCAGGCGCCCAGAGATGCCTGCATCCCGCCCTGGGCTGCGGCTGAATGTGACCGTTTGGCAGGCATGAGGGACAGAATAATGGATTCATACCCCCTCTGCTTGGCTGCAATGGCAACGCGGAGCCCTGCCAGTCCGCCTCCGATAATTAAATTATCCGTATATATGATATTCATTTAAGGTATCCCTTTCTTAATGTATTTCTTCTGCGGAATGGACATCTGCCGGAGCAGGATGGGCCTGGGGTTCAACAGCCTCGTCATGGGCCGGAGCAGGAACGGTCTCAATCTCTTCTTGAACCTCTTTTGCCCCTGGCACGACCGCGTCATGGGCTTTGGCCGGAAGTTCTTCCTGCTCAGGTTCAACCGCCTCTTCAACCATGACCTCGGGGAGGGCCTTGTCCACTGCCGGCGAATCTGGTTCAACCGCCGGGGCATGAACGGCTTCGGCCTTGGCGTAAGGCTGGCCCGCCTTGTCCCTGTGTCCGATGCCGATGACAATAAATACCAGCAGGGCCAAAATGCCCAGGGAAAGAAAGAAAATGGTCAGCCGGTTTTTCAATAGTTTAAGTTTTGCCCGGGATGCTTTGGCCGTTTTATTGTCCTTGCCCTGAAACCATCCCCATTTCATGGCCAGGCGGTAAAGGCCGATGGTGCCGTGGAGTTCCACACAGACCAGTAAAATCATATAGACAAACCACATATTACCCGAGACCACACGGTCTGCAGAAAGATAGGGGTCAATACTGCCCGGATGGGTAAGCATGGTGTACAGATGGACAGAACCTGCAAAAAACATGATAAATCCGGTCAGGGCCTGGATGTACCAGAGGTTGGTATCCTGATGTTTCATCATGACCATCTGATCCCGCATGATCCTGTGCTGTTTCCAGGAAATGGGGAACTTTCGTGCACCCAGAAGCGCATGGATGATGAACAGGGTAAACACCCCTGCCACGGCAAAGAAAACCGCAATGGGATAACCATGTCCCGTGTCTGACAAAAAGGCCAGCTCCATGGTTTTGGCCACCCAGTTAAAGGCGCCTTTGCCCAAAATAATACTGGCCACCAAAAGCATGTGCACCCACATAAACAGCCCAAGGATCAGACCTGTGCCGCTCTGGACTAAATCCAGCCGCGCCGGGAGCCTGCTCTTTTTCTTGTTTGACTCAATGGTATAACTTTCCAATGTAAAACCTCCTTAAGGTTACGTCTTGCCCTTACAAACCATCGTTTTTATTCGGTTTTAAAATACATCTTTACAAATTTGGCCGATCTGCCCTAAATTTTCGCAGACATGGACCCCGTTATCCTTGAATGCCTGTATTTTGGCTGACCCGGTACCGCTTGCGCCGGAAATAATGGCGCCAGCATGGCCCATCCTCCGGCCCGGAGGCGCTGTCAGCCCTGCGATAAAACCGACCACGGGTTTGGTCAGATTTGCCTGTATATAGCTTGCCGCCTCTTCTTCGGCGTTCCCGCCGATCTCGCCGACCATGACAACAGCGCTGGTCTCTTCATCCGCCTCAAAGGCAGACAAAACATCTATGAAATTGGTGCCGTTAACAGGGTCCCCGCCAATACCGATACAGGTGGACTGGCCCATGCCAAGCTTGGTCAGCTGGTCCACCACCTCATAGGTGAGGGTGCCGGATCTGGAGACCACGCCAATGCTGCCTCTTTTATGAATCTTGCCGGGCATGATCCCAATTTTGCACTCATCCGGGACAATGATCCCCGGACAATTGGGTCCGATGAGCCGGCAATTTTTAGTGGCCAGAAAATGTTTCACACGGACCATGTCAAGAATGGGAATGCCCTCGGTAATGCAGACAATGAGCTCGACACCGGCATCGGCCGCTTCCATGATGGCATCGGCGCCAAAGGGCGGGGGCACAAAAATCAAAGAGGCATTGGCCCCTGTTGCCTGAACAGCCTGGGCCACGGTATTGAATACCGGGACATCATCCATTTTCTGTCCCCCCTTACCCGGGGTAACACCGGCCACAATACGGGTGCCGTATTCAATGCATTGCCGGGCATGGAAACTGCCTTCATTTCCGGTAATGCCCTGGACCAGAAGCTTGGTGTCCTTGTTTACAAATATACTCACTTTTGGTCTCCTTTAATTGACGGCAGCCGCGATTTTCTGGGCTGCATCTGAAAGATCGGTTGCACTGGTCAGGTTCAAGCCGGCATCGGCCAGGATCTGCTTGCCCTGGGTCACATTGGTGCCTTCCATCCGGACCACCACGGGAATATTGATCCCGGTTTTTTTGGCCGCATCCACCACCCCCTGGGCAAAAATATCACACCGCAAAATCCCACCGAAAATATTAATGAGCACGGCTTTTACTTTTTCATCGGCCAGGATGATCCTAAAGGCGTTTTCCACCTGTTCAGACGAGGCTCCGCCCCCGACATCCATGAAGTTGGCAGGGGTGGCACCGGCATTTTTAATAATATCCATGGTGGACATGGCAAGACCGGCACCGTTGACGATATTACCCACGTTACCGTCCAAATTGATGTAGTTGAGATTAAACTTGGAGGCTTCCACCTCCAGGGGATCTTCCTCAGTCAGATCCCGAAGTTCCAGCAGGTCTTTGTGACGGTAGAGGGCGTTGGAATCAAAGTCCACCTTGGCATCCAGGGCAAGGACCTGATCATCGGAGGTTAAAATCAAGGGATTGATTTCCAGCATGGAGCAGTCTGTGGCCGCAAACATTTTATAGAGATTGGCCAAAAGTCCTGAAAAGGATTTCATGGCCGCCTTGGGCAATGCCAGTCCAAATGCCACCTCCCGGATCTGATACCCCTGGATACCCAAAAGGGGGTCCACCCCTACTTTGATAATTCTTTCAGGGGTCTTGTCCGCCACAGTCTCAATATCCATGCCCCCGTCCTGGCTGGCCATGATGATGATGGAGGCGGTGGCCCGGTCCACTAAAAGGGAAAGATATAGCTCTTTTTTAATATCCTGGCCGGACTCGATCAAAAGTTTTTGAACCTGTTTCCCCTCGGGTCCTGTCTGGTGGGTCACCAGGGTCATGCCCAGGATCTGGCTGGAAATAGTTTCCACCTCTTCCATGGAATGGGCCAGTTTGACCCCGCCGCCCTTGCCCCTGCCGCCGGCATGGATCTGGGCCTTGACAACCACGGGAAATTTTCCCAGTTTTGACGCGGCCTCCTTGGCCTCATCAACGGAAAATGCAGGCTGCCCTTCAGGTACGGGAACATTGTACTGACGAAACAAGTCCTTTGCCTGATACTCATGTATTTTCATCTAATCTTCCTTAAAAAATATTATAAATATGCTAACAACGCCTTGGCTGCCGCCGAAGGCGAGATCTTCTGGTACTCCACTTCCCGGGAAATCTCAGGAATACACATTTTGATCTGCTCATTTTCCTGGAATCGTCTTTTGAGCCCCTCATCCACCAGGGTCCACATCCACTCCAAAGACTGGCTTTTTCTTCTCTGGTCAAACTCGCCTGTGTCCCTGAACTTTTTTCTGTGATCCAGAACGGTCTTCCAGATCTCTTCTGTGCCGCCATGGGTCACGGACGAGCAGGTCAGCACGGGGGTGTGCCAGGTTAAAGAGTCCGGTGCAACCAAATGCATGGCCATTTCAAGGTCCTGGCGGGTTTTTTTCACCCGGTCCAGGTTATCCCCGTCCGCCTTGTTGATGGCAATGGCATCGGCCAGCTCCAACACCCCCTTTTTTATCCCCTGGAGCTCGTCCCCGGCCCCGGCAATGGCCAGGACCAGAAAAAAATCCACCATGGAAGCCACGGCAGTCTCAGACTGCCCCACGCCCACGGTTTCCACCAGGATCACATCAAAGCCTGCTGCCTCACAGACCAGCAGGGTCTCCCTTGTCCGGGCCGCCACCCCTCCCAGGGTGGAACCGGCAGGAGACGGTCTTATAAAGGCATTTTCATGGGCAGACAATTTTTCCATCCGGGTCTTGTCCCCGAGAATGGATCCCCGGCTGCGTCGGCTTGTGGGATCCACAGCCAGCACCGCCACTTGATGGCCCTTGTCTGCCAGGCTGACCCCGAGATTTTCAATAAAGGTGGATTTACCCACCCCGGGTACCCCGGTAATCCCTAAACGCACGGAATTGCCGGTCTTTGGCAAAAGCATCTCCATCACCTTGTGCGCCAGGGCCTGATGTTCAGGCAGGCGGCTTTCCATCAAGGTCATGGTCTTGGCAATCATACGCCGGTTGCGGGCCTCTATTCCCTGAACCAGCAGATCCGGATCAACAGGGGACATGAATTCAGGCCCCGATAATTTTCAAAGTTCTGTTGGCGGAATCGGTCACCACCGTGCCCGGGCCGAAAATTTCAGAGGCACCGGCCTGGGTTAAAAAGTCATAATCACCCGGCGGGATAATACCGCCGACCACCACCTTGATATCCGAGGCGCCCTCTTTTTTCAAGGCGGCAATCACCTGGGGCACAAGGGTTTTATGCCCGGCGGCCAGGCTGGAGACCCCCACCACATGGACATCATTTTCAACCGCCATTTTAGCGGCCTCTTCAGGTGTCTGGAACATGGGGCCTAAATCCACATCAAAGCCAAAATCCGCATAGGCCGTGGCAATGACTTTGACGCCCCTGTCATGGCCGTCCTGGCCCATTTTGGATAAAAGAATCCTGGGCCTGCGCCCTGTTTTTTCCTCAAACTCATCGGTCCGCTTTCTCAGGGAGGCTAAAATTTGAGGGTCGGCATTTTCCGCATACACGCCTGAAATACACTGGGTAGTGGCCACAAAACGTGAAAAGACCTTTTCCATGGCATCGGAAATCTCCCCCACCGTGGCCCTTGCACGCACGGCCGGCAGACAGGCGGCCAAAAGATTATTCCCGTTTTCACAGGCCGCAGTAATATCATCCAATGCCTTTTGACAGGCTTTATTATCCCGGGTCTTTTTAATCTGTTCAAGCCGTGCCACCTGCTCTTCTCTGACCTCTTCGGAGACTTCACGAACCGGAATGGGCGTTTCACCTTCAACCTGGTATTTATTCACCCCGACGATCACATCTTCACCCTTGTCGATCCTTGCCTGACGGCGGGCAGCCGCCTCTTCGATGCGCATCTTGGGCATGCCCGATTCAATGGCCTTTGCCATGCCGCCCAGCCCCTCTATCTCCGTGAGGATCTTGCGGACCTCGTCCACGATGTTCTGGGTAATGGATTCCACATAATAGGACCCGCCCAAAGGATCAATCACATCACAGATCTTGGATTCTTCCTGAACCAGAATCTGGGTGTTTCTGGAAATCCGGGCGGACAATTCCGTGGGCAGGCCCACGGCCTCGTCAAAGGAGTTGGTGTGCAGGCTCTGGGTGCCGCCCAGAACGGCGGAAAGACACTCAAGGGCCGTTCTGACAACGTTATTGTAAGGATCCTGCTGGGTCAGGCTCCAGCCCGAAGTCTGGCAATGGGTCCTGAGCATGGAGGATTTGGGATTTTCAGGATTAAACTGGGACATGAGTTCAGCCCATAAAAACCGGGCCGCCCTGAGCATGGCAATGTACATGAAAAAATCCATGCCGATCCCAAAGAAAAAAGAAAGTCGCGGGGCAAACTGGTCAATATCCATACCCGTTGCAAGGGCGGCTCGGACATACTCCAGTCCGTCGGCCAGGGTAAAGGCGCATTGAAGCACAGGATCAGCTCCTGCCTCCATGATATGGTAACCGGAAATGGAAATGGTATTGAATTTGGGCATATTCTGGGAGCAGAATCCCATGATATCCGAAATAATCCGCATGGACGGACCCGGCGGATAGATATAGGTGTTCCGGGTCAGGTATTCTTTGAGGATATCGTTCTGAATGGTGCCCATGAGCTGGTCATGGGAGACGCCCTGCTCTTCGGCCGCCACAATATAGCCTGCCAGAATGGGCAGCACGGCCCCGTTCATGGTCATGGAAACCGACATCTTGTCCAAAGGGATCTGGTCAAACAAAATTTTCATGTCTTCCACGGAATCAATGGCAACCCCGGCCTTGCCCACATCTCCTGCCACCCGGGGATGATCCGAGTCATACCCCCTGTGGGTGGCCAGGTCAAAGGCCACGGAAAGACCCTTTTGACCTGCGGCCAAATTTTTGCGGTAAAAGGCGTTGGATTCCTTGGCCGTGGAAAAGCCTGCATATTGGCGGATGGTCCAGGGACGGCCCGCATACATGGTGGCCATGGGCCCCCGGACATAGGGATTGAACCCGGGCAGATTATCTTTAAACTCAACAGATTCAAGGTCTTGGGCCGTGTACAAGGGTTTTACCTTAATGCCTTCAGGCGTTTTCTGGGTCAGCCCGTCAAGGGGTTTTCCCCGAAGCTGTTTTGCGGCAAGTTCTTCCCATTTTTGAATATCAGACATTTGAGACATGGTTATCCTCCGGTCATAGATGGTTGGGGTATCAATCCTGAGCCGCTGCCAGGGCAAAAGGATGATGAAACAATTTTATCTTTCACATAATTCCACAAGGACACCGGATGTTGCTTTGGGGTGAAGAAAGGCGATTTTTGCGCCGCCGGCGCCTTTTCTCGGTTCCTGGTCTATGAGCTTGATGCCCTTTTCCTTGAGTTCTGCCAGGGCCTGTTCAATATTCTCGACCCGGAAGGCGACATGCTGGATCCCCTCCCCTTTTTTCTGGATATACTTTGCCACAGGGCCGTCATCAGAAGTAGACTCCAAAAGTTCCACCTCACTTTCTCCCACAGGTAAAAATGCCGTGATCACTTTCTGGGCCTCGACGGTCTCTGTGCCCTCCAAGGAAAGTCCAAGCACATCTGTCCAGAAATTCTTTTTTTCATCAATACTGGAAACGGCTATGCCAAGGTGATCAATTTTCAAAATCTTCATCCTGAATCTCCACTTTTAGTTAATCGTTCTGGTTAATAAAAGTTAAATATCTATAGTTGTTTCAAGCGAAGAAAGTCAACTATAAACTGGCTGAATCATTTAATAAGCAGACACTAAAAATCAAAGGCCCTGCAATGGATTAAATCTTATCTTTAAAAAAACCCACCCCTGTGCCCAACCCGTTCAAACCCCGGGCCAAGGCATTGTTCGCACCCCCTTACAAGGCTGTAACGGCAAACAAAAGGGGAAGGGTTTCAAACACCTGCCCCAAACGGTTTCTCCCGGATCACATTCCGGGCAATTCGGGCCATGTCATTGGGCGTTCGGGTATGGGCATATGAGGTAATAAAATTTTTTCGAAGCTGGATGGCGTCCTGAATGGTCTCATCGTGGCGAATTTTGCCCAAAAATTTAAACCGCAAATGAAAATGCCGTTTGCATACCCTTTCAATTTTACGGCCCAAATCCGGATCATCCTTTTGCCTGACCTGGTTAAATACCAGCTTAAAACAAAAGGCGTTGAGTTTTTCTTTCAGCAGGCGGCCAATTCCAGGATCCTGCCTTGTCACCTCGTCAATAAGGTTAAAAGAGGTGTCAAGGCCGCTGCCGGACAAGTCTAAGTGGCGGGCCACCGGAGCAAAGGCCTCCTCTTTCAAGATTTTTTTCACCAGCCTGAAATAGACCGCTTTGATAAACTTAAAGGTATTTTCAATGGCCGTGGGTTCGGATGTGGCCACGCATATGCCCTGGCCTGAGACCAGAAAAAAATCCAGGGTATTAAAATTGGTGCCCGCCCCAAGGTCCAGGAGAACATAGTCGTAGTCAAGGCTGGAAATGGCCCTGATAATCTTAAGCTTCTGGGCCGTGTAAAGATTGGCCGCCTCGGTTGAACAATGCTGGGAGCTGATAATGGAAAGATTTGCAATTCCCGAAGGAACTGCCGCCTGGTCAAGGGACGCCACCTGTTTGTCCAGATAAAGATCAAGGCCATGGTCAGGATCCTGGCCTTCCATGAAGGTATGCAGGTTGGAAGATCCCAGATCCAGGTCCATGAGCAGAACCCGGTTGCCCTGGCGGGCCAGCAATGTCCCCAGGTTCACCGTGATCATGCTTTTCCCGATGCCGCCTTTTCCTCCGCCCACAGGATAAACTTGTGTATTTTTAATCGTTCTTTCCTTTAGTGATTTGGATAATTCGGGAATGTTCAGAATTCTGTGTCACGGTTTCGGTTCCCGGATCTGCCTCAGCGCCAGCGGAAGTAAAAGTCAGGTCCGAGAATGGGCCTTCAATCAGCCACGTCGGAGGAGTTGACTTTTGCTGGAGTGAAGTTCCTGGAACCATCTTTTCCATCTGTAAATAAATCCCTATCAAATTCCCAGCTCTTTATCCAGCCGGCCTTCAAAGAAAATTGCCAACTGGGAAATTGTCAGTGACCAATTTTGAATCGGCATTGTCCATTTTTTACTGGCGTTCTGGATCCCCATGTAAAGCAGCTTTAACAGGCTGTCCTGGTTCGGGAATGATCCCTTTGTTTTGGTCAGTTTTCGAAACTGTCGATGCACAGCCTCAATGGTATTTGTGGTGTATATTATCCGTCGAATCTCTTCTGGATATTTAAAGAAATGACTGAGGCGTTCCCAGTTGTTCCGCCAGGATTTTATCACAATCGGGTATTTGTCATTCCATTTATTTTCCAAGATATCCAGTTCTTCTTCGGCCAGATCCTTATTGACCGCTTTATAAACACGTTTTAGATTTGCCATAAATTCTTTTTTATTTTTGGAACCAACGTATTTCAATGAATTTCGGATCTGGTGGACTACGCAGAGTTGAACTTCTGTGTCCGGGAATATGGTCTCAATGGCCTCGGGTAAACCTTTTAGACCATCAACACAGGCAATCAGGATATCTTTTACCCCTCGGTTTGAAAGGTCTGTTAACACCTGCAGCCAGAAGTTCGCACCCTCATTCTCGGATATGTACAGCCCAAGAATCTCTTTGCGGCCCTCGATATTCACCCCAAGAATTGTGTAAACGGCTTTGCTGCCGACCTTTCCGTTTTCTCGTACTTTATAATGTATGGCATCAAGCCATACGATTGGGTACACATTTTCCAACGGCCTGGCCTGCCATTCTTTGACGGTATGGATGATTTTATCGGTAATGGTGCTCAGAGTGGCATTTGAAATCTCAAGTCCATAGATTTCCTGTAAATGGGAAGCCATATCATTATAACTCATGCCCAGGCCGTAAAGGGCTATTATCTTTCTTTCAATTTCATCGCTGAGCGTTGTCTGATGTTTTTTGACGATCTGTGGAGAGAAGGTTCCGGCCCTGTCACGCGGGGTTTTTAGCTCAAATTTACCATCCAGGGATTTAATGGTCTTTTTGCTTTTTCCATTACGGCGGTTGGCAGAAACTTCCTGTCCGAGATGGGACTCCAACTCTCCTTCAAGAGCAGCTTCAGCAAGATTTTTGATTAATGATGTAAGGACGCCGCCCTTACCTGTGAAGGGTTTACCTTCCTGGATGCCTTTAAGGGCTTTTTGAAAATCAAATTCGGTGTTTTCTTCGGTCATGTCAGTTCTCCTTATTTAGCTGAGTATATCAGCTTTCATTCAACTGACACAGAATTTTGAACGCCCTCGATAATTCAAGCTCTTGATTATATCTCAAATATAAATTTATGTGTCAACCACCCTCCCATGGGACAGGGCTCACGCATGTAAATATTGTAAAGTGCCTATAGTTTTGATTGGTTCAAGTATCATCCAAACATAACTTCCTCCAGATATTTGATATCCATAGCAGCATTCAACCTTTTGGTTTTTACACTCCCTTTAAATGTCTTATTGTTCCGTAATAAATTTAATGCAATGTGCCGAATCGCTGCAAAATTATCAGGAGAGTTCCCCTTTCTGACTCTGCTTTCGTCTTCACGGAACGCAATATCCAATACCCAATGCACTGAATTTTCAATTCCCCAATGCCTCCTGACAGCATTACCAAAAATATTGGGGTCGCTATCCAGGCTCGATATATAATATCGCTTTTCATGACTGATCTGGCCGTCCATTTCCCGGGTGGATTCAATCATTCCAATACTTTTCAAACCTTTCCAACTTTTTTTATCTTCAAACCAATCAATATCAGAGGTTATCACAGCCCTGCGCGTTTCGACTCGACCGTGCCCTCCGTCAACACTGGTCTGTTCATTAAACTGGTACCCCTGATTTTTCATTTCTTCCATTTTATTGAAAAAAAGTACCGCTTCATCATGCAAGGTTTTATGATTTTCTTTCAGGGCAAGGACATAGTCACACCCTTTGTTTATTATGGTTTCAGCGATTTTCTTTTGAGTGCCCATGGCATCAATGGTTATAATGCAGCCCGAGATATCTAAAAGTTTTAAAAGATTTGGAATGGCCGTAATTTCATTTGATTTTTCTTCGGTTTTTAATTGCCCTAAAACCACTTTATTAGACGAAGCCCACGAACTGATCATATGAATGGCTTTCTTATCATTGGAGGTATCGTGTGAACGCCTTAGAGTTTTGCCGTCGATTGCAATGACTTGACCTTTGGTCATCTTTGCAACCGACTGAACCCAGTGCATAAAACTGCTCTGAAATTCATTCGGGTTCATCCTTTCAAAAATTCTGCCAAAGGTGTCATGGGAGGGTATCCCATGGGGAAGGCTTAGAAATTTTGACAACCACCTTTTTCTCTTTTTGCCAAAGTTTTCAATTTGCTCATAAGTGTCTGCGCCAGCAACTACCGCACAAATTGCGATGATGACGACATCAATTAAATTATGAAGCTTATTGTGGTGTCTGGGGTCCTGAATATTGTCAAAAAAAGTTTCAAGAGATTTTTTTTCGTTCATTGGCAACTCCTTGTGTTTATTGCCATATATATCGTATCTGTGCAGCGATGTCTAGGAAAATTTTGTTCGATGCTCATATACTATAGCAAGCCAGGAGAGCCAGGCTGGGATAGGGTGAAGGGGGTGGAGTGGCGTAAATGAGCGGCCCGCCAGGACGGCATAGGTCCGATCATTTCCGCTTCTTAAGCGGTCAGGACGACCGCTTAAGATTTAACGGAATCCCCCTCACCTATTCCTGCCGGGTAAGGACGAATCTTAATAAAAGTTACATGCGATGACCCTGATGTCCCAAATCCACCGCCTCATTTTATATTTGCTTGAATATGGGGATCTTCCGTGCTTTCCTGGCCACCAGCAAGATACCGGGTCATACTCTCCAGTGAGAAGCAAACAAAGATAACCCAAAAGAAGGTGCTGTATGGTGAATCAAGGCTGTCAGTTTTAGCCCCATGACCCTTCTTTTAATATAAAACCTCAGGGTCTTGGGTTCATCAGCCAAAGGCAAAGTGGACAATTCACAGCTTATATGCTACCGCTTAACCATGGAAACACCCGTGCCAGGATCAAACAATCATCAACCAGATTGAGTGTCAGCAGCACAAGGAGGAACCAAAGGCGGCAAATAAAACATCTATTAAAATTTTTGGGCGAATTATTCCTGGTGACCGGGACAGCACTGGGCATTTTTTTCTTTGCAAACCAGGTTCCGGACCGGTCGGTCAAAGCGCTCAAAGACCGCTGGGCACAGCCCCCGTCCCAATTTATCGACATTGGAGGCATGCAGGTGCATCTGAGGGATGAAGGGCGAAAAGAAAATTTAGTGCCCATAGTGCTTTTACACGGCACAAGCGCCTCTCTTCATACCTGGGAGGGCTGGGTTCAAGCCCTTAAGAAAGAACATCGGGTCATTCGTTTTGATATGCCGGCCTTTGGCCTCACAGGCCCCTCACCTGAAAATCAATACACAATCCAAGATTATGCTGCCGTGGTAATTGCCGTACTTGACCGGCTCCGGGTCAACACCTGCGTGCTGGCCGGCAACTCTTTGGGCGGCTATGCAGCCTGGGTTACGGCATTGTTATATCCGGACCGTATTCAACGTCTGGTGCTGGTTGATGCCAGCGGTTATCCCTACAAATCAAACTCCGTTCCCCTCGATTTCATCATTGCCCGCACCCCTGTATTGAACCGGCTGGCAAAAAACCTTTTGCCCCGGAAACTGGTGGAGACCAGTCTGAAGAATGTATATGCCAATCCCTTGCTGGTGACTCAGGATCTGGTTGACCGGTATTTTGATCTCACCACCCGGGCAGGCAATCGACAGGCGTTGGCCCAGCGGTTTTCTCAAACCCAGCCGGGCAGTCTGGCCGGTCGCATACCTGAACTCAAGCAGCCCACCCTGATTCTCTGGGGCGTTCAAGACCGGCTGATCCCAATCGCCATGGGAGAACGGTTTCACAGGGAAATTGCAGACAGCAAATTTATAAGCTTTGACCACCTTGGTCATGTCCCCCAGGAGGAAGACCCACAGGCCACGGTGGCTGCGCTCAAACAATTTTTGGCCGAAACCAAAGTCTTTAATGCCCAAAAATAGGAGATCCCCCATCATTCTGAATATCAAATCAAACTCTGATAAAATATGAAAATCGCCGTCCCAAGCACCGAACCGAGCCTGGAAGGCTACCTGGCCAACAAGCTGGGAACCGCCCCTTACCTGCTGATCATTGAAACCTTGGACATGTCCTTTGAGGTCATGGATGCCCCCACCCGGTCATCCGGTTCAGGCGCAAGCGTACGGGCCGTTTCCATGGTCATGGACAAAGGCGCCCAAGTCATTCTGGTCGGCCATATTTCTCCATTTATCATTAATGGATTTGCAGACCAGGGCATTAAAATCGTCTCCCAGGTCTCAGGCCGGGTGGACAAGGCCGTGAAACAATATATGGAAACCCAGGACAGGCCGCACCCGGATAGTTTGCCTGAAACACCCTCATCCCAAGATCAATGGATGTCAGCTCTGGGGATGGGGTTGCGCCAGTTTAAATCCTTTTTGCCTTTGGTCACAGGCGTGGTGCTTATCCTGGGCCTGTTCCAGGGATTTATTCCTGAGCAGCGGCTCATCTCCCTGTTCTCCGGAACAATCTTCAAGGATTCATTCCAAGGGGCCTGCATGGGAAGTCTTTTGGCCGGGAACCCGGTCAACAGCTATGTTATCGGTAAAAGCCTTTTAAATCTGGGGGTGGGGATCGCAGGAATCACGGCCTTGATGCTGGCCTGGGTCAATGTCGGTCTGATCCAGATGCCGGCAGAGGCCAAGGCATTGGGCACAGGATTTACCCTGGTCCGAAATATTGCCGAATTCATCATGGCCGTACTCCTCTCCGTTGTAATCGCCGTGTTTCCGGGAGGGGGAATATGAGTCAAAAACCAGGATTAACGATTCAAAAGGCCGTGACCATGATAAAGCCCTGGCTCTTTCCTCTGGGGGTTGCCTGCCTCTATGCCGCAGGATTTTTGCTGGCCCCGGAAAACACTGAAAAAGCCCTGGGCAAAAGCGGCACCATATTCAGGCAGCTTGGTTTTCCCCTGTGTCTCTGTCTTGTCATGATGGTGGTGCTCAACCGATTTTTATCCCCTAAAACCATCACCCGATTACTCGGCAAAGGATCTGGCATCAAAGGCCTGGTCATATCCTCATTGGCGGGTATTTTATCCATGAGTCCTGTCTATGCATGGTATCCCATGCTCAAAACCATGAAAGATAAAGGTGCTGCCAACTTTCACCTTGCCAATTTCATCGGCAGCCGTTCAGTCAAACCGGTGCTCCTGCCGGTGCTGGTGGGGTACTTAGGATGGCGCTTTGCCGGACTCTTTGTTCTGGCCTGCCTTGCCGGATCATTCATGACAGCCGGCCTGGTGAGCCTGGTCTGTTCAGAATCGTCTTATAGGTGATATTGGGATTCAAGGTCCACTTGATCGACCAGTCCCAGTCATCTTCTCTTTGATCTGCCGCATCCAAACAGACAATGCCTGAATTTTGAAACTGATATACCCGGAGGGTCTCATCCCCTGCGGTCAGAAAAGAGACCAGACGGTCCATAAAGGGCAAATGCCCCACCACCATCCAGTTGGCTTTGGGGTCCAAACTTGCTGCAAAGGCCCTGACATCATCCAGGGGATTGATGCCGGAAAGACGGGTCACGGGCGAATCCAGACCCAAAGCCCTGTGAAAAATCCGGGCGGTCTGCTCTGCCCTTTTTTTACCTGAATGAAACACCCGGGCCACAGGGATATGATATCCCTTGGCCACGGAGGCCATTGTAAGACTTTTTTCAATTCCAAGTTCGGACAGGCCCTTTTCAGGGTCTGTTTCTTTGGTGTTGCTCATGCCGTGCTGAACAAGAAATAAGGCCATGACATCCTCTCTTTTTAACGATTACCCCGGGGGTATACCCACCATATCACCCGGACAAACCCTTGGGCAAGACAAAACCCCGGCCCCGGACAAGGCCTTTTTTATAGACTTTAGCTTTGGCTTCATTTATATCTGAGATTAAAGAGGTATAAACATTCTGACAAAGGAAACCTTAAGAAATTGGAACCCATGATACATTTTTCACCCATCGGCAAAATTGAAACGCCCTTTACCCAGCCTTCAGAGATGCCGATCCAGCCCAGCGGCGCAAAGGGGATACAAGGAAGGATCCATATTGATCAGGACTATGAACAGGGCCTTGACGATTTAGACGGGTTCTCCCATATTATCCTGCTCTATCATTTTCACAGGTCCAAGGGATTTGACCTCATGGTCACCCCTTTTCTGGACAATACCCAGAGAGGACTATTTTCCACAAGAGCGCCCCGGCGGCCCAATGCCATCGGGCTTTCCATTGTCCGCCTGATCTCTCGAAAGAAAAATATCCTGGAGATCAAAGACATTGATGTTCTGGATCAGACCCCCTTGATTGATATCAAACCCTATGTCCCGAAATTTGACACCAAAGAGGTGACATCCTGCGGATGGCTGGAAAAAGCCCAAGACAATGCCGCCACCCTTAAATCCGACAATCGGTTTGTCAGGCCATGAATTCAAAATACCAATTCAACCGGAATGAATTTGCAGGATCCATGGGGGATCTGGGCACCATTTTGCCCCTGGCCCTGGGCATGGTGATGGTGAACAGGCTGAGCCCCACAGGGGTCTTCTTTTCCCTGGGACTTTTTTATCTGCTTGCCGGGATCTATTACGGAATTACCGTGCCCGTGGAACCCATGAAGCTGATCGGGGCCTATGCCGTGGCCACCTCCATGACCATCCACCAGATCCAGGCCTCTTCTCTGCTCATGGCGGCAAGCCTGATGCTCATCGGCCTCACAGGCACCATGGACCGGTTCGGCCGGTATATCCCCACATCCGTGATCCGGGGCATCCAGCTGTCCACAGGCATGCTCCTCATGACCAAGGGAATTAAAATGATGGCCGGGGACTCTAGTATCCAGGCCATGAAAAACATGGCTGAGCCTTATCTGAAAATCCAGGCATTAGGGCCTGTGCCCATCGGCCTTGTCATCGGTGCGGCAGGCGTACTGACCACCCTGGTCTTTTTAAACAATAAAAAATTGCCCGCAGGCCTGATTGTCATTGTCCTGGGCATGGTGACAGGGCTGTTGCTGGGCACAGGACAAGGGCTTGACCAGCTAAAACCCGGACTATATTTTCCCGCACTCATCCCCTATGGGTTTCCCCAGGGCATGGATTTTTCCTATGCCATTTTTGCCGTGGTTCTGCCCCAGATGCCCATGACCCTTGGCAATGCCGTCATTGCCCAGGCCGACCTGTCCAAAACCTATTTTGGCAAGGCTGCCCGGAAAATGACCTATGCAGCCCTGTGTATTTCCATGGCCCTGGGCAATATCTTAAGCTTTGGATTCGGAGGCATGCCCATGTGCCACGGCGCCGGAGGGCTGGCCGCCCATTACAGGTTCGGCGCCAGGACCGCCGGATCCAACCTGATCATCGGTTTTATCATGATGGGGCTGGTGCTGGTGCTGGGCACGGGATTTTTGTCCATCCTCTTTCTCATTCCCATGGCCATTCTCGGGGTATTGCTCATCTTTGCCGGCAGCCAGCTGGCCATCACCATCATTGATATGACCACCCGGAACGATTTCTTTGTGGCCGTATCCATCCTGGCCATTACCCTGGCATCCAACCTGGCCATTGGTGCGGTAATCGGCCTGGCACTGGCCTATGCACTCAAACGGATAAAAATCTGATCTATCCACCCCACAAGTGATTTGCCGGATTTCCCCTTTCTACCGGGAGGGGGGATCAGACCTTGAACCGTGACATGCGCTGACCCAAAGTATCTGCCAGATCTGTCAGGTTAAAGGCACTTTGCTTGATCTGGCTGGACGCGGTGTTCATATCTTCAGAAGAAAGGTGAACCTCCTGAATGGACTGGGTAATCTCCCGGGCAGCAGAAGAGCCTTGGCTGACCTGCTGATTGGCCTCTGAGATCCCCTGGGATACATTGGCAGTATTCTGGGCAATCTCCTGGGTGGCAATGGACTGCTCCTCAATGGCCGAGGCAATGGTATAGACAATCTCGCTCACCTGGGTGACAATGGTGGAAATATCCTGGATCACATCCACAGACCCGGATGCTGTCTCCTGAATTTCATCCACCTGGGCCTGGATGTCCAGGGTGGCATCAGAAGTCTGCTTGGACAACTCCTTGATTTCATTGGCCACAACGGCAAATCCCTTGCCGGCCTACCCGGCTCTGGCCGCTTCAATGGTGGCATTTAACGAGAGAAGGTCGGTCTGGGAAGAAATATCCCGAATGGCCTCTGTGACCTGACCGATGGACAGGGCCGCCTTGTCCAGCCGGGTCATTTGATCGGCAGCATCCCTGGACTGGGACACGGCATTTTGGGCAATGGTCTTGGCGGTCTCCGTGTTTTTGGCAATCTCATTAATGGTGGCGGTCATCTCTTCCACAGCCGTGACCACAGAATTGGTATTCTGGGCAGAGGTTTCCATGCTATCAGAGACCGAAGCCATGTTGATACTCATCTCTTCTGCGGCAGCCGCAACAATATTGGATTTTTCCGCATTTGAAGAAGCATTTTCCGACATCTGATCTGAAAATGAAGACAGATCCCCGACAGAAGAGTTCAAGGTGTCTATCCCTTTTTTAATCTCCAGCACCATCTCCTTAAGGCGGCCCCCCATCTGATTCATGGCCTTGACCATTGTTCCCAGTTCATCCGTATTTTTAATTTCCAGGGTATTGAGAAAATCACCATCTGCAATATCGTTAACATGAGTTACGGTCTGGGCCAGAGGCTTTGTAATGGACCGGGTAATAATAATGGCAATACCGATGATCAACCCCACCATGACCCCGCCGATGATGAGAAAAATCCGCTTAATGGTAGCGGAAAGATGATCTGCCACATCTTTCATGGCCCCGTGAAAGGTCTCGAGCAAGGCCGGCAGATCTCCCACGATGCTATCAATCTCACTGAGCTGTTTGGCTTTTTGACCGGAATCTGTGGTGCCGGCGTAGTCTTTTACCAGTCCCTCCCATCGGGTACTCATCCCATGGGCCTTTTCAGCCACGTCCACCATATTGACCAGCAGAGGATGTCCCATCAGGGTGTTGATAAGGTTGGCCGCAGCCTCCTGACCCTCGTTGGCATCTACCCCTGTGTTGCGGAACTCGACCACAGCCTCTGAGGCCGACATGCCCTGGTCCATGAGCCTGTAAATCGCACCAATGGTCCCGTCTGTGCGGGTAACCCTGGCCATGGCCTTGTTAAACCCGTCCAGGTGATGATCTTTTTTTGTGGCTTTAAATTTTTCAAACTCAAACTTGGCCGTTCCCATTAAGACTTCATAGTCATAGGCAGATTTAACAATATTCCCGATCTGGGCAATTTTTCCAAAAAATGAAAAACTGACCATCATGAGAATGGCGCTTGAAAGAATGGATAAAATAATAATCAATGAAATTTTCTTTCCCACGGAATCTATCAACACCTTCATTATGACCTCCTTAAAGAATGACCTGAAACATCCCCGCTTACCTACACACCCAATCACAGAACCCCGAAACGCATAAAACACTTACTGAATCAGGGATTGTTTCTGGAAAACTGAAATATCACATATCACGTATAAACACGGTTCACAAGAAAAACCAATACACATTTAATTTGAATCACCAGGTTCGGCCGGTATCCCTTTTTAAATTCCAGCGGTTGCACCTGCCGGCCATGGCCGCCCAGGCCCAAATGTGATATAGTGACCCCCATGTTTACCCGGGGGAAAAGAAAAAACCTGTGTTTGAATTAAACGAATTTTGCAGGGTGGATCACCTGGAACAGGCAGACACCCTGCTGCACCAGGATAGAAAAAACGTCATCCTGGGCGGCCTACTCTGGATGCGAATGGGCACCCGCAAGTACCATATTGGAATTGATCTGTCAGGCCTGGGCCTGGACCAGATTACTGACCAGGGAAAAGAAATTGAAATCGGGGCCATGACCAGTCTGCGCCAGGTGGAAATTTCTGCCCTTCTGGAAAATAATTTTGGACCGGTCTTAAGGCAGGCCATGGCCCACATTGTGGGAACCCAGTTCAGGACCCTTGCAAGTGTCGGGGGATCGGTCTTTTCCCGGTTTGGATTTTCAGATCTCATCACCGCCCTTCTGGTTCTGGACACAAAGGTCCACACTTACAGGGGGGGCATCATTCCTCTGGCAAACTTTTTAGACCATTTTCCTGGCCGGGATATCCTGGTCAAATTATCCATTCCCAAACAAAAGATCGACACCACCTATCAAAGCCTTCGCAAGAGTGCCACGGACTTTCCCATCCTGGCCGCAGCGTTAAGCCGCTGCAACGGCCAGTGGAAAATTGCCATGGGCGCCCGGCCTTTTCGGGCAGCTCTGGCCGTGAAAGCGGCACAACTGCTCTCCCAAAATCCAACCCAGATGGATGAGGCCTGCACCGCCCTGGTCGCCGAAACACGATTTGGCAGCGATTTGCAGGGCAGCAAGGCCTATCGGGAGCATATGGCCTGCACATTAGTCAAACGGGGGGTAAAGATCATATGCAGTTAAAAATCCGGCTTCAATGTACCATCAACGCAGAGGCCTATGACATGGACATCGCCCCTGACACCCTGCTCATTGACCTGTTAAGATCCCTTGGATTTTCAAGCCTAAAACAAGGATGCGACACGGCCAACTGCGGGCTGTGCACCGTATGGATGAACAAGGTGCCTGTGCTTGCCGGGAATGTTCAGAATTCTGTGTCACGGTTTCGGTTCCCGGATCTGCCTCAGCGCCAGCGGAAGTAAAAGTCAGGTCCGAGAATGGGCCTTCAATCAGCCACGTCGGAGGAGTTGACTTTTGCTGGAGTGGAGTTCCTGGAACCATCTTTTCCATCTGTAAATAAATCCCTATCAAATTCCCAGCTCTTTATCCAGCCGGCCTTCAAAGAAAATTGCCAACTGGGAAATTGTCAGTGACCAATTTTGAATCGGCATTGTCCATTTTTTACTGGCGTTCTGGATCCCCATGTAAAGCAGCTTTAACAGGCTGTCCTGGTTCGGGAATGATCCCTTTGTTTTGGTCAGTTTTCGAAACTGTCGATGCACAGCCTCAATGGTATTTGTGGTGTATATTATCCGTCGAATCTCTTCTGGATATTTAAAGAAATGACTGAGGCGTTCCCAGTTGTTCCGCCAGGATTTTATCACAATCGGGTATTTGTCATTCCATTTATTTTCCAAGATATCCAGTTCTTCTTCGGCCAGATCCTTATTGACCGCTTTATAAACACGTTTTAGATCTGCCATAAATTCCTTTTTATTTTTGGAACCAACGTATTTCAATGAATTTCGGATCTGGTGGACTACGCAGAGTTGAACTTCTGTGTCCGGGAATATGGTCTCAATGGCCTCGGGAAAACCTTTTAGACCATCAACACAGGCAATCAGGATATCTTTTACCCCTCGGTTTGAAAGGTCTGTTAACACCTGCAGCCAGAAGTTCGCACCCTCATTCTCGGATATGTACAGCCCAAGAACCTCTTTGCGGCCCTCGATATTCACCCCAAGAATTGTGTAAACGGCTTTGCTGCTGACCTTTCCGTTTTCTCGTACTTTATAATGTATGGCATCAAGCCATACGATTGGGTACACATTTTCCAACGGCCTGGCCTGCCATTCTTTGACGGTATGGATGATTTTATCGGTAATGGTGCTCAGAGTGGCATTTGAAATCTCAAGTCCATAGATTTCCTGTAAATGGGAAGCCATATCATTATAACTCATGCCCAGGCCGTAAAGGGCTATTATCTTTCTTTCAATTTCATCGCTGAGCGTTGTCTGATGTTTTTTGACGATCTGTGGAGAGAAGGTTCCGGCCCTGTCACGCGGGGTTTTTAGCTCAAATTTACCATCCAGGGATTTAATGGTCTTTTTGCTTTTTCCATTACGGCGGTTGGCAGAAACTTCCTGCCCGAGATGGGACTCCAACTCTCCTTCAAGAGCAGCTTCAACAAGATTTTTGATTAATGATGTAAGGACGCCGCCCTTACCTGTGAAGGGTTTACCTTCCTGGATGCCTTTAAGGGCTTTTTGAAAATCAAATTCGGTGTTTTCTTCGGTCATGTCAGTTCTCCTTATTTAGCTGAGTATATCAGCTTTCATTCAACTGACACAGAATTTTGAACGCCCTTTGCTTGCCTGTTCCGTTCTTGCAGCCCGGGCCCAGGGCCAGACCGTCACCACCATAGAAGGGGTGCAAAAAGAGGCTGCAGCCTTTGCCCGGTTCATGGCCGCCCAGGGCGCGGATCAGTGCGGATTCTGCAGCCCGAGCCTGGTCATGAATATCCTGGCCATGGAAAAAGAGCTGGACCATCCCACGGAAAGTCAAATCAAGCATTATTTGGCCGGCAACCTCTGCCGCTGCACCGGCTATGCCAGCCAGATGAGGGCCATCAATGCCTATCTTGAGGCCAGATCCGGCAGAGGGAAAAACCAATGAAATATATCAGCAAACCCATTCCCAAACTCGATGCCATGGCCCTGGTCACGGGAAAACCCGTGTATACCGATGATATCGCCCCCAAAGACTGTTTGATTGTCAAAGTGCTCAGAAGTCCCCATGCCTTTGCACGGATCACAAAAATCCAGGTAAACAAGGCCAAACAACTGCCCGGGGTGGTTTGCGTACTCACCCACCATGATGTGCCGCACAAGCGATTTACCATGGCAGGCCAGTCCTTTCCCGAGCCCAGCCCCTACGACCGCCTGATCCTGGACTGCCTGGTCAGGTATGTGGGAGATCCCGTGGCCATTGTGGCGGCCAAAACTGAAAAAGCGGCAGACCGCGCCCTAGATGCCATACGGGTGGATTATGAAAAATTTGACCCGGTGCTGGACCCGGAAACCGCCATGGACCACCCCAGCATCATCCACCCTGAAGACAACTACCATGTCAACTTTGACATCGGCAATGAGGTGAGCCGGAACCTGTGCAGTTCAGGACAATTTTCCCACGGGGATATTGAGGCCGGATTTGAACGATCCGAGGTGGTGGTGGATGAGGTCTATAAAACAAAGGCCAACAATCAGGCCATGATGGAAACCTTTCGCACCTTCACACAGATGGACCATTCAGGCCGGCTGGTCATTGTGGCCTCCACCCAGGTGCCTTTCCATGTCAGGGCCATTGCCGCCAGAGCCCTGTGTATCCCCAAACAAAAGATCCGGGTGATCAAGCCCAGGGTCGGGGGCGGGTTCGGGGCCAAGCAAACCCTGGTCTCTGAGTTGTTTCCGGCGCTGGTCACCCTGAAAACCGGCCAGCCCGCCAAGATGGTGTTTACCCGCAAGGAAACCTTTACAGGGTCCACCTCCCGCCATGCCATGAAAATCAGGGTGCGCATCGGGGCGGACAGATCCGGCAATATCCTGGCCATCCACATGGACACCCTGTCCAATACCGGGGCCTATGGCGAACACGGCCCCACCACGGTGGGATTGTCCGCCCATAAGACCATGCCGCTGTACAACAAGGCCCAGGCCCTTAAATTCACCTATCAGGTGGTCTATACCAACACCATGTCAGCCGGGGCCTTCAGAGGATACGGGGCCACCCAGGGGACCTTTGCCATGGAATCGGCCATGGATGAACTGGCCAAAAAGCTGTCCATGGATCCTCTGGACCTGAGAATGAAAAACCTGGTGGCCCAAGGTGAGGTCATGCCCGGATATTACGGGGAAAAATTAGAGGCCTGCACCCTGGACCAATGCATTGCCCTGGGCAAAAAAATGATCGGATGGAACGATAATTTCCCCTGCAAAAAAATTTCAGATACCCGGGTCTGCGCCCTTGGGGCGGCCATTACCATGCAGGGATCCGGCATCGCCGATATTGATACGGCTTCCGTGGAAATCAGGCTCCAGGATAAAGGATTTTACACCCTCATGATCGGGGCTGCTGACATGGGCACGGGGTGCGATACCATTCTGGCCCAGATGGCCGCACAAACCCTGGGGTGTGACCTTTCCCAAATTGTGGTCTCCCAGGTGGACACGGACCATTCCCCCTATGACACAGGATCCTATGCCTCGGCCACCACCTTTTTGACGGGCATGGCCGCAGTCAATGCCGCCAAAAAAATGATCCGGAAAATCAAGGCGGCAGCAGGAAAAAAACTGGATATGGACCCAAAACACCTGGCATTTAACGGCAGACTGATCTTTGAGGCAGAACCGGACGGCACCAAAATTTCAAACGGAGAAACCATACCCCTGGAAACCCTTGCCTCACAACTGGCCGTGGGTGCAGGCACCTGTCTTTCTGCCACAGCCACAAGGTCCAGTTCTGTCTCCCCGCCCCCTTTTATGGCAGGGTTTGCCAAAATCGAGCTGGACCTTGAAACAGGCGAAGTTTTTGTGACCGATTATGTGGGGGTGGTGGACTGCGGCACCCCCATCAACATCAATCTTGCCAGGGTCCAGACCGAGGGCGGGATTGTCCAGGGCATTGGCATGGCCCTGTTTGAGGATATCACTTACAATGGTTCAGGAAAGATGATGAACCCAAGTTTCATGCAGTATAAAATCCCCTCCCGCCTGGACCTGGGAAATATCCAGGTGGCATTTAAAAGCTCCCACGAGCCCCAGGGTCCTTTTGGGGCCAAATCCATAGGCGAGGTGGTGATCAACACCCCGGCCCCGGCCATTGCCAACGCCATTGCCAACGCCATTGCCAACGCCTCGGGTCTGAGACTCAGACAACTTCCCATCACGGCAGAAGATGTGTTCATGGGGATCCATGGCCGATAAAAGAGTTACAAAGATATCGGGCCCAGGGGATTGGGGTCAAAGGCGAGGGAGACCTGGCCACGGGCATTTGTCACAGGTTATTCAAATCCGGATTCAAACAGATATTTATCATAGAAACCCATGCTCCCACCGTTCTGAGACGAAACACAGCCTTTGCCTCGGCTATGTTTGAAAACAAGTCCCAGGTGGAAAAGATTGCCGGGGTCAAAATCCAAGACGCGTCTCAAATCAAACACATCTGGCACCAGGGTCAAATCCCCGTGCTTGCCGATCCCGAATGGAAGGCTGTGAACCAAATCTCACCCCATGTGCTGGTGGACGCCATACTGGCCAAAAAAAACCTGGGCACCTCTATTTTGGATGCAGACCTGGTCATTGGTCTTGGACCCGGCTTTTCTGCCGGCCGGGATGTTCATCTGGTCATTGAAACCCAGCGGGGTCACGATCTTGGACGGATCATCACCCAAGGCTGCGCCCTGGCCAATACATCCGAGCCTGAAGCGGTGATGGGCATCAGTTCTCACCGGCTCATCCGGGCCCCGGGCCCGGGCAAATTTATCTCCACGGCCAATATCGGGGCATGGGTGGTTCAGGGCCAGGAGGTCGGCCATGTGGACGGCAAGCCTGTCCTCACAAAAATTTCAGGGGTGATCCGGGAACTTGTCCATGACGGGACAACGGTTGTTTTGGGCAAAAAAATCGGTGATGTGGATCCCAGGGGAAAGATCCGACACTGCCATACGATTTCAGACAAGGCCAGGTCCCTTGGCGGCTCGGTTTTAGAGGCAATCCTTGAACAATTCAACCCGAGATAATCCCGGGCCTGCCGGCATCATCCTGGCTGCGGGAATGGGACGGCGAATGGGTAAAACCAAACAATTGCTCCTTTTCCAGGGCAAGCCTGTTTTGGTTCATGTCCTTGAACAAGGTATCGCCGCAGGGCTTGATCCCCTCATCCTGGTGCTGGGGCACAGGGCAAAAGAGATTCAAAACCAACTTCCTGATCTGCCCGTGGATCTGGTGATCAACACGCACTATCAATCGGGCATGGCCTCGTCCATTGTTGCAGGCCTTGAAAGGCTTGAAAGGCTTGAAAAAATCCAGAATCCCCCTGGACCGGGCGCGCTCTTTGTTTTGGGGGATCAGCCCCTGGTCAGGGCCCCGACCATGAAAACCATCATTTGCACCGCCTTAAAACGACCTGAACAAATCGTTGTGCCTGTTTTCAAAGGAAAACAAGGTAACCCGGTGTGGTTTGACCCATGTTTTTTTAAGGATCTGAAAAAACTGACCGGGGATACCGGGGGAAAAGCCTTGTTCAAACAATTTCCAGAAGCCATGACCCGGGTGGAGGTGGACTCGCAAGCCGTCTGTCTGGACTTGGATACAAAAGAGGACTATCTTAGTCTTGGCCATACGTTTGAAACCTGCCGGAGAAAAGCAAATCATTCTTAACTTTAAAGATTGCCCGGGCCCTCTTTTTCTCCCGTAAAATGAATACATTGGGTGGGACATTTTTCAATTGCTTTTAGGGCCTGGTCATAAAGCGCCCCTGTATAGGCCCCGTAATCAGATTTTGACAAATTTTGGGTGATGGTAAAGATATCAGATTCCTTGGCACAGAGGCGGCACCCCACACAGGCGGTTTTACACATGGCCTTGGCATCCTTGGCCTTGTCCTGGTTGGCGCAGGCCACCACAGGAATTTGATCGGCCTTAAACCCGGTAATACTAATAATCGTTCTGGGGCAGACCTTGGCACAGGCCCCGCAGCCCACGCATTTTTCATAGTCCACCACGGCCAGGCCGTCCTCTATATGCAAGGCATCATAATTACAGGCCCTGACACAGTCTCCAAATCCCAGGCAGCCGAATGTACACCCCTGAACTCCTGCCACCAGGTGGGCAGCTGCGCATCTTTTTTCCCCCCGGTAAAGGCTTGACCCCAATTTATCACTGGAGTGGGCCCCGCAGTGAACCACTGCAAACATGGGAATCATTTCACCCACCTCCACCCCCATGATATCGGCAATGCTCATGGCGCAGGCCTCACCGCCCACCGTACATTTGTTCACAGGATCATTGTCCGCCACAATGGCAACGGCATAGTCGGAACACCCCAGATACCCGCATCCCCCGCAGTTGACTCCGGGAAGGACCGCCAGCACGGATTCGATCTTGGGATCCACCTCAACCTTGAATTTCTTGTTGGCCCATCCCAGGATATAGGAGAGGATCACGCCCATGATCAACATGGTGCCGGCAGCAATGGCCAGGGTGGTTGCGATCATGGCACCCTCACTTGATTAAAATGGGCGGCAACACGGGGATGAGATTCTTCTTGAACCCAAGTTGAAACCTGTACTTCCTGGACTGGCATAATGGCCTCTCTGAGCCCTGAATCCACCCCGGTAAATCCCATAAAGGCAATGGCCAGAATTCCCCCGATAACCAGGGTAATGGCCGCATCCTTAAAGGGTTCGGGAATATCGCACAACTCCAGTTCTTCCCTGATGCCCGACATGATCACAATGGCAATGGTAAACCCCACCCCTCCGAAAAAGGCCAGGGCAATGGCCCGGCCAAGATCCCAGGCATCTTCAGGGTTTTCCACCCCCACCACATGACTCATGATGGTCAGACAGGCGAACAAGATGGCACAATTGGTGGTGATCAGGGGTAAAAACACCCCAAAGGACCGATAGAGCATGGGGAAAAATTTTCTCACATACATCTCCACAAACTGGACCGAAGAGGCAATGGAAAAAATATAAACAATATAGCTGAGCACGGTAAGATCAATCCGGGCCGCAGCCTCTTGTGAGAGGAAAAACCCGGCAACAAAGGAAGAGACCGGCGCTCCCGGGATGAGCACCATGGTGGTGATGGACCAGGAAATAAAGGCGGCAATGGAGATGACAAAGGTGACGGCCAGTCCCATGCCCAACGCCATTTCCACCTTTCTGGACACCCCCACAAAAGGACAGATGCCCACAAAATAATAAAGCACAAAATTATTGATCAACGCCGCGGTCAGGGCAATGAGCATGATATCAAAAACATAGGTCATGAGATCTGCCCCCCTTTGCCCGTGATCCGGGACAATTGAGCCCCTTTTGAAGAAAAGAGTATTTTAATCATTGGCAGACCTCCTTGATTTGACCATGCCCAGCCAGTTGACAAAGCCAAGGAGCAGACCCAGGGTGAGAAAGGCACCTGGAGGCAATACCATGATGACCCAGTCCGGCCAGGCCTCGGGCAGCACCCTGATCCCGAAAAACATGCCCGTGCCCAAAATTTCCCGGACAGCGGCAATGGAGGAAAGGGCAAGTCCGAACCCAAGGGCCTGGCCAAGGGCATCGGATGCCGCCGTAAACACGGACTGCTTGGAGGCGCAGACTTCGCACCTGCAGATGATCAGACAATTGACAATGATCAAAGGGATATAAGGGCCCAAGGTTTTGCTCATCTGGAAAAGATAGGCCGCCAAAAACCGGTCTGCAATGGTCACAAAGGTGGCAATGGTCAGGGTAAAGACCACAATACGAAGGTGGGGTTTTAACAGATTCCGGATGAGACTGATCACCACATTGGCGCACAAGAGCACAAAGCCCACGGAGCAGGCCATGGTGATGGCAGGTTTCATACCGTTGGTCACGGCCAGGGTGGGACATAGCCCCAAAAGCTGGCGGTATACGGGATTTTCAGGCAGAATCCCCTGGACAAACCGCTCAAAGGCGGTGGGCATATCAGCCATTATTGCGTCTCCTCAATCTTTCTCATCTCTTTTTTTAGGGGCAAAACCAATTGGGACTTGATATCTGCAATGGTGTGATTCACAATCCCGGTCACGCTTCTGGAAGAAATGGTTGCCCCTGAGATGGCATCAATTTCATGGGCTTTACCTGTTTTGCCCTTGACCACCACAAGGTTCTGGGCAGATGTCTGGGCAAGAAACTGATCCCGCCACAGCTTTTCAATGATCTTGTTGCCAAGGCCCGGGGTCTCTTTCTGGTCTAAAATAAAGAGCCCGGTGATGGTATTGCCTCCCGGATCCAGCCCCACCAGCAGCTCAATTTTATCGGCATACCCCTGGCCTGCGGCCTTGGCCACATGCCCGGCCAATGCACCGTCTTTAAAAAAGGCATCATAGACCGTATAAAATTTGGTGATCCCGTTCTTCTTAATCTCAACCTTCCTTGCGTTAATGGAAAGGGGATAGTCAATTTTTGAGGCCCCATCCTCCCCCAGAACAAGAGAGGGAATCTTTTCCATGGTCTCCTTGATCTTGTTGGCCTCGATCACGGGGCCTAACTTTGCCTGGATCCCGGCCAGGGCCGTGCCAAAGACCGTGGCAAACACCAGCACCAGCCATGCCTGGGCAAGATTGCTCTCTTTAAATGAACTCATATCAGGCTTCTCCCATGGGCTGGGGATTGGTCCAGCGGTTGATCAAAGGGGTGACGGCGTTCATCATGAGCACGGCAAACATCACGCCTTCGGGGTATCCTGAAAAAAACCGGATCACCATGATTAAAAATCCTGTGCCGATCCCGAACACCCACTTCCCCTTTGAGGTCAGCGGAGAGGTCACAGGATCCGTGGCAATAAAAAACGCGCCGAACATCAGGGCGCCGCCAAACAAATGGTGAATCAAAAGACGACCGGAATGGGAGCCTGCAATATCCCCGATTCCGGCAAGGACCAAAACCGTTGCTAAAATGCCCAAAGGGATCTGCCAGGATGCGGCTCGCCTTAAAACAAGGAACAGTCCTCCTGCAAGGCAGGCCGCCGTGCTGGTCTCTCCGATGGACCCGTTGGTCATGCCCCAGAAAAGATCAGGCACAGGGGTGGCAAGATGGTTGAATTTCAATGCACTCAAAGGGGTAGCCCCTGAAACCCCGTCCACAAGGCCGGTCAAATTTTCATAGGAACCTGCCCCCATGAGCTGAGCAAAGGCGATCATCACAAAGGCCCGTCCTACCATGGCCGGATTAAAGATATTCATGCCCAGGCCGCCGAAAATAATTTTGCCGATCCCCATGGCAACGGCCGAGGCAATCACCCCCACAAACCAGGGGGCTGATCCGGGCAAAGACAGGGCCAGGATGATCCCTGTCACCACTGCAGAGCAGTCCTTGAGCGTGCCCGAGCGTTGCCGCATCTTCACAAAAAGCCACTCAAACGCAAGGCAGGACACAAGGCAGATACACATTTGTTTTACCGCATAAAGCCTGAACAGATAGACCGCGACAATCACCATGGGCAGCAGCCCCAGGATGACATCCATCATCATCTTTCGGGTATCCCCCTTTGTATCCCGTATATGGGGAGAGGGGGCCACATGGATGGCGGGGGCGGCTTCATTTTCAATCATACCTGCCTCTTCTTGGGCATCTGATGTTTTAATGGGTTCTGACACGCATTAATTCCTTATTTTAACTATTTGGCGCCCGAGGCAACCAGTTTTTTCCCGGTCCGGATGAGCTGAACCAGATTAATCTTTGCAGGGCAGACATAGGTGCAGCAGCCGCATTCAAAACAGGCCTGGATATGATATTGCCTTGCAATGGAGGGGTTATTGTACCTTGCGGCCAGGGCAAGCCGTGTGGGCACCAGGTTCATGGGACAGGCATCCACACACCGTCCGCACCGGACACAGGCCGTCTCTTTTTCATTGGAGATCTCGTCATGGCTTAAGACCGTGATCCCCGAAGTCCCTTTGGTCACCGGGGTAGAAAAATTTGAAAAGGAAAATCCCATCATGGGACCGCCGGCCACCACCCTTGCCGCATCCTGTGTCAGGCCGCCGCAATAATCAATGACCTCGCCCATGGAAATACCAATGGGAACAAATAAATTTTTAGGATGTTTGATCCCCCGGCCCGACACTGAGATCACCCTGTGGGTCAGGGGGGATTCTTTGATCACGCCCCTGGCCACCGTGGCCATGGTGCCCACGTTGCTCATGGCAACCCCCACATCCGACGGCAGACCGCCCAGAGGAATTTCAAGGCCGATCACCGCTTTGATCAGCTGTTTTTCACTGCCCTGGGGATACTTGGTCTTGAGTACGGCAATTTTAATGACGGTCTGTTCCGTGGCCTCTTTAAGCTTTTTAACCGCATCGGGCTTGTTGTCTTCCACACAGATGACAATTTCCCTTGCAGACACGGCCCTCCCCGTTAACAGGGCGCCGGCCACGATGGCCCTCGGGGCCTCTTTCATGAGCCTGTAATCACAGGTGAGATAGGGTTCGCACTCGCACCCGTTGATCATGAGGGTATCGATCATCCTTGTATCATTGGGGGTCACCTTTACATGGGTGGGAAAAGCAGCACCGCCCAGCCCCACAATTCCCGAGTCATGAATGATCTTGACAATGGTAAAGGGGTCATAAATGGAAATACAGTCCCTGGGCCAGTCCTTGGATTTCATGTCCGCCCATATCTTATGGGGGGAGACCTGCTCTCCCTGGGTCTGGACGGACATGGCAGGAAGATGTCTGCCGTTGGGCAGGGTCACCATGATGGACTTTTTAATTTTCCCGGCCACAGGAGAATGAAGGGAGGCTGAAACAAAAGCCTCTCCCTTGCCGATCATCTCCCCGTACCTGACCATCTGCCCGGCTTTGACCACTGGTTTGCAGGGTACGCCTAAATGCTGAAGCAATGGCAGGGTCAAGGTATCTGGGGTTTCCATCACTTCAACCTTTGATTCTGCACTAAGGGACTTATTATCCGGCGGATGAACCCCGTGCCTGAAACTGCCTGTCCCTGGAAACCCTTTTAAACTCAACAACCCCATAACCCTTTTATCCTAAATTTTGTATGAATCCGTAAACGTCAAAAAACTATTGAACAATCCAGACCACATGATTGTCTGCATTTCGAAAAATTTTATTGCCCACCCGGTTGAACATCAGCCGTTTTAAGGGGGTCAGCCCCCGCCGGCCGACAACAATGGTGCCGTAATTACCGTATCTTGCCTTGTTAAGAATGCAATGGGTGGGATTTTTCTCATTTTGCATAATTTCAAAGGAAATCTGGTCACTGGAAAACCCGGCTTCCAGAAAATAATCCATGGACAGGTCAAACATCCGGGTTTCAGGTTTTTTTCCGCATCTTCCGATCAGCCTTTTCCTGTGCTGGGAATGACATAACAGCAGCTTGGATTCCCCGGTGGAAATCAGCTCGCTCATGGATTTAACCGCCTTGATGATTTCCCTTGTTCCGTCAAAGGCCACCAGAATATTTTTATGATCTGGATTTTTTCCCACAACAATTAGGGGGATGCTTTTTATTTTTCCCAAAAGCTTCATGGGCAGGGTATCCACAAGGAAATCCTTGATTCTGGAATGCCCCCTGCGCCCGATAACCAAAGCATCGTACCCCTGGTGGGACTCTTCCACAATATCCTGGACCATGCCCTGGCTTTTGATATGGATCTTGGTATGGACAGCCTCCTTGGGAAAACCTGAATCAGACAAAATCTGTTCTGCCTTTTCCATGGCAAGTTTGACTGTTTTTTTCCCCTGGGCCATGGAGGCCCGGATCTCCGGGGTCTGGAATCTGAAGTCATGCTCCCTTTCCATCCGCCAGAACGAACGGGGTATCTTGCTTTCCACATAAAAAATAACCACCTCGGCCCTGTCATGGGGAAAAACCTCTCCAATGTATCTCACCGAATCCAGGGCAAGGTCTGACCCGTCATATGCAAGCAGGATCTTCTTTTTTTTCAACTCTGTCATGAATGCATCTTCCTGTTTGGCCATGGCCTTTTAGTTCATCCAAATCATCCATTGCCCCAAGGTATTCAAATCTTTAGAGAATAATACCCGGCAAGGACAACACCTATCAAGTTCTCAATTATTTTTCAACGTCATTAATTAGCTTATGCTAAAAAAAATATTTAATTAATTGATTTTATCAGAGAAAACAATAAAAATCTGATAAAATTTCATAAAATATTAAGGAGGCCAAATGGGCAAGGTATTAATTGTATACGCGTCAAGGGCAAATGAAACAAAGGGAATCGCAGAATTGATTGCCGAAGGAATCCGCCTTTCAGGGCACGAGCCTGTTCTGAAACCGGCCTCAACGATCAAGACAGGAGAGGATCTCAAGGGATATGACGGGTATGCCTTAGGCTCGCCCACCTATCACGGAGAGATGATGACCTCCATGAAGCAGATCCTGTTTATGGCAGAACAGGCAGAGCTGGCAGGCAAACCCGGCGGTGCATTCGGTGCCTATGGGTGGACCGGGGAAGCCAACCTGAGGATATTTGATACCATGGCCCATATCCACAAGATGAAAATGGTGTCAGGTCCTTTAATGCTCAAGGCAAGCTGGGTTGAAGGGGGCATAGAATCCGCCCAGGAATATGGAAAAACCATTGCCGGGATGATCTGAACACCGTGCCTCTTTTTTTCAGGACAACCACTTGAACTTTTTAACGGCCGTGTAGATTCTTCGGATACCTGCCCCGTAGGGAGGCGTCAGGGCCAGGGGACGGGGACGCGCATTAATATATTCAATGACCTGGTCCATGGATGTATACCCCATCACAGGCAGCAGGGGCCCGAATATCTCCTCTTTCATGATTCTCATATCCTGGGTCACGGATCTGACAATGGTGGGAGAAATCTTTTTTAAAGGTTCATCTGTTTGAGGTCCGGGCAAAAGGTTGATGATATCGGCATTCTTGGCCCTGGCATCCTCCAGGGTGTCCACAAGGCGGCCATAGGCTCTCCGGTCAATAATATTGGTATAATCCCGGGTTTTCATAGTTGGATACCGCTTGGACACCACCTTTTTGGCGGTCTCGATAAACGCATCGATCTTGTCTTGGGGCACAAAAAGATAATCCGGGGCAATACAGGTCTGGCCGGAATTAATCAGCTTGCCGTACATGATCCGTTCCACGGCAGTCTTGATATCAAAATCCTCGGCCAAAATGGTGGGGGACTTGCCTCCCAGTTCCAGGGTCACCGGGGTCAGATGGGTTGAAGCGCCTTCCATAATGGTTTTTCCCACCTGGGGAGAGCCTGTAAAAATCAAATGGTCATAGGCAAGACAGGAAAACTCTTTCCCGGGTGTCCCGGGCAGGATGGCAATTTTTTCCATGGAAATTTTTTCAGAAAATTTTCTGGCCAACAGCCGGCAGAGATTCTGGGAATTGGCCGCCTGCTTGACCATGACCCGGTTTCCTGCGGCAATGGCAGCAGTCATGGGGCTGATGGCCAGAAACAGGGGATAATTCCATGGGTAACAATCCCCACCACCCCTTTTGACTGGGGAATGACCCTGTTTTTTCCCCCAAAAAAAACCATGGAGACATGACGCTTCTGGACTGACATCCATTTTTTCAAATGCTTGGCAGTATGGCGCAGCCCCATAAGGCTGGGGGTGATTTCCAAAATCTGGGTTTCCTGAACAGATCTGTTTCCAAAATCAGCACAAATGGCCTCACAGATCTGTTCATCGTTTTCCAGGAGAATGGTTTCAATGGTTTTGAGCAAATGGATGCGCTCCCCATAGGATAGAAGCGGCTGTTTCAGGCAGGCAACACGCTGCCGGTCAAATACCTCCCGTGCATCTCAACTGTACTTGGTTCTGTCATGATTTAAGTCCTTGTATGTGAAAACCCCATCTTTTTGATCTTTGACCCAATGGTTTATTAGCATTAAATAATAAAAATTACAGCTTTTTTTCTTCCCTCCCGGATTCAGGTTAAAATTTTTTTTCCATTGTTTTCCTGAACATGATATCCTTTTATTAAAAATCGCATCCTAAAAAACACCAAAGAAACAAAGGAGAGGTGATGACCCTTTATAATGCCCTGAACCTGAATCTGCCCCAGGTGATATCCGTTGTGGGCGCAGGAGGCAAAACCTCGTTTATCTTTACCCTGGCAAAAGCGGCGGCCAGCCAAAATGCCTCGGTTCTGGTCACCACCACCACAGCCATGTTCAACCCCGGCATGTTTGAAACCGACTGCCCCTCTTGTAAAAGATCCCAGCCCTTTGACAGGCTTTTTATCGGTTCGGGATCAGACCTGCTGGCCCAGGCAGCAGAGCCCGGCAAGATCCTGGTGGCCGGGGCCGACCAAAAACAGAAAGGTAAAAAACTTGCGGGATATTCATCCCCGGACCTGGCCCCGTTGGCTGCGGCCCGTTCCTTTGACCTGGTCCTCATCGAGGGGGACGGGGCAAGGATGAGGCCAATCAAGGCACCGGCCCCCCACGAACCTGTAATCCTGGAATCTACAGATATGGTGGTCGGATGCATCGGCCTGGACTGCATCAACCGGCCTTTGGACGATCCTTTTGTCCACCGCCCCGAACGCCTTGCCGAGTTATCCGGTCAGTCCGTTGGAGAAAAAATCACAGAACACACCCTTTTTTCCCTGGTCCGGTCCAGGTTTGGCCTGTTCAAATCGACCTCAAAAAATATGAAAAAAATTCTGGTTTTAAACAAGGCCGACACCGTGGAATCCCAAGACCAGGCAGTGGCAATGGGAAAACAGATCGTCAAAGGCGATATGGTCAACACCTGCCTTATGACCTGTTTGTCAGATTCAGATGATCCGTTAAAACATAGGATACCCGATCAATAAAAAAAGGTTTTGTCAATGGACCCTTGATTGATTTGCCCGTCATTGACAGGGTAAAACCGCTTCTTATCTTTTATGTTCAGCAGTTATTGTACGTTTTCATTATATCCGTCAAACCACTAACCCAAGGAGGCCGTATGAAAGAGATCAAAATCAAAGATGTGATGATTCCTTTGTCAAACTATGTGACCATCAAAGAGGAAAATACCCTCTATGATGTGTTTCAGATTCTTGAAAAAAACAGGACCTCCTCCCATGCCCACAGGGATGCGATTGTGATCGATGAAACCGGTGCGTTTAAAGGAAAAGTCACCATGATTGACATTTTCAAAGCCCTTGAACCCAACTATACCAAATTGTTTAAAAACTATAAGGACGGCACCCTGACCAAAGAGTATGTCCTCAATGCGGTCAAGGACTTAGGCCTCTGGGTCGAGCCCATGAAAACCCTTTGTGAAAGGGGCATGGACATCCGGGTCTCCGAGGTCATGCATGTGCCCAAGTCCTCTGAGTTCATCCAGGAAGAAGACTCGGTTGAAACCGCCCTCCATGAATATGTCATGGGGGTCCACCAGCCCCTGATGGTCAAAAATAATGAAAAGGTGACCGGGGTGCTCAGATTCGGAGACCTGTTTGAAATCATCAGGAAAAGGATGCTGGCCTGTCCGATTTAACCCCCTTTGGGCCATTTGCCCACCGGATATTTTAAGTTAGAATAAACACCCTAAATTTTAATCCACATTCCCACCCCAGGCCAAGGCCAGGGGGTGGGGATTTACCGCCCGGCCCAGGACGCAGGATCCGGGCGTTTAAAAAGACCGTCCTCATCAAATTTTAATCCATAATTTTCTTTACTCTGTTCAAAAAAAATGAAACTATAAAATCCTATGCTTGCTAAGGACGGCATCCCCCTGTGCTGCCGCAGGGACCCGCCCATTAATTTAAACTTAAATTAAATACAACGTCGTGCACTTAAAGCCTTAAGGAGAACAATCGTGAAAAAATTAATGATGGTATTATTGGCCATGGTTCTGGGATGCTGTTTTCTTTCAGCCTCGGTATGAGCATCAACATTGGAAATTTTAACCTGGAAAGGATATGCGCCAAAGGTTTTGGTTGAAAAATTTGAAGCACAGACAGGGATCAAGGTCAAGGTCACCTATACCAATAACGAAGAGATGATTGCCAAGCTTCGGGCCACTCGGGGCGCAGGATTTGACCTGGCACAGCCCAGTCAGGACAGGATTTCTTCTGTCCAGGAAAAATACAAAATCTACCAGGCCATGGACATGTCCAAAATCAACCAGGACCAGATCATCACCTCCATGCTGGATGCCGTGAAAAAAAACACCAAGGTCAAGGGTAAATCCCATGCCGTTCCCTTTTGCTGGGGCACCTCAGGTCTTGTGGTCAACAAAAAAATGGCCCCCAAGGCCATGGATTATTCAGACCTGATCAACCCTTTGTATTCAGGCCGGGTCAGCTACCGCCTCAAACGCCCCACCCTGATTGCCATGGCCTTTGCCATGCAGGACGATCCCTTTGCCAAATACAATGATACACCGGCCTATAAAGCCCTCATGGACAAGGTGGGACAGGCATTGATCGACAACAAAAACATGGTAAAAAATTATTGGGCCAATGGGGATGCCCTGCTCCAGTCCATGCGCTCCAATGAGGTCTATGTGGCCATGGCCTGGGACAATGGGGGGTGGAAACTCCACGAGGAAAACCCGGACATTGATTTTGTCGCACCCCAAAGCGGAGCTCTAGGCTGGATCGACACCTTTGCCATCCCGGCCAAGGCCAAAAATGTGGACGGCGCCTACAAATGGATCAATTTCATGCTCAACCCTGAAAACGCCGCGGTTTTCACCAACCTGGAAAAATACGGCACAGCCTCAAGGGGCGCCATCAAACTCACCGATGAAAAGGTCAGAAACAACTTTGAAAGAAGTTTTTCAGATGCTGCCATCAACAATATTAAATGGTATCCCCCGGTTCCGGCCAAGCTTGAATCCATTGAGGGGATGGTATTGGACAAGGTAAAAGCTGCCAAATAACCCCAGAATTCAACACTGCTGTCCGGCATTGAAATTTCACTGCCGGACAGCGCCCCCATATAAATGCAGGACCCCGTATGCAAATCGATCTTGGGCGCATTCCCATTTTCCCGGTTATACCGCTGGCACTGGATTGTGCATGTTTGCCATCTGCTTCAGGCAGTTCCAACGCCCTGCTTTATAAAATGATCGCAGCATAATCATTTTTTCTGCATTCTCCCGATACCAAAAGATGCATGGACCTTTAAGACGTAAATTCACGACTCTCCGAATCGAACTTTCAATAGCACCGCTGCCAATAGGTAAGTTCAACGCTTTTACAGTTGAGAAATTAAGCCTCAGTTCATTGCGCACAAAATAATCCCGTTCCGTCTTGATAGCCTTACTGTTTCTGCCTCTACAAAGCTTCTGGACGGCCTGTACCACCTCAATCGCCTTTCCCTTCAGCAGAAGACCTCGCTGCTTCAATACCCAGCGTTTGCGTTCCTTGGATGACCAGGTCTTCCTTAAGCCTGCTACTGTACCCAGATGCTCAACTGCATGGTAGAAATCGAGAAGTTCATACACACGCTCAGGAGCCAAACCCAATGCTTTTAGCAGTCCGGGGATTCGATTCCAAATCCAATGTGCCCCATCTGCAACAAACAGTATTTTGTCTGAGTTCTGAATATGAAGGGAGTTCAAATAACCCTTTAACAAGTGGAATACACCATCCGGTCCATTGAAACAGCCATCAATAAATGGTGAAAAGCTTTTTTCTTGTTTTCCATGGGCGTCCACTACATAAATGATCAAAAGCTTGGGTTCTCGCCATGCCCCACGAAATCGGGTTCTATCCTTTTGGGTTTTTGGTCCCCTTTTCTTCTCTCTGAGCCGAGTGCGGCCACCATCAGTGCTGATAACGACTCGCCGCCCTTCAAGTAAATCTCCATCATTTAATGGGATTCGGCCCGCTTGTTGTTCGGCTCGAGCCCGCTCTGCGTACCGATAGGTCAGTTTGCGGATGACCTTTATACCCAACGTCATCCCACGGTCACAAAGCACTTGACGGACTTCTTCAAAAGAACTTAATAAGGCTGACCAAGAACTCACCATAGAAGCCAAAGCAGGCGAGCAGCGATCATGGATTCCAAGAAGGATTAAACCAGCGTATGCACCTTTATATCTTTTTCCTTTTCGGCGGTCACAGGACCTTCGATAGTATCGAACATGAATATCAACCGAACTATCTGTACAAAGCTGAATCCAAACGGTCTCAAGCCCTTCGCTTTTCATCCGTCCCGGCCAATTGGACATCAATTCTTTTTCTTGGTCGACCTGTTCAGAGGAATCTACTGAGGCCTGGATCTTTTTTTTAAAAAAAAGGCGCTTATCCGATTTGTATACTCAAGGATTTCCTGCTCCATCTGTTCTAATTCGTTAGCGTTACGAACCAAGCGATTTGGATCTTCTTCCAGTTCTTTGAGGCATGCAAGGACTTCATCAACAGTATTACAATCTTCAGCTTTCTTCATTAGCACAATCCATTTATGTTCATTTCAGCGTAACAGAGGATATCATTCTTTTTGCTCTAAAAGACAGGCCTTTTTAAAACCGGGAAAATGGGAATGCGCCCTCGATCTTTGTGTTCAAAATGTTGTTAAAAAGTTCAACGAATTCACTGCCGTGGACCAGGTCTCATTTGAGGTGGAAAATGGAAAATTCTTTTCCATCCTCGGCCCTTCGGGCTGCGGAAAAACCACGCTGCTGAGAATGATCTCCGGTTTTTTTGAACCCAGTTCCGGCACCATTGCCATCAACGGCAAAAACATGGCCGGCATTCCCCCCAATCTGCGGCCGGTCAACCTGATCTTCCAGAACCTGGCCCTCTTCCCCATGATGGATGTGGGGGATAATATTGGATTCGGCCTTGAACGGCAAAAAGAAAAAAAAGCCGTCATCCGAAAAAAAACAGCAGCCATCCTTGAACGGGTGGGGCTGCCCGGGTTTGAACGAAAACGGGTGGACCAGCTCTCCGGCGGCCAGAAACAGCGGGTGGCCATTGCCAGAAGCCTGGTCATGGAGCCTGCGGTTCTCCTGCTGGACGAACCCCTGGGCGCCCTGGACCTGAAACTCAGAGAACAGATGAAAATCGAGCTGAAAACCCTCCAGACCCAGGTGGGCACCACCTTTGTCTATATCACCCATGACCAGTCAGAAGCCCTGGTCATGTCCGACCATGTGGCCGTGATGAACCAGGGAAGATTTGAGCAGGTAGACACCCCGAAAAATCTTTATATCAGCCCGCGCACCCCGTTTGTGGCCAAATTTGTGGGGGAGAACAACCAGTGGGAGGCAAAGATTTGTGCCGTCAACGGGCAAATGGCCACCATCGCTACCCCCGAAGGTCATGAATTCAAAATCCCCGTGGCAGGCAACCTTAGCTCAAGGGATCAAATCGATCTGTTTTTAAGGCCCGAGGCCATTGTTCTGCAGCCCCCGTCCGGCCTGACCGGGTTGAACCGGTTCAAGGTCAAGGTCTCCTCCGTACTCTTTGACGGGGCAAATTCAAGGCTGCTGGCCTGCCTGCCCGAGTCTGACCGAAAAATCCAGGTCTCTTTGCCCCAAACCCGGCAGTTTGATCACATCAGGGCCAGAGACACCATTACCGCGGGCTGGGACCCAGAGTCGGCCATGGTCTTTCCTGTGGAGGCAAAATGAAAAAAAGCATCCGCTGGGGGCTTGTGATCTTTATCACCCCCGTGCTTCTCTGGCTGTTTTTACTCATCGTCCTGCCCCAGGTGGATATGTTCATCATGGCCATCCGGGGGGAAAACGAACTGAGGGAAGTGGGATTCACCCTGTCCAACTTCGGGCTGTTTTTCAGTGAACCCATTTATTGGCAAACCTTTGCAAGGACAGCGGTTTTTGCCGTGATGGTCACGGCCTTAACCTTTATCATCACCATGCCCGTGGCCTTTTTCATCACCAAGGTGGTCTCAACCCGGTTCCAGGGATTTTTATCCCTGCTCATTCTCATGCCCTTTTGGGTGAGTGAACTGGTCCGGGTATACGGGTGGATGATCCTTTTAAGGGAAAGCGGGGTGATCAACCATTTTCTGGTAGGACTTGGAATATTGGACCGGCCCGTGGAATTTTTATACAATGACATCACCATGGTCATGGGCCTGGTTTACACCTCCATGCTCTTCATGCTGGTACCCCTGCTTTCGGTGCTGGACAGCCTGGACAACTCTCTTATCGAAGCGGCCTATGACCTGGGAGCCAATGTCTGGACCGTGTTCACACGGATCATCATCCCCCATTGCATGCCCGGCATTGTCTCGGGCTCCATTGTGGTGTTCATGCTCACTCTGGGCAATTACCTCACCCCCAACCTCATGGGGGGAAAAAACAGCCTCTGGTTTACCGAACAGATTTACAACCAGTTTATTGCCTCGTTTAACTGGAACCAGGGATCGGCATTTGGCTTTTTGCTGCTCATCCTTTCATCGGCCATTATCTGGGCAGGGCTCAAGCTGACCGGCCAGCGTCTTGGAAAGGTGGTCCAATGATCAGAAATGTTCCCCAGACCCGCACCTATTTTTTCGGGTTCAGGCTTTACATGGTGGTCTACTTTATTTTCCTCTTTGCCCCTTTGGCGGTCACCTGTGTCCTGGCCTTTAACGATTCCATGTTTCCCTCCCTGCCCTGGAAGGGATTTTCCCTGGAATGGTTTTTCGGCCACACCTTGGAGCGGACCGGTATTTTCCATGATCAGATCAATCTGACCTCCATCTGGGTCAGTTTCAAAACCGCGTTCTTCGTCTCGATCCTGTCCACAATCGTGGGCACCATGGCCGCGTTTTTATTTGAGCAGGAAGACTTTCCCTTTAAGGGGGCGCTTTTTTTTCTCATGATCGCTCCCCTGGTCATTCCCGGAGTGATCCTGGGTATTTCCATTTTATTGTTCTCCAACACCCTGGGCCTGTTCTTTGAAACCCAGTTCAACCTGGATTTTGGATTATTCCGACCGGGATTCTGGCTGGTGGTGCTGGGCCAGTTTTCTTTTATCACCACCATTGTCACCCTGGTGATTTCAGCACGGCTTAAAAAATTTGACCCCACCATAGAAGAGGCGGCCATGAACCTTGGGGCCACAAGGTTTGAAACCATTTTTCATATTACCTTAAAATTCTTAAGGCCGGCCATCATCGGTGCCTTGGCAGTCTCTTTTCTCATATCCTTTGAAAATTTCAACACCACCTTGTTTTTGGTGGGATCAGAGGCCACCTTGCCCATTAACCTTTATCTCCAGGTCAGGGACGGCAGCACACCCGTGATCAATGCCATCTCGTTTCTCATAATTTTCGGCACCTCAATCCTGGCCCTGGTCAACCTGTACTTCACGAAAAAAGAATAAAAACCCATGGGCGTCTAAGGAGGGTAAATTATGGACCCGAAGATTCAAAACATCATAGATTCAGTCCTGGACAAGATTATGGATTCCCAGTCCGGCATGAGTGTTTTATCCCTGGGCCTGGTCCAGAAGGTCCGTTACAATGAAACAGAAAAAAAGCTGATTGTTTTTCTCAACCCCATGGGCAAATCCAAAACCTGCTGCTCGGCCCTGAACATGACCATACTGGCAGATCTTGAAAAAAAAATGGAATCAGACTTTGCCAGGGCCTTTCCCGGATTTGCCATCAGCTTTGCCAATGCCCAATAGAACTGACTGGCCTATTGCTTTACCAGCCTCAACACATGGGTGGTTTGCAATTTTTCCCACATGGCGTGGATAATGGCCATAGCCGGATCATCATCTTCCCTGCCGGTATTTTCCAGCGTTTTAATGCATTCGTTCAATAACAGCTCATTGCCGCTCCACAACCGAAAATCCCGGGTAATTTGAAGCCCGACAACCTGATTGACCCAATATAACTCCTGGGCTGTCATGGAGGGCGCATTCCCATTTTCCCGGTTTTAAAAAGGCCTGTCTTTTAGAGCAAAAAGAATGATATCCTCTGTTACGCTGAAATGAACATAAATGGATTGTGCTAATGAAGAAAGCTGAAGATTGTAATACTGTTGATGAAGTCCTTGCATGCCTCAAAGAACTGGAAGAAGATCCAAATCGCTTGGTTCGTAACGCTAACGAATTAGAACAGATGGAGCAGGAAATCCTTGAGTATACAAATCGGATAAGCGCCTTTTTTTTAAAAAAAAGATCCAGGCCTCAGTAGATTCCTCTGAACAGGTCGACCAAGAAAAAGAATTGATGTCCAATTGGCCGGGACGGATGAAAAGCGAAGGGCTTGAGACCGTTTGGATTCAGCTTTGTACAGATAGTTCGGTTGATATTCATGTTCGATACTATCGAAGGTCCTGTGACCGCCGAAAAGGAAAAAGATATAAAGGTGCATACGCTGGCTTAATCCTTCTTGGAATCCATGATCGCTGCTCGCCTGCTTTGGCTTCTATGGTGAGTTCTTGGTCAGCCTTATTAAGTTCTTTTGAAGAAGTCCGTCAAGTGCTTTGTGACCGTGGGATGACGTTGGGTATAAAGGTCATCCGTAAACTGACCTATCGGTACGCAGAGCGGGCTCGAGCCGAACAACAAGCGGGCCGAATCCCATTAAATGATAGAGATTTACTTGAAGGGCGGCGAGTCGTTATCAGCACTGATGGTGGCCGCACTCGGCTCAGAGAGAAGAAAAGGGGACCAAAAACCCAAAAGGATAGAACCCGATTTCGTGGGGCATGGCGAGAACCCAAGCTTTTGATCATTTATGTAGTGGACGCCCATGGAAAACAAGAAAAAAGCTTTTCACCATTTATTGATGGCTGTTTCAATGGACCGGATGGTGTATTCCACTTGTTAAAGGGTTATTTGAACTCCCTTCATATTCAGAACTCAGACAAAATACTGTTTGTTGCAGATGGGGCACATTGGATTTGGAATCGAATCCCCGGACTGCTAAAAGCATTGGGTTTGGCTCCTGAGCGTGTGTATGAACTTCTCGATTTCTACCATGCAGTTGAGCATCTGGGTACAGTAGCAGGCTTAAGGAAGACCTGGTCATCCAAGGAACGCAAACGCTGGGTATCGAAGCAGCGAGGTCTTCTGCTGAAGGGAAAGGCGATTGAGGTGGTACAGGCCGTCCAGAAGCTTTGTAGAGGCAGAAACAGTAAGGCTATCAAGACGGAACGGGATTATTTTGTGCGCAATGAACTGAGGCTTAATTTCTCAACTGTAAAAGCGTTGAACTTACCTATTGGCAGCGGTGCTATTGAAAGTTCGATTCGGAGAGTCGTGAATTTACGTCTTAAAGGTCCATGCATCTTTTGGTATCGGGAGAATGCAGAAAAAATGATTATGCTGCGATCATTTTATAAAGCAGGGCGTTGGAACTGCCTGAAGCAGATGGCAAACATGCACAATCCAGTGCCAGCGGTATAACCGGGAAAATGGGAATGCGCCCGTTGCAAAGATGACCAAAGGTCAAGTCATTGCAATCGACGGCAAAACTCTAAGGCGTTCACACGATACCTCCAATGATAAGAAAGCCATTCATATGATCAGTTCGTGGGCTTCGTCTAATAAAGTGAGGGCGTTCAAAATTCTGTGTCAGTTGAATCAAAGCTGATATACTCAGCTAAATAAGGAGAACTGACATGACCGAAGACAACACCGAATTTGATTTTCAAAAAGCTCTTAAAGGTATTCAGGAAGGTAAACCCTTCACAGGTAAGGGCGGCGTCCTTACATCATTAATCAAAAATCTTGCGGAAGCTGCTCTTGAAGGAGAGTTGGAGTCCCATCTCGGACAGGAAATTTCTGCCAACCGCCGTAATGGAAAAAGCAGAAAGACCATTAAGTCCCTGGATGGTAAATTTGAGCTAAAAACCCCGCGTGATCGGAACGGAACCTTCTCTCCACAAATCGTCAAAAAACACCAAACAACGCTCAGCGATGAAATTGAAAGAAAGATAATAGCCCTTTACGGCCTGGGCATGAGCTATAATGACATGGCTGCCCATTTACAGGAAATCTATGGACTTGAGATTTCAAATGCCACCCTTAGCGCTATTACCGATAAAATTATTCATACCGTTAAAGAATGGCAGGCCAGGCCGTTGGAAAATGTGTACCCAATCGTATGGCTTGATGCCATACATTATAAAGTACGAGAAAACGGAAAGGTCGGCAGCAAAGCCGTTTACACAATTCTTGGGGTGAATATCGAGGGCCGCAAAGAGGTTCTTGGGCTGTACATATCCGAGAATGAGGGTGCGAACTTCTGGCTGCAGGTGTTAACAGACCTTTCAAACCGAGGGGTAAAAGATATCCTGATTGCCTGTGTTGATGGTCTGAAAGGTTTTCCCGAGGCCATTGAGACCATATTCCCGGACACAGAAGTTCAACTCTGCGTAGTCCACCAGATCCGAAATTCATTGAAATACGTTGGTTCCAAAAATAAAAAGGAATTTATGGCAGATCTAAAACGTGTTTATAAAGCGGTTAATAAGGATCTGGCCGAAGAAGAACTGGATATCTTGGAAAATAAATGGAATGACAAATACCCGATTGTGATAAAATCCTGGCGGAACAACTGGGAACCCCTCAGTCATTTCTTTAAATATCCAGAAGAGATTCGACGGATAATATACACCACAAATACCATTGAGGCTGTGCATCGACAGTTTCGAAAACTGACCAAAACAAAGGGATCATTCCCGAACCAGGACAGCCTGTTAAAGCTGCTTTACATGGGGATCCAGAACGCCAGTAAGAAATGGACAATGCCGGTTCAAAACTGGTCACTGACAATTTCCCAGTTGGCAATTTTCTTTGAAGGCCGGCTGGATAAAGAGCTGGGAATTTGATAGGGATTTATTTACAGATGGAAAAGATGGTTCCAGGAACTCCGCTCCAGCAAAAGCCAACTCCTCCGACGTGGCAGATTGAAGGCCCATTCTCGGACCTGGCTTTTACTTCCGCTGGCGCCGAGACAGATCCGGGAACCGAAACCGTGACACAGAATTCTGAACATTCCCAATAAAGTGGTTTTAGGGCAATTAAAAACCGAAGAAAAATCAAATGAAATTACGGCCATTCCAAATCTTTTAAAACTTTTAGATATCTCGGGCTGCATTATAACCATTGATGCCATGGGCACTCAAAAGAAAATCGCTGAAACCATAATAAACAAAGGGTGTGACTATGTCCTTGCCCTGAAAGAAAATCATAAAACCTTGCATGATGAAGCGGTACTTTTTTTCAATAAAATGGAAGAAATGAAAAATCAGGGGTACCAGTTTAATGAACAGACCAGTGTTGACGGAGGGCACGGTCGAGTCGAAACGCGCAGGGCTGTGATAACCTCTGATATTGATTGGTTTGAAGATAAAAAAAGTTGGAAAGGTTTGAAAAGTATTGGAATGATTGAATCCACCCGGGAAATGGACGGCCAGATCAGTCATGAAAAGCGATATTATATATCGAGCCTGGATAGCGACCCCAATATTTTTGGTAATGCTGTCAGGAGGCATTGGGGAATTGAAAATTCAGTGCATTGGGTATTGGATATTGCGTTCCGTGAAGACGAAAGCAGAGTCAGAAAGGGGAACTCTCCTGAGAATTTTGCAGCGATTCGGCACATTGCATTAAATTTATTACGGAACAATAAGACATTTAAAGGGAGTGTAAAAACCAAAAGGTTGAATGCTGCTATGGATATCAAATATCTGGAGGAAGTTATGTTTGGATGATACTTGAACCAATCAAAACTATAGGCACTTTACAATATTTACATGCGTGAGCCCGGGAATGTTCAGAATTCTGTGTCACGGTTTCGGTTCCTGGATCTGCCTCAGCGCCAGCGGAAGTAAAAGTCAGGTCCGAGAATGGGCCTTCAATCAGCCACGTCGGAGGAGTTGACTTTTGCTGGAGTGGAGTTCCTGGAACCATCTTTTCCATCTGTAAATAAATCCCTATCAAATTCCCAGCTCTTTATCCAGCCGGCCTTCAAAGAAAATTGCCAACTGGGAAATTGTCAGTGACCAATTTTGAATCGGCATTGTCCATTTCTTACTGGCGTTCTGGATCCCCATGTAAAGCAGCTTTAACAGGCTGTCCTGGTTCGGGAATGATCCCTTTGTTTTGGTCAGTTTTCGAAACTGTCGATGCACAGCCTCAATGGTATTTGTGGTGTATATTATCCGTCGAATCTCTTCTGGATATTTAAAGAAATGACTGAGGGGTTCCCAGTTGTTCCGCCAGGATTTTATCACAATCGGGTATTTGTCATTCCATTTATTTTCCAAGATATCCAGTTCTTCTTCGGCCAGATCCTTATTGACCGCTTTATAAACACGTTTTAGATCTGCCATAAATTCCTTTTTATTTTTGGAACCAACGTATTTCAATGAATTTCGGATCTGGTGGACTACGCAGAGTTGAACTTCTGTGTCCGGGAATATGGTCTCAATGGCCTCGGGAAAACCTTTTAGACCATCAACACAGGCAATCAGGATATCTTTTACCCCTCGGTTTGAAAGGTCTGTTAACACCTGCAGCCAGAAGTTCGCACCCTCATTCTCGGATATGTACAGCCCAAGAACCTCTTTGCGGCCCTCGATATTCACCCCAAGAATTGTGTAAACGGCTTTGCTGCCGACCTTTCCGTTTTCTCGTACTTTATAATGTATGGCATCAAGCCATACGATTGGGTACACATTTTCCAACGGCCTGGCCTGCCATTCTTTGACGGTATGGATGATTTTATCGGTAATGGTGCTCAGAGTGGCATTTGAAATCTCAAGTCCATAGATTTCCTGTAAATGGGAAGCCATATCATTATAACTCATGCCCAGGCCGTAAAGGGCTATTATCTTTCTTTCAATTTCATCGCTGAGCGTTGTCTGATGTTTTTTGACGATCTGTGGAGAGAAGGTTCCGGCCCTGTCACGCGGGGTTTTTAGCTCAAATTTACCATCCAGGGATTTAATGGTCTTTTTGCTTTTTCCATTACGGCGGTTGGCAGAAACTTCCTGCCCGAGATGGGACTCCAACTCTCCTTCAAGAGCAGCTTCAGCAAGATTTTTGATTAATGATGTAAGGACGCCGCCCTTACCTGTGAAGGGTTTACCTTCCTGGATGCCTTTAAGGGCTTTTTGAAAATCAAATTCGGTGTTTTCTTCGGTCATGTCAGTTCTCCTTATTTAGCTGAGTATATCAGCTTTCATTCAACTGACACAGAATTTTGAACGCCCTTGTGAGCCCTGCAACCGGATTTGAGCGGCCTTGACTCAACCCATTCTATTTCATATACTTAATTTTCATTCATCCTTTTGTTCTGACATTTTCAATAATCTTACACTTTATTAGCAAACAAGGGGATTTTACCCAAAACAATTCATCCGGGCCACCGAAGCTAAGTATTAAATCCGTCACCTGACATTCAGGAATCAGGAGGCATTATGTTTGAAAACTATCCCGTCCAATTCCAGGTCAAACAAATTGCCGCATCCATAGGGGCAAAAATTAAAACCTGCCACCATACCCTGGAAGAATTAAGGCGGCTGAGCCTTATTCTCTTTACCCACACCAGGGCAGAGGATAAAGATATCCAGGACTGGTTTGAGTCTGAAAATTTCGGCATTGATGAACACGGCTTCTGGACCTCCCTGTCGCAACTCAAAGAGTTTAGAACAGGCCGGGCCCCTTCCCATGCCATCTCCTATTCCTGGCATCCGGACCAGGTTCAAAACCCTGACGCCTGTTTCCGAATGTACTGCCTGCGTCATATGGGGGTCCATCTCAAAGAGATCCTCACCCGGCTGCCCCATGCCGCCTGGATCTATTACCAGGATGTGACCAATACCTCTGTCCAATTTCCCTACATTGACCAGATCACCGCCATCACCCCTGATTTTGACTGGTCCGCCTACCATACCTATCAATCCGTGATACCGGAGAACAACCCGGAAAAAACCATTCAATGGACCTGTCCGAGCATGGATTATGCCGGAGAAGGGGTGATCATATCCGTGTCCATCCCGATTTTTTTGCCAAATCAATTCATCGGGCTCTGGAGCATTGACCTGCCCATGAAAACCCTTTACCAGGAGGCCCTCTTTGACATCTATGCCAAAGACCAGATTAATTTCATTGTCGATGCCAAGGGCGCTTTGGTGGCCCACCCCATGGCCAAGGCCGGAATCAGCAAAGAAAAAGGCAGTGTATACAAAAGCCATATCCATGACCTTGGCAAGGGGTTTGCCCGTGTGGATCCACAATCCCTGATGGATCAGGAATCAGGCCACTTCATGCTCTCCAGCCGGGAAAAAAATGATCTGGCCGTCTGGTTCCAGGCCATTCCAGGCATTCAATGGCTGCTTTTTGCCACCCTGCCCCGGCAGTCCATGGAAGATGCCGTCAACCTGCGCATTCGCCATGCCCTGGACCGGGTAAAGTCAGAAGATCTCTCCTACCGGATCAAGGATGGTTCAGATATTGACCAGGCAAGGCTGGTGGCAGACGGATTCAACCAGATGGTCTCTGCCCTGGAACTTCAGGAGCAAAACAGGAAACAGGCCCTAAAGGAAAAGAAAAAACTGGAAAAACAGCTCCACCATTCCCAGGGGATGGAAGCCATGGGCACCCTTGCCAGCGGAATTGCCCATGATTTTAACAATATACTCTTTCCCATTTTAGGGTATTCGGAATTGCTGTTCAACGATCTTCCCAAAGAGAGCCGTGAATTTCAAATGGTGGAGCATATCTACCAGGCGGCCCAAAGGGCCAGAGAACTGATCCGGCAAATCCTGACCTTCAGCCGCCAGGCGGAAATCAAAAACCAGGTCGTACACCTTGGAAGCCTTTTCAAAGAGGCATTGACCCTGCTCAGGGCATCCATTCCCAACAATGTTGAAATTCACAAGCATATCCGCCCGGACTGCCCCCCGGTATTCGGAGACCCCACCAAACTCCACCAGATCGTGATGAACCTGTGCACCAACGCCTTTCATGCCGTGGAAAAAAAAGGGGGAAAATTTGAAGTCACCATGGAGGCTGTGGACATCTCACAGGAATCCATTCCGGGTCTTGGGCACCTGGCAGAGGGAAAATATGTCAGGCTCACGGTATCGGACAACGGCCACGGCATGGATGAAAAGACCATGACCCATATTTTTGATCCTTATTTTTCCACCAAGGCCGAAAAAAAAGGCACCGGGCTCGGGCCTGCCGTGATCTACGGCATTGTCCATAAACTCAAAGGAGAAATCACGGTATACAGTGAAAAGGACAAGGGCTCCACCTTTCATGTATACCTGCCCGGGGCAGACCGCCTCGACCCGGCAGAAAAAAAGCCGACCCCTGCCATGAAAGGCGGAACCGAAAAAATTCTTCTGGTCGATGATGAAATCGGAATTGCAAAGATGGAAAAACAATCCCTGGAAAGATACGGATACCGGGTCACGGCCTTTACAGACAGCCAAAAAGCCCTGGACGCCTTTTTAAATGACCCCCAGGGGTTTGACCTGATCATCACCGATATGACCATGCCGAAAATCACAGGGGATATTCTTTCAGACCGGATCAAAACCCTTCGAAAGGATATGCCTATCATCCTGTGCACCGGATTCAGTGAAAAAATATCCTCTACCAATTATCAGGACACAAAAATTGATAGGTTCTTTATGAAGCCCATTTCAATCAACGATATCAACAGGGCCATCAGGGAGCTTGTGGACGGCCCTGATCCAACCGACTGAAAAGCCGGTTTTCACCTGTTTGGGGCAGGATCATTTCGGGATGATTCAATTTGCTTACCTATAACCTAAAAAAATTTGCAATCCCCGGGTCAGGTCAGCCGATACTCCCGAACCCTGCGGCTGTTGAACAGGCTGATATCCCAAGGCGGCACATTGGGCTTAAAAAGCCGTTTTGTACAGGGTCATCAGGTCCTCCCGGGTACAGGGCCTGGGGTTGGTCCGGTGACATCCGTCCAAAAATGCCTTGTCAGCCAATTCTTCCAATTGGTCCTCTTTGACCCCGACCTCGGAAAGGCGTTCGGGAATCCCGATTCTCCGGTTCAGACCGGCCACGGCCTCAATGGCCTTCTCAGCAGCCTGGTCCTTTGTCATATCAAAGGTATTGATCCCAAAGGCCCCGGCAACCCTGGCGTATTCATCCAGGCAGACTGCCTTGTTGTACTTCATCACCGGAACAATGCAGATGGCATTGGCCAGGCCGTGGGGCAGGTGGGAAACCGCAGACAGGGCGTGGGACAGGGAATGGGCCGCCCCAAGATCCTTCATAAAGGCCACCGCACCCATCATGGCAGCCAGCTGCATATAGCCCCGGGCCTCGACATTGGCCGGCGCTTTGACCGCCGTTTCAAGGTATTGGGCAATATACTCGATGCCCTTGAGGGCAATGGCATCGCACATGGGATGAAGATCCTTGACAGCGAGGGCTTCAACACAATGGGTAAAGGCGTCCATGCCGGTACCGGCTGTCAAACCAGGGGGCAGCCCCAGGGTGAGTTCGGGATCCAGCAGGGCCACACAAGGCCTGAGCAGCGGGCTGCAGACCAGAAATTTACGATTTTCCCTGACCGAGGTGATCACGGAACAGGATCCCACTTCAGAACCGGTTCCTGCGGTTGTGGGCACGGCAATACAGGGAGCTAAAGGCCCCTTGATCTTCTGGTTGCCGCCTGTGGCAATGTCATAATCATTGACCCTGCCCCCGTGGGCCGCCAGCACCTGGACCACCTTGGCGGCATCCAAAGCAGAGCCGCCTCCCAGGCCCACAAGCCCGTCACAGCCTTGGGCCTTGAACACGGCCACGGCCTTGTCAATGTCCGAATCCAGTGGATTGGGGTTGACCCCGGAAAAAACCGAATAGCTCATGCCCGCAGCCGTAAGAATTGATTCCACCCTGGGAAACACCTGGGTTTTAAGCATGCCCGGATCTGTGACCACCAAAGGATTTTCAAACCCTGAATCGTTTATATATTCTGGCAGGTTATCAATGGCGCCGGCCCCGAAATAAATGGTGTTGGGAAACGAAAACTGTGAAATTTTACTCATTTTTTCTTCCTGTATAATTGAATGGTAAACATGAATAAGGAACTAGATGATCTCAAAGTAGCGCTCCAGTTCCCAGTCTGTCACATGGCGTTGAAATTTCTTGCTCTCCCAGAGACGGGTGGCGGCATAATGATCCACAAACACATCCCCGAACAGGTCCCGGACAGCATCCGAAGCCTTGAGCCTCTGGGCCGCATCTGCCAGGGTGGGGGAAAATTGTAATTCTTCGGAAAATTGCCTGTCATAGGCATTGCCCTTTACAGGCGCCCCGGGTTCAATCTTGTTCTCAATCCCCCAGAGGCCCGAGCCTAAAGCTGCAGCCCCGGCAATATAGGGGTTGATATCAGCGGCCGTGACCCTGTATTCCACACGCTGGGAGGTCTTGGATCCGGGAATGGCCCTGATGGCGCAGGTCCTGTTGTCAATGCCCCAGGAGGCGTCCGTGAGGCCCAGAACCCGGGCACCATCCGTGAAAAACTGTTGATGGTGGGAGATGCCATAGAGAGCAGCTCGGGCATCAGGGCCTGCTGTCCCCCGATAAAATACCTCATGGTATCAGAGATGGTGTCGGGCTTGCGAGGATCATAGAACAGGGAATTGCCGTCCATGTCGGTCAAGGAAAGATGAAGATGACCGCTCTGGCCTGGATAATCCCCTGACCACTTGGCCATAAAGGTTGCCAGCCAATTCCATTTTTTGGCCAGAACCTTGATATAGGTTTTAAACAAGGCGCCCCGGTCAGCCGCTTCAACAATGTCCGCATAATAAATGGCCGCCTCGATCACGCCCGGACCTGTTTCCGTGTGCAGCCCTTCCAAGGGGAAATCCATGGTTTTGCAAAGATCAAGCAATTCTTCATAAAACTCATGGAACTCTGAATTTCGAAGCATGGAATATCCGAAAAACCCAGGGGAAAGATTTTTCATATCCCGATACCCTTTTTCCCGGATGGTATCCGCGGTTTCATTGAACATGAAAAATTCAAATTCGCAGGCCATGCTGGCCTTGAATCCTATATTTTCAGCCCGTTGGGCCACCCGTTTCAACGTGCCCCTGGGGCAGACCTGCTCAACCTGGCCTCCAAACTCGCCAATAAAGAGCAGGGTATTTTTTTCAAGGGGAAGTTCCCTGCAGGATTCAGGCACAATATTCACCGGCGCATCTGCATAGCCGGAATGCCAGCCGGTAATGGTCACCCCTTCGCCGTAGAGCTGATCATTGGCGTCCCAGCCCATGACAACATCACAGAACTCAAATCCGTGTTCCAAAACATGAAGGAATTTTGAGGCCTTCATGTACTTTCCCCTGAAAATACCGTCAATGTCAAAAACCCCGACCTTAACATAGTCAATCTCCCGTGCAAGAACCAGATCCCGGGCCTGTTCAGCGGTTTGAATCTTTAAAGTAGTCATTGCCCCCCTGTAAGGAAAATTCAGTTGATATTATACTCAAAGGTATTGCCGACACCAGGCCCACCCGAAAGCGATCCCTGGCCGGATGATCAGCCGTCCCTGAACCCGGGGACGGCCGAAGCCCTCCGCTTATCCGTAAATCGACTCCGGATATCCCAATTGCCTTGATATGGACTGGGCGGTTTTTTTGACCTCTCCATGTATACGGTCCTGATGTGTCTCAAAATAATCGGTTTTTCCCAAAATGGAAAAAGAGGCGACCACCTCTTTTCTATGGTTGTATATGGGGCCGCCAACGGCGGAGAGGCCTGTTTTTTCCTCCTGGCGGTTAAAGCTGATCCCCTCCTGCCTGACCTGGTCAAGTTCCCGGATAAATTCGGCCTTGTCCTTGATGGTAAATTCAGTGGGGCTGACAAAGGCATAATCATTGAGGATCTCTTCTCTGACCCCGGGGTCTGCAAAAACCAGAAGGATCTTGCCGTTGGCGGTATTGTGAAAGGGAACCACCGCGCCCACATCCGGATAGGAGATCACCACCGGGTCCGGATCTGCCTTGTACACCACCACGGCCTTTTCCGCCATGAACATGCAGACCGTCACCGATTTTGAAAATTTATAGCAGAGCCGTTCCGTCCACACGCTCACCGTGGACAAAACATCTGACTGCCGGGCATATTGGATGCCCAGGCGAAAAAACGCAGGGCCCAGGCGGTATTTAAACGTTTCAGGATTCTGCTCGAGCATCTGATGGTGGGCCAAGGTGTTGACCAGGCTGTAAATGGTGGGTTTGGGCAGGCCCAAAAGCCTTGCAAAATCCTTAATACCCAGTTCCTGGACATCTTCGAAAAACAAAAGCAGGGCCCTGGCAGACCGGTCAACAGACTGGATAATCCTGCCGTTCTTTTTGTTGTGTATCGTCATTTTAACCCATGATTCGGCATTCTTGGAATACCTGTTCTCCTCTTTGCTATGAATAACCGGCATGGCCGGAACATGATAAAGGCGTCCGGCCACAACATAAAAATACAACTTTAATAATTTAGGATCTTTTGGCCGCAGTTTTATTTAACGCCGACCCAAATTAAATACCATATCCCTTGCGGCCTTGCCAGGGGATATGATTTTTTCCCCGTCCTAAAAAAAATTACACACCGGTTAGATATCCTGCCCGGAATCAGGGACACAGACATTGAATTTCACCAAACAATGTCTTATGGTATGATCCCATTGGCATAGTTCACAATCCATTTTTCAGGAGCTAGGTTTGAAACTCATCCTCCCCTATTTTAGGAAAAATGCTTATAAAATCCTGATCGGCATCCTCTGCATGATCCTTGTGGACCTTGCCCAGCTTGTGGTGCCCCAGATCATCAAACAAAGCGTGGACACCCTGGCCATGGCCAGGATTGATCAAGGGATACTTCTGGAACAATGCCTTACCATCGCAGGGTTAGGTCTTTTCATGGCCCTTCTCAGGTATGTATGGCGCATCCTGCTCATGGGCGCGGCCCGGGATCTTGAACGGGGCATCAGGGATGATCTGTATGACCATGTGCTCTCTTTGGACATGGGATATTATAACAAGACCCGGCCCGGGGATATCATGGCCCATGCCACCTCTGACATCAACCATGTGCGCATGGCATTCGGATTCGGGCTGATTGTGATGGTGGACACCCTTCTTCTGGGAGGGGCATGCATTTCCATCATGTTCTGGACCAGCCCCAAACTGGCCGCATTGACCCTGATTCCCATGCCCTTTCTGGTATTGGCCACCAAAATCCTGGGCAATAAAATGCATCTGTTTCACAGAACCGCCCAGGAAGCCTTTTCGATTCTCACGGAACAGATCAGGGAAGGGTTCTTTGGTATCCGGGTCATCAAGATCTTTAATTTTGAGCCAATCATCCAGGACAAGGTCAATGCGGCCTCGGAATCATACTTTAGAAAAAATTTAAAACGGGCCTTTATCAATGCCCTTCTCCGCCCCATGCTCGGTCTTTTTTTCAATATCTCCACCATCATCATCATCTTTTACGGCGGGTTCCTGGTCATCAACAAACTCTTGACCCCGGGCGAACTTGTGGCCTTTTTGCAATACCTGGGAATCCTGGCCTGGCCTGTGATTGCCATTGGGTGGATGACCAACCTTTTCCAGCGGGGCATGGCCTCCATGAAACGGATCCAGGCCCTTTTAGATGCCCGGCCTGACATTGACATCCCACAGTCCCCCGGACGTATAGAAAAGGGAAAAGGAAACATAATGATTTCCGGGGTCAATTTTTCCTATGATCAACCCCTTTTGGTGCTCAAAAATATTCACATGGATATCTCTCCTGGGATGCGCATCGGGATTACCGGGCCTCCGGGATCGGGAAAAACCAGCCTGATCCAGCTGATTCCCAGGCTCTATGACCCGGACCAGGGCAAGATCTTTCTGGACGGAGTCAACCTGAAAGACCTGGACCCTGAAAATTTAAGGGCGCAGATTGCCCTCATGCCCCAGGAGCCCTTTCTCTTTTCGGGCACCATCAAGGAAAATATTCTCATGGGCCGGGATATTAACCGGGCAACACTTGAAAAAATCATCCGGGTCTGCGGCCTTAAAACCACCATTGAACAGATGCCGGACCAGATCAATACCCTTGTGGGCGAGCGGGGGGTGACCCTGTCCGGAGGCCAGAAACAGCGGGTGGCCCTGGCCAGGACCCTGGTTGAGCCCAAGCCTGTCATCCTTTTGGATGACCCGGTCAGCCAGGTGGACACCCAGACCGCCCAGGGTCTTATATCCGGAATCTATCAGATGAATACCGAGGCCACCATGATCCTGGTCTCCCACAGGCTCTCTGCCCTGGCCGGGTGCCATAAAATTTATATCATGGACAAGGGAAAAATCATGGATCAGGGCAGCCATGAGGCCCTGAAACAATCCAATGCCTTTTACCGGGAATCCTTCAGGGTCCAGCAATTTGAGGAGAATGCCCATGTCTGATACCCAGGGGATGTTTGCCTCAAAAGAAAAAAAGATCCGCCTGGCCGACCTGGCCCTGGTCAAAGGACTGACACCCTATGTCAGGCCCTATGCCTGGATGCTGGCATTGACCACCCTGATGGTCTTTTTAGTCACAGGGTTTGAACTATTGCTGCCCTTGCTCACCCAAAAGGCGGTTGACGGATTTATCCTGCCCGTGCAAGGCACGGGAACCCAGGTTTTCGGATTTGAAATCACCCAATTTTCCTCTTTTGGTCTTTTGTTCGCAGGGGTTATTGTTTCAGGATTTATCCTTGATTTTTGCCAGACCCTGTTCATGGAATATACCGGACAAAAAATCATCCTCAACCTCAGGTGCCGCCTCTTTGCCCATATGACCGGGCTGCCTGTGGCCTATTATGACCAGAACAGTTCAGGACGTCTTGTGGCCCGGGTGGCCGGGGATATTGAAAACATGAACGAGATGTTCACCAGTATCCTGGTCTTTATCTTCAAAGATCTCATCCTCATGGCCGGCATATTCGGGGTGCTCTTTTTCATCAATGAACAACTCACCTTGTACCTGAGTTTGATCATCCCCGTCATTGTTCTCAGCATTGGATATTTTTCCCGTATCTTAAGAAAAGTGTTCAGAAACATCCGCCAGAAAATCTCTGAGATCAATCACCGGTTCTCAGAAGCGATTGCCGGAATCAAAATCATCCAGACCACCACGGCAAGCGACCGATTTGCCAAGGCATTTTACGCCCTTAACCAGGCCCATTTTACGGCAGCCATGTCCCAAATCAAAATCTTTGCCGTATTCATGCCCTTTATTGGATTTTTAGGCATATTGTCCACAGCCCTTATCATCTGGACCGGCAGTTTTTCAGTGGCCAGCCAGGCCATGACCTTAGGTGAACTTGTGGCCTTTCTCACCTATATGAAACTGTTTTTCAGACCCTTGAGGGAATTGTCTGAAAAGTTTAACTTGCTTCAAAATGCTCTGGCCTCGGCTGAGCGGATCATCACCGTTCTCAATACCCCCAGGGCTGAACAGGAAAATGCCAGGGTTCGGCTGAACCAAATTTCCCGGCTTGAGTTTAAGGATATTAATTTTTCATATGAAAACAACAGGCCTGTGCTCCAGGATTTAAATTTCAGCCTTGAAAAAGGGAAATCCCTGGGCATCGTGGGCAGGACCGGGTCCGGAAAAAGCTCCATCATCAATCTGATCACAGGATTTTACACCCCCCAAAAGGGAAACATCCTCATCAACACCATTGACCATCGCACCATGGATATCAGGGAGATTCGAAATTGCACCGCCCTGGTCATGCAGGATCCGATTCTCTTTTCAGGCACAGTCCTGGAAAATATAAAAGGATCAAGCCGTTCAGACCATACAGGCCTTGAGTCCGCCCTTAAAAAGGCCAACTGCGGTTTTTTACATGAAAAATTCTCAGGTCTTGACACCCTGTTGGGAGAAGGGGGAAGGCCATTGTCTTCGGGTGAAAAACAATTGGTCTGCATTGCCCGGGCCTTTGCCTTTGACCCGGATCTCATCATCTTTGACGAGGCCACCTCGTACATGGACTCTCAATCTGAAATCCAGGTCCATGACGCCATGAAAAAGCTGATGGCAGGCAGGCTGTCCATCATCATTGCCCACAGGCTCTCCACGGTGAGAGACTGTGACCATATTCTGGTGCTCAAACAGGGCCAAATTGTTGAGCAGGGCAGCCATGCCGATCTTGCCGCCCAAAAGGGGGAATATGCCATGCTCCTGAAAAAAGAACAGATTTAAAAAATTTACCAGAGGCGGCAACAATCATGAAAATCCCGCCCAACCGGGCAAATTAATTTACAAACCTCAAGTATGCCGCCGCCCGTTCCAGATATTAAAACCGGACATGCCGACACCCGGTTTTCTCTTCTGTTGAATTCAGGGCAGAACGAAGATCGTCAACAGCATGAATCCGCAGATGAACATGAGAAAATAAACAAGGTGTCGAATATCGGCAAGGGATCGGCCCGGTTTGAGAAACAAATTTTGAAGCAATGGGGTGGTTAATAAAAGAATACAAATTGCCAAGACAAAAACAAGGGCGGATGTGACGCCCAATCCAAGGGGGGAGCCCTGTTGTCCCTGTTTAAAAAACCCGATAAAATCGGCAATAAAAAGCAGGTTCCAAATCACCACCATGAAAATGGCAGCAGAGGGTTTTATGGGAAACCCGCCGTTTTTTTGAGATTGGATAATCTCATGTTCACTTGTTTTTAAAATTTGGTCCGTGTTTGAGCAAAACCCTGTTTTTTCAATCCTGATTTTTAATTTTTCAGGATTTTTAAAGGTCCAGAAAATTACTTTTTGTTTATAGGTTTTTATGTGATGAGGGAATGTTCAGAATTCTGTGTCACGGTTTCGGTTCCCGGATCTGCCTCAGCGCCAGCGGAAGTAAAAGTCAGGTCCGAGAATGGGCCTTCAATCAGCCACGTCGGAGGAGTTGACTTTTGCTGGAGTGGAGTTCCTGGAACCATCTTTTCCATCTGTAAATAAATCCCTATCAAATTCCCAGCTCTTTATCCAGCCGGCCTTCAAAGAAAATTGCCAACTGGGAAATTGTCAGTGACCAATTTTGAATCGGCATTGTCCATTTTTTACTGGCGTTCTGGATCCCCATGTAAAGCAGCTTTAACAGGCTGTCCTGGTTCGGGAATGATCCCTTTGTTTTGGTCAGTTTTCGAAACTGTCGATGCACAGCCTCAATGGTATTTATGGTGTATATTATCCGTCGAATCTCTTCTGGATATTTAAAGAAATGACTGAGGCGTTCCCAGTTGTTCCGCCAGGATTTTATCACAATCGGGTATTTGTCATTCCATTTATTTTCCAAGATATCCAGTTCTTCTTCGGCCAGATCCTTATTGACCGCTTTATAAACACGTTTTAGATCTGCCATAAATTCCTTTTTATTTTTGGAACCAACGTATTTCAATGAATTTCGGATCTGGTGGACTACGCAGAGTTGAACTTCTGTGTCCGGGAATATGGTCTCAATGGCCTCGGGTAAACCTTTTAGACCATCAACACAGGCAATCAGGATATCTTTTACCCCTCGGTTTGAAAGGTCTGTTAACACCTGCAGCCAGAAGTTCGCACCCTCATTCTCGGATATGTACAGCCCAAGAACCTCTTTGCGGCCCTCGATATTCACCCCAAGAATTGTGTAAACGGCTTTGCTGTCGACCTTTCCGTTTTCTCGTACTTTATAATGTATGGCATCAAGCCATACGATTGGGTACACATTTTCCAACGGCCTGGCCTGCCATTCTTTGACGGTATGGATGATTTTATCGGTAATGGTGCTCAGAGTGGCATTTGAAATCTCAAGTCCATAGATTTCCTGTAAATGGGAAGCCATATCATTATAACTCATGCCCAGGCCGTAAAGGGCTATTATCTTTCTTTCAATTTCATCGCTGAGCGTTGTCTGATGTTTTTTGACGATCTGTGGAGAGAAGGTTCCGGCCCTGTCACGCGGGGTTTTTAGCTCAAATTTACCATCCAGGGATTTAATGGTCTTTTTGCTTTTTCCATTACGGCGGTTGGCAGAAACTTCCTGCCCGAGATGGGACTCCAACTCTCCTTCAAGAGCAGCTTCAGCAAGATTTTTGATTAATGATGTAAGGACGCCGCCCTTACCTGTGAAGGGTTTACCTTCCTGGATGCCTTTAAGGGCTTTTTGAAAATCAAATTCGGTGTTTTCTTCGGTCATGTCAGTTCTCCTTATTTAGCTGAGTATATCAGCTTTCATTCAACTGACACAGAATTTTGAACGCCCTCCTTTTTTCAGGATCCGCCCTATCCGTAACATATGCCGGAAAGGCTGTTGTATAAAAAGCGATTCCCAGACCGTGAAAAATCCGAATGTTGATAAGATAAATGAAGTTGGTGGACACAAGATACAACAGGGGGGCCGCAAAAAAGAAAAAGGCTCCCGCAAAAAGGGATATTTTTCTGCCGTAATTGTCCGTTATAAACCCTGACAGCGGTCTTGCCAGCAACACGCCAAAGGCAAATGCCCCAAGAACGGCCCCTATCCGAAGGTTGGTGTACCCGGATTGGGCCAGATGAAGCGGCAGGGTGGGCAAAAACAGAGCCTCGTTCGTAAAGAACAGAAAGGTAGAAATAAATAAAATGGTCAGATTTTTATCACTTAAAATATATTTCATACATATTCATTGGGTTCACACAACTTTTTACATCTGCTACCCCCGGTTGTTATGAGATTAAACATCACCAAGGCATTGATCATAAATGGTATTGCAAAGATCTGCCAACATCATGTCCTGGCCGTAACCTGCAACAAATGAAAGCCCCACAGGAATACCTTTCGCTTCCGGTATGGGTATTGTGATCTGTGGGGTACAAGATAAAGATGAAACCGCATTAACACCCATCGCTTTCGGGACATAATCCCCGTCAAGAAAATCAGGGGTAATTTGGTCTAAACGAGGCGATAGGTCGACGGTTGTGGGAAAGCATAATACATTACCGGCACAAAGAAATTTATTCAGGTTATTCTGAAATTTTTTTTGGGCAGACAGCATGTTTTGAATATCGTTTCTGCTTGCAGATTCAGCATAATCACAAAGGCTGAATTCAACGGCTGCGCTTAATTTGGGTCGCTTTGTTTTTACCCAGGAGCCAAAGGTATTCCAGATCTCTGTTGAGAGTAAAAAGCCGAGTTGTAAAAAAAGGGCATTAAAATCTGAATTAAAAGCTGTAATTTCAGCGAGGGTTAATGTTTGAGTCTTAAAATTACAGATGATTTTATTTTGAATTGTCCTTGAGGCCTGCTCAATTGTTTGATCAGATATTTTGAATATATCATCAATAAAACATATTGTGGGAACATCCCTATGTCTTGACATGTCTTGTGCAAGCAGAACCTGCATGACCTTTTCCAGGATTTGCCCGTTTTGTGAAATAATGCCAACCGTGTCAAAAGAGGGGGCTAAGGGTAATACCCCTGCAACCGAAATAATCCCGTGCGAGGGTCTATACCCCCAGACACCGCAATTGCTTGCAGGAACCCTTATGGACCCTCCGGTATCCGTGCCCATGGCAAAATCAACCCGCCCGCCGGCAACAGCCGATGCGGATCCGCTGGATGACCCGCCCGGGATCCTGTCCGGCGCTTTGGAATTTATGGGGGTACCATAAAATGAGTTTACACCCATTAAGCTGTAAGCCAGCTCATCTGATTTTGTTTTTCCCTTAAATATGCCCCCTTCGCATAAAAGCTGTTCTATGCAAATCGCATTTACAACAGGAGTATCATGGGTCTCAACCCAACCGGGACTGCCGTAACCTGTGGGCTGATTTTTAATATCAATATTGTCTTTTACAGCAAATGACATCCCCTTTAATATCCCGTCTGAATAGGGTAAAATTGTCTGGGTGGAAACAAACGGATCTGAACTATCAATATTCACTGAGTTCATTTTTTCTCTCTTTGATCATGGAACTTTAATCTATCATAGCACAAGTATCCGGGGTTTGTCCTGGGCAAGCATATTTTTAATTTGTCTTGTTTAATGATCTTTTTATTGATTTATCTTTTTGTTCATTATGGTTCATGCTTTCAATTACTGCTTTACACCCCAATTGTAAATTCAAACAAATAAAAACGGTCTTGACACTGGGAATCAACGAGAACAGCCATTAAAATGGGAACCGAAAATTGATTGAGCCTGTTTGATTAAAAAAATGCTTGCGGGACTCAACCCGGTACCGGGCAAGCAATTCCATCCCTCTAAAACAGGTCAGTTCATACCCCAGTCCACCCTGGTAAACCTTCTCATCCGGGCTGTTTCCTGTCACCACAAATGAGGGCCCCCCACCGGTATAGGTAGATACAAGAGAAGATCCGTCCGCCAGCAAATCATACCCCAGGCTGATCTGGCCAGTCAGTCTCTGGTTTTGGGTGATCGAATATTCAAGTCTCCCCCCAATGGAAGCCACCAGGGTATCTGCATTAACTCCCTGAACCTTAAGATTCAGAGCACCGGCTCCGGTTTCAGTATAATCGTCAACACATATATATATGTAATCCAGGCCCAGTGAGGCCCCAAGGGTCAGGTTGTCATTAATTGCATAGGTCTTTACCAATTCCGCATCCACCAGGGTGTGAAGGGAGTCATACTCGGCAAGAGCGGTTCTGCCTAGTCCGCCGAACACAATATTTCTGGACGAATCGTTTTGGTTGAATCCCAAAGCACCGACCAGGTTAAGGGTAAAATATTTTCCAAGATCACCGTTGGCATACAAGGTGGCCTGCCAGGTTTCGACATCCAACTGCTGCTGGGTAATGATAGAATCGCTCTGAACATCTGCCGTGCCATAGGAAACAGCCGCTCCCATACGCCATTCAGGATTAATTTTACCGTCTGCGCCAATGGCAAGACCATAGGCATTGGCTTTATATCCGTCTATACCATTCCACTTGTCCTGGTCTGTCCTGGCATAAAAGGGCTTTACCCAGACAAATTGGTCTTCAAACACAGGATCCCCTGCTGACATGCCGCTAAACCCACCCAGCCGGTTCTGGACCACCTGGGTGGCACCGTTGGCCGCAAGGTCAAATCCGATTTGCGGACTGGCTGAAGCAAGAACCGGAACGGTCTGGGCCACGGCCTCGGCCACTTGTTCACCGGTTTGAAGGGCGCCCATTTCATCCAAAACAGCCTGCATATCCGGGGTGACAGTGCCGCTGACAACAAGATCATCCAGCACCCCTGCGGCACCTGCGGCCACCGGATTGGAGACTTGGCTGCTGTCATTTACCGCTTGTGCACAGGTTAATTGCCGCAATACGGTCAGATCAATCATATCATTGTCAAATGTTGGAATAAACTTCCACATGGCACTATTATCTTCAACTTCAAACCGATTCTGGTCCACCACCAGGGTGTTGGCGGACAAAACTGCATTTAGAGCATCATTAACCGCCAGAGTATCATGGGCAGTCACATTGACATTGATGAGATTGTTGGCACTCAAATCGGCTGTGCCGGTAACCCTAACTTTTCCGTAACTTGATGCACTGACAGCATCTACTTGGATTTTTCCATTGCCTGCCTGGGTGTAATCTCCCAAAATGGTGGCGGTATCTCCGGCATCCACTGCCAGGGTGCCATAGTTAGAAATTTTATTGCCTGGGGTAATTGTATGGAAAAGTTTCAGGATGCCGGTGTTCCCCACAACAAAGGGGTTATTGGCAAAAACCGGACGATCAATACAAAGCGTTCCGTTGACCTGAGCATCCGTAAAAATCAAATCGCCTGCCCCTGCTCCTGAAATCATGGCTGTTTTATCCGCTGCAACATTCAGGCTTGTCAGGGTCAGGTTGGCGGCGGAATTCTGATTTAAGGTGCCGGCAAGATGGGTATTGGTAAACCGGGTGTCAGTCGTGGCCGTATAATTCAGAGTGCCGTCAATGTTTGCAAAGGCAAGGTCTGTTGCCTGCGTTCCGCCCAAGGTGGCTGAGTCCCCGGCATTGATTGTCAGAGTCTCTATACTGAACCCCGCATTGGCATTGTTAAGGGTTGAATTATTACCCAATATTGCATTTGTTGCAGTAAGGATGCCTGTACCGCCGATGAGACCGGTCTCTCCATCACCTATATTCAGTGTGGATAATCCCAGGTTAGCGGCGGAATTCTGATTTAAGGTGCCGGCAAGATGGATATTGGCAAACCGGGTGTCAGTCGTGGCCGTATAATTCAAAGAGCCGTCAATGTTTGCCAAGGCGAGGTCTGTTGCCTGTGTTCCGCCCAAGGTGGCTGAGTCCCCGGCATTGATTGTCAGAGTCTCTATACTGAACCCCGCATTGGCATTGTTAAGGATTGAATTGTTACCCAATATTGCATTTGTTGCAGCAAGGATGCCTGTACCGCCGATGAGACCGGTCTCTCCATCACCTATATTCAGGATGGATAATCCCAGGTTGGCGGCGGAATTCTGATTTAAGGTGCCGGCAAGATTGGCGGTGGTAAATGTGGTTTCAGCCGTGGCTGTAAAATTCAAAGTGCCGTCAATATCAGCCGTGGTTACTCCTGTTGTCTGTGTGCCGCCCAAGGTGCCCGTTTTACCCGTATCCACTTCAAGGGTGCTGATGCTCTGGGCTCCGCCTGTGGCCGTGTTGACCAGGCGGCCGTCGCTCAGGTTCAGGCTACCGTTGATCATCATATCGGTGCCCGTGTGGGTATGGGTGCCCGAAAGGGTATAGGTATCTTCTGCATCCACTGTAAAGGTGCCTGTGGAAATAATGTCGTGGGAAAGATTTAAATCTCCGCTGATATTTGATGTTTCAATGCTCAGATTTCCGGTTCCGGCTCCGCTGATATTGGCTGCATCACCATTGGCCACATTCAAAGTAGTCAGGGTCAGGCTGCCGGCGGAATTCTGATTTAGGGTGCCGGCAAGGTCGGCAGTGGCAAATCCGGTATCAGCCGTGGCCGTAAAATTCAAGGTGCCGTCAATGTTTGCCCTGGTTAAATCGATTGCCTCTGTTCCCCCGAGGGTGGCTGAGTCCCCGGCATTGATTGTCAAAGTGTCTATACTGAATGTGTTATTGGCATTATCAAGGGTTGAATTATTACCCAGTATTGCATTTGTTGCAGCAAGGGTGCCGGCACCGCGGATGATTCCCGTATCGCCATCACCTATATTCAGTGTGGATAATGCCAGTTCATTGGCTGAATTCTGATTCAAGGTACCGGCAAGGTTAGTGGTGAAAAATGTGGTGTCAGCCGTGGCCGTATAATCCAAAGTACCGTCAATATTGGCCGTGGTTACCCCTGTTGTCTGTGTGCCGCCCAAGGTGCCGGTCTTGCCCGCGTCCACCTCAAGGATGCTGATGGTCTGGCCCCCGCCTGCGGCAGTGTTGACCAGGCGGCCGTCGTTCAGGTTCAGGCTGCCGTTGATCATCATATCCGTGCCCGTGTGGGTATGGGTGCCCGAAAGGGTGTAGGTATCTTCGGCATCCACGGTAAACGTGCCTGTGGAAGTGATCTCGCTGTTTACATTCAGATTCCCCCTGATCAAAGAATTGCCCAGGCTAAGGTTTTGGGTTCCCTGGATGGTCCCTGTTTTACCATTGTCCACATTAAAACTGCCAATGGATTGTGTACCGCCTGAAGCATTATTGACAAAGGTGCCGTCGTTCAGATTCAGCTGGCCGTTGACCGTCATATCCGTGCCCGTGTGGGTATGGGTGCCCGAAAGGGTGTAAGTACTTCCGGATCCAATGGTGATCTTACCGCTTGTTGAAACGGTATCTGTGATATTCAAGTCGGCTGATGCCCCTGACACGCCATTCAGGAGAACGGTTCCGCCAGATCCGTCCGGCACAGCCGCGCCATCAAAGGTCTTTGCCCCTATAAAGATATTACGAAAGGCATTTTCATCCCCGTTCAATGTGGTGGTGCCTCCTACAAAATACCCATCCCAATTTCCTGCGGAAGCGGATTTAATTTTATCATCAAAGGTCAGACTAAACGCATTATCCACGGATGTGGTGTCTGCCATTTTATTTCCATCTGTGGCATACCCAAAGGTCAGAAATGCGGTGCCGCCATCATCGGAATCATTATTGTTAATATTGCCGGTTAGGGATGTCCCGTTTAATAAATGAAAAATATTGGTTTCACCTGTTCCGGAGGTTAAACCTGAGGAAAGGGCATTGCTATAATAGGAGCTATCTGTTGAAGATATTGAATTTGAGATATGGGCGGCATTGCCCGAACCGATCAAGTGAAGGCCTACGGCATCACGCCCTTGGCAAGAATGGTCCCGGACATGACAACGGTGTTATCCGTCCAACCTGAGATACCGTCGCCATAAGCACCAGACGTATCTATGTTGCCGGAAAAGGTCATTGTATTTTCATCATAGACCTTAACACCTTTTGCCTGGAAATTTGCTGTTGTTATATTGCCGGATATAGGGCGCATTCCCATTTTCCCGGTTTTAAAAAGGCCTGTCTTTTAGAGCAAAAAGAATGATATCCTCTGTTACGCTGAAATGAACATAAATGGATTGTGCTAATGAAGAAAGCTGAAGATTGTAATACTGTTGATGAAGTCCTTGCATGCCTCAAAGAACTGGAAGAAGATCCAAATCGCTTGGTTCGTAACGCTAACGAATTAGAACAGATGGAGCAGGAAATCCTTGAGTATACAAATCGGATAAGCGCCTTTTTTTTAAAAAAAAGATCCAGGCCTCAGTAGATTCCTCTGAACAGGTCGACCAAGAAAAAGAATTGATGTCCAATTGGCCGGGACGGATGAAAAGCGAAGGGCTTGAGACCGTTTGGATTCAGCTTTGTACAGATAGTTCGGTTGATATTCATGTTCGATACTATCGAAGGTCCTGTGACCGCCGAAAAGGAAAAAGATATAAAGGTGCATACGCTGGCTTAATCCTTCTTGGAATCCATGATCGCTGCTCGCCTGCTTTGGCTTCTATGGTGAGTTCTTGGTCAGCCTTATTAAGTTCTTTTGAAGAAGTCCGTCAAGTGCTTTGTGACCGTGGGATGACGTTGGGTATAAAGGTCATCCGTAAACTGACCTATCGGTACGCATAGCGGGCTCGAGCCGAACAACAAGCGGGCCGAATCCCATTAAATGATAGAGATTTACTTGAAGGGCGGCGAGTCGTTATCAGCACTGATGGTGGCCGCACTCGGCTCAGAGAGAAGAAAAGGGGACCAAAAACCCAAAAGGATAGAACCCGATTTCGTGGGGCATGGCGAGAACCCAAGCTTTTGATCATTTATGTAGTGGACGCCCATGGAAAACAAGAAAAAAGCTTTTCACCATTTATTGATGGCTGTTTCAATGGACCGGATGGTGTATTCCACTTGTTAAAGGGTTATTTGAACTCCCTTCATATTCAGAACTCAGACAAAATACTGTTTGTTGCAGATGGGGCACATTGGATTTGGAATCGAATCCCCGGACTGCTAAAAGCATTGGGTTTGGCTCCTGAGCGTGTGTATGAACTTCTCGATTTCTACCATGCAGTTGAGCATCTGGGTACAGTAGCAGGCTTAAGGAAGACCTGGTCATCCAAGGAACGCAAACGCTGGGTATCGAAGCAGCGAGGTCTTCTGCTGAAGGGAAAGGCGATTGAGGTGGTACAGGCCGTCCAGAAGCTTTGTAGAGGCAGAAACAGTAAGGCTATCAAGACGGAACGGGATTATTTTGTGCGCAATGAACTGAGGCTTAATTTCTCAACTGTAAAAGCGTTGAACTTACCTATTGGCAGCGGTGCTATTGAAAGTTCGATTCGGAGAGTCGTGAATTTACGTCTTAAAGGTCCATGCATCTTTTGGTATCGGGAGAATGCAGAAAAAATGATTATGCTGCGATCATTTTATAAAGCAGGGCGTTGGAACTGCCTGAAGCAGATGGCAAAAATGCACAATCCAGTGCCAGCGGTATAACCGGGAAAATGGGAATGCGCCCCGGATATATCAAGGGCGTTCAAAATTCTGTGTCAGTTGAATGAAAGCTGATATACTCAGCTAAATAAGGAGAACTGACATGACCGAAGAAAACACCGAATTTGATTTTCAAAAAGCCCCTAAAGGCATCCAGGAAGGTAAACCCTTCACAGGTAAGGGCGGCGTCCTTACATCATTAATCAAAAATCTTGCTGAAGCTGCTCTTGAAGGAGAGTTGGAGTCCCATCTCGGGCAGGAAGTTTCTGCCAACCGCCGTAATGGAAAAAGCAAAAAGACCATTAAATCCCTGGATGGTAAATTTGAGCTGGAAACCCCGCGTGACAGGGCCGGAACCTTCTCTCCACAGATCGTCAAAAAACATCAGACAACGCTCAGCGATGAAATTGAAAGAAAGATAATAGCCCTTTACGGCCTGGGCATGAGTTATAATGATATGGCTTCCCATTTACAGGAAATCTATGGACTTGAGATTTCAAATGCCACTCTGAGCACCATTACCGATAAAATCATCCATACCGTCAAAGAATGGCAGGCCAGGCCGTTGGAAAATGTGTACCCAATCGTATGGCTTGATGCCATACATTATAAAGTACGAGAAAACGGAAAGGTCGGCAGCAAAGCCGTTTACACAATTCTTGGGGTGAATATCGAGGGCCGCAAAGAGGTTCTTGGGCTGTACATATCCGAGAATGAGGGTGCGAACTTCTGGCTGCAGGTGTTAACAGACCTTTCAAACCGAGGGGTAAAAGATATCCTGATTGCCTGTGTTGATGGTCTAAAAGGTTTTCCCGAGGCCATTGAGACCATATTCCCGGACACAGAAGTTCAACTCTGCGTAGTCCACCAGATCCGAAATTCATTGAAATACGTTGGTTCCAAAAATAAAAAGGAATTTATGGCAGATCTAAAACGTGTTTATAAAGCGGTCAATAAGGATCTGGCCGAAGAAGAACTGGATATCTTGGAAAATAAATGGAATGACAAATACCCGATTGTGATAAAATCCTGGCGGAACAACTGGGAACGCCTCAGTCATTTCTTTAAATATCCAGAAGAGATTCGACGGATAATATACACCACAAATACCATTGAGGCTGTGCATCGACAGTTTCGAAAACTGACCAAAACAAAGGGATCATTCCCGAACCAGGACAGCCTGTTAAAGCTGCTTTACATGGGGATCCAGAACGCCAGTAAAAAATGGACAATGCCGATTCAAAATTGGTCACTGACAATTTCCCAGTTGGCAATTTTCTTTGAAGGCCGGCTGGATAAAGAGCTGGGAATTTGATAGGGATTTATTTACAGATGGAAAAGATGGTTCCAGGAACTCCACTCCAGCAAAAGTCAACTCCTCCGACGTGGCTGATTGAAGGCCCATTCTCGGACCTGACTTTTACTTCCGCTGGCGCTGAGGCAGATCCGGGAACCGAAACCGTGACACAGAATTCTGAACATTCCCCTCAGGAGAGTTCCCCTTTCTGACTCTGCTTTCGTCTTCACGGAACGCAATATCCAATACCCAATGCACTGAATTTTCAATTCCCCAATGCCTCCTGACAGCATTACCAAAAATATTGGGGTCGCTATCCAGGCTCGATATATAATATCGCTTTTCATGACTGATCTGGCCGTCCATTTCCCGGGTGGATTCAATCATTCCAATATTTTTCAAACCTTTCCAACTTTTTTTATCTTCAAACCAATCAATATCAGAGGTTATCACAGCCCTGCGCGTTTCGACTCGACCGTGCCCTCCGTCAACACTGGTCTGTTCATTAAACTGGTACCCCTGATTTTTCATTTCTTCCATTTTATTGAAAAAAAGTACCGCTTCATCATGCAAGGTTTTATGATTTTCTTTCAGGGCAAGGACATAGTCACACCCTTTGTTTATTATGGTTTCAGCGATTTTCTTTTGAGTGCCCATGGCATCAATGGTTATAATGCAGCCCGAGATATCTAAAAGTTTTAAAAGATTTGGAATGGCCGTAATTTCATTTGATTTTTCTTCGGTTTTTAATTGCCCTAAAACCACTTTATTAGACGAAGCCCACGCACTGATCATATGAATGGCTTTCTTATCATTGGAGGTATCGTGTGAACGCCTTAGAGTTTTGCCGTCGATTGCAATGACTTGACCTTTGGTCATCTTTGCAACCGACTGAACCCAGTGCATAAAACTGCTCTGAAATTCATTCGGGTTCATCCTTTCAAAAATTCTGCCAAAGGTGTCATGGGAGGGTATCCCATGGGGAAGGCTTAGAAATTTTGACAACCACCTTTTTCTCTTTTTGCCAAAGTTTTCAATTTGCTCATAAGTGTCTGCGCCAGCAACTACCGCACAAATTGCGATGATGACGACATCAATTAAATTATGAAGCTTATTGTGGTGTCTGGGGTCCTGAATATTGTCAAAAAAAGTTTCAAGAGATTTTTTTTCGTTCATTGGCAACTCCTTGTGTTTATTGCCATATATATCGTATCTGTGCAGCGATGTCTAGGAAAATTTTGTTCGATGCTCATATACTATAGCAAGCCAGGAGAGCCAGACTGGGATAGGGTGAAGGGGGTGGAGTGGCGTAAATGAGCGGCCCGCCAGGACGGCATAGGTCCGATCATTTCCGCTTCTTAAGCGGTCAGGACGACCGCTTAAGATTTAACGGAATCCCCCTCACCTATTCCTGCCGGGTAAGGACGAATCTTAATAAAAGTTACATGCGATGACCCTGAGGACAACCAGAGGTTCAATCAAGGCCCATCTCTTTTTCAACCCGGGCGATCTGCTCAAGAAGTTTTGCCTTTTCCTCAGGGGTGAGGCCGGGTCGGGCCAATTGGGTTTGAAGGCTCAAAAGAATCATCTCTTCCCGATACTCATTGCAGGTGTATGCTGGCTTTTTGTCCATTTTCATTTCCAGGTCCAGGTCTTTGCCCGATCAATACAAGTCGTACTTCACCAATTTGCCGTCAAGTCCGCCAATTTTCAACGGCCGCTTCCAGGACGGAGCCAGGGGCACCTTCTTAATGTATTTGGTATCCCCGAAATAAACAAAGGCGGAACATCCTCTGCAGCCGTCCTTTAAAAAGATCCCCAAATCCTTGTAAAACTGGTTCATCTCCCCTTCTTTGCCCATGCGGATCCCATAGGGGGGGTTGGTGACGATCACAGAATTCTCAATGGGGTCAAGATCTTTGAAATCAGAAAGAAGAATGGGGATATCCCCCCCGAAATGCAGCCCCATGAGATTGGTTTTCACCGCATCAACAGAGGACGGGGCAATATCACTTCCCCGGATCAGGCCCTGGGGCAGGGGTCTGATATTCTTGTTTGCATCTGACCGGACCTGGTCCCAGACCTGGGCATCAAAATCCGGAAGCCGCTCAAACCCGAACCCTTCCCGGAACACCTGGGCCGGAATCCGGCTGTAATGCATCAGGGCCTCGCAAAGCAGGGTGCCGGATCCGCACATGGGATCATACAGGGGTTTTGATCCGTCCCATTGGCTCAAACGGATAATGGCGGCAGCCACGGTTTCCTGCATGGGCGCAGACACGGAGGCTTCCCTGTATCCCCGCTTGTGCAGGGGACCGCCCGAGGCATCCACAGACAGGGTGGCCCGGTCCTTGTGAATATGAATATTGATGATGATCCAGGGATTATTGGCATCCACAGAAGGCCTTCGGTTGGTCCTGTCCCTGAAATAATCGGCAATGGCATCCTTAACACGAAGCCCTGCAAAGTTGGAATGGTTGATCTGGGATTCAGCCACATTGGCCACAACGGCGAAGGTTTTTTTAGGGGTTAAAAACTCTTCCCACCGGATCTTTTTAACGGCCTTGTAAAGCGCATCCTTGTCTTCACACGGAAAAACCGCCAAAGGCGCCAGAATTCTTGAAACCAGTCTTGCCTGATAGGTAATCCTATAGAATCCTGCCTTGTCCGCCTTAAACCAGACCCCCCGAAAGACAGGTTCCAGATCCCTTGCCCCAAGCGTCTTTAACTCGGCAACGGCAAGATCTTTTACACTTTCAGCGACCTGGGCAAAATAACGGGACTCTCTTTCATATATATATTCAAGCTTGGCAAGCTTCCGGGTTTTACCCCGCCCTTTTTGGAGGATGCTTCTCTTTTGGATATTCAAAACGTTATCTTCCTTGATAGTCAAAAATTTAAACTTTATTTATACCAGTATTTTCATGGTTTTAAAATGGGTAAAGCATTAAAAGACAGGGCTCACGCATGTAAATATTGTAAAGTGCCTATAGTTTGGGAATGTTCAGAATTCTGTGTCACGGTTTCGGTTCCCGGATCTGCCTCAGCGCCAGCGGAAGTAAAAGTCAGGTCCGAGAATGGGCCTTCAATCAGCCACGTCGGAGGAGTTGGCTTTTGCTGGAGTGGAGTTCCTGGAACCATCTTTTCCATCTGTAAATAAATCCCTATCAAATTCCCAGCTCTTTATCCAGCCGGCCTTCAAAGAAAATTGCCAACTGGGAAATTGTCAGTGACCAATTTTGAATCGGCATTGTCCATTTCTTACTGGCGTTCTGGATCCCCATGTAAAGCAGCTTTAACAGGCTGTCCTGGTTCGGGAATGATCCCTTTGTTTTGGTCAGTTTTCGAAACTGTCGATGCACAGCCTCAATGGTATTTGTGGTGTATATTATCCGTCGAATCTCTTCTGGATATTTAAAGAAATGACTGAGGCGTTCCCAGTTGTTCCGCCAGGATTTTATCACAATCGGGTATTTGTCATTCCATTTATTTTCCAAGATATCCAGTTCTTCTTCGGCCAGATCCTTATTGACCGCTTTATAAACACGTTTTAGATCTGCCATAAATTCCTTTTTATTTTTGGAACCAACGTATTTCAATGAATTTCGGATCTGGTGGACTACGCAGAGTTGAACTTCTGTGTCCGGGAATATGGTCTCAATGGCCTCGGGAAAACCTTTTAGACCATCAACACAGGCAATCAGGATATCTTTTACCCCTCGGTTTGAAAGGTCTGTTAACACCTGCAGCCAGAAGTTCGCACCCTCATTCTCGGATATGTACAGCCCAAGAACCTCTTTGCGGCCCTCGATATTCACCCCAAGAATTGTGTAAACGGCTTTGCTGCCGACCTTTCCGTTTTCTCGTACTTTATAATGTATGGCATCAAGCCATACGATTGGGTACACATTTTCCAACGGCCTGGCCTGCCATTCTTTGACGGTATGGATGATTTTATCGGTAATGGTGCTCAGAGTGGCATTTGAAATCTCAAGTCCATAGATTTCCTGTAAATGGGAAGCCATATCATTATAACTCATGCCCAGGCCGTAAAGGGCTATTATCTTTCTTTCAATTTCATCGCTGAGCGTTGTCTGATGTTTTTTGACGATCTGTGGAGAGAAGGTTCCGGCCCTGTCACGCGGGGTTTCCAGCTCAAATTTACCATCCAGGGATTTAATGGTCTTTTTGCTTTTTCCATTACGGCGGTTGGCAGAAACTTCCTGCCCGAGATGGGACTCCAACTCTCCTTCAAGAGCAGCTTCAGCAAGATTTTTGATTAATGATGTAAGGACGCCGCCCTTACCTGTGAAGGGTTTACCTTCCTGGATGCCTTTAAGGGCTTTTTGAAAATCAAATTCGGTGTTTTCTTCGGTCATGTCAGTTCTCCTTATTTAGCTGAGTATATCAGCTTTCATTCAACTGACACAGAATTTTGAACGCCCTTTATAGTTTTGATTGGTTCAAGTATCATCCAAACATAACTTCCTCCAGATATTTGATATCCATAGCAGCATTCAACCTTTTGGTTTTTACACTCCCTTTAAATGTCTTATTGTTCCGTAATAAATTTAATGCAATGTGCCGAATCGCTGCAAAATTCTCAGGAGAGTTCCCCTTTCTGACTCTGCTTTCGTCTTCACGGAACGCAATATCCAATACCCAATGCACTGAATTTTCAATTCCCCAATGCCTCCTAACAGCATTACCAAAAATATTGGGGTCGCTATCCAGGCTCGATATATAATATCGCTTTTCATGACTGATCTGGCCGTCCATTTCCCGGGTGGATTCAATCATTCCAATACTTTTCAAACCTTTCCAACTTTTTTTATCTTCAAACCAATCAATATCAGAGGTTATCACAGCCCTGCGCGTTTCGACTCGACCGTGCCCTCCGTCAACACTGGTCTGTTCATTAAACTGGTACCCCTGATTTTTCATTTCTTCCATTTTATTGAAAAAAAGTACCGCTTCATCATGCAAGGTTTTATGATTTTCTTTCAGGGCAAGGACATAGTCACACCCTTTGTTTATTATGGTTTCAGCGATTTTCTTTTAAGTGCCCATGGCATCAATGGTTATAATGCAGCCCGAGATATCTAAAAGTTTTCAGTGATGTCCGGTTAGGTTTTTGCTTGCTCAATAATTTTTTGATCTTTGACAATATTGTCCCTGTTTGAACTATGAGAGCCCTGCTCCTCGCAGCCAAAAAGGTCATTTAGAATGGCGGTTCGCAGCTGCCGAACTCTTTTGATCGTGACCTTTTCATTAAACTGTTTTTGGCAATGGATTGCCAGTAACAGGTAAGTGATAAGGCCGCCAAGAATCTGAACCATAAGGCCGTATTCACTGCGGGCAATGAGATGATATACCTTCAGATGTTCTTTCCACCATTTGAAAAAATCCTCAATGGTCCACCGGAGTTTATAAATTGTTGCTATTTGTTCCGCTGTTAAATCATGCCTGTCAGTTGCCACATAGTATTTGACGCCAGCAATTTTATAGCCAACAACCCGAACAGGCCTTTTCGTCTGGTTTTGATTCGGAGTACCAAGTTTAACCAGTGCATCATAAAAAATGTAGCTGTCGGAAGGGGTCTCGTGGTTATCAATAATTGTTCTTGTTGTCCTGGTTTTTATACGGCAGACAAAATGTTTGCCTTGCTCCTGAAGCAGGTCAAATTCTTTATGGGATTGATATCCACGATCCATAACACCTGTTTGCCCCTTGGAAAGTATTTTGGGAACAAAAGTGCGTTCAGCGCCGTTGCCTTCAGTCAAAAAGATTTTGTTTGGGATTCCGTGATTAATGTCAAATCCGCAATGTACTTTGGCTTTTTTACTTCCTTTTCTGTAGTTCGCCCAGTGCATTGAAAGGACTGCATTTATGAGACTACCGTCAATGGAAACCAACTCTCCTAACTCGGCGTGTTCACCCGGATGACACTCAAGAGCCTGTTTATAAAGATCCTCAAAGATAAATCCCTCTGTGACAATATAAGTGAGACACTTACCCCTTGATAAATTAGTGTAGGGCGGGTAAGGCAATACTTATATGAAACCGATAAAAATGAACCCACTACCAGAGTCCGAAAAACAGGCAGTCCCCAAGGAGGCACCAATGGAAGGAGCCCATAGGGCGACTGGAATTGGTGCCTCCTTGGGGGGACAGGATTCAATCCCTGATCCTGAAGTTCCTGAGAAAAAGCCCCGGCGTAATTTCACTGCTTCTTATAAACTGCGTATTCTCCAAGAGGTTGAAAACTGCAATGAATCCGGAGGAATAGGTAGGATACTTCGAAGAGAGGGCCTCTATTCTTCAAATTTAGCCGATTGGCGCAAAGCCCGGAATAAAGGACTTCTCAACGCCATGGCACCTCGAAAGCGAGGGAGGAAATCCAAAGAGAAGAACCCATTGGCAACAGAGGTCGCCAGACTTCAAAAAGAAAAATCTAAATTAGAGCATAAGTTAAAACAGGCGGAACTCATCATTGAAGCCCAAAAAAAAATTTCTCAGATCCTGGGAATCCAACAAAATCTGGACGACCTCAAAGGAGACGACTGATGAATGCCGCCCTAACGTTAAGTCACGATCTTGGGAAAAAGCCTTCATGTGAGGCTTTCGGTGTCCCTCGCTCATCTTTTTATAGGTTTTATTCTCCGAAAAAACAGGTGAAATCAAAGCGGGGCAGCTCTCCTCTTTCTTTGAATCCTGATGAACAACAAACGGTTTTGGATATTCTTCACTCGGACACGTATCGAGACCAGGCCCCATACCAGGTCTATGCCTCTCTTCTTGATAAAGGAAAATACTATTGCTCCATCAGAACGATGTATCGGCTTCTTCACAAAGAACATGGTTCTGTGCCGGAACGAAGACGGCAGGTAAATCGCCCGAAATATAAAAAACCTGAATTGCTGGCAACCGGACCGAATCAGGTCTGGTCCTGGGATATTACCAAGTTGAAAAGCGTCACAAAATGGACTTATTTCTATCTGTATGTAATCATGGATATTTTCAGCAGGTATGTTGTCGGCTGGATGGTCGCCCATAGGGAACAAACAGCATTGGCCAAAAGGCTTATTGAGAAGTCCTGTGAAAACCAAAATATATTACCCGGTCAGCTTGGACTTCATGCAGATCGGGGAGCCAGTATGAAATCCAAAGGGGTTGCCCAGCTTCTTGTCGATTTAGGGGTAACCAAAACCCACAGCAGACCGCACGTCAGCAATGATAACCCTTACTCTGAAGCTCAATTTAAAACATTGAAATATTGTCCAAAATTTCCAAATCATTTTGGTTCGATTGAGGATGCAAGAACCTTTTGCCAGGATTTCTTTGGATACTACAATAAAGAGCATTACCATTCTGGTATTGGCCTGGTAACCCCGGAACAGTTTCATTATGGCATTGCTAAAGAGATTTATGGGTCTCGCTGTAGAACTTTGAAAGAGGTGTTTATTAAAAACCCAATACGCTTTAAGGGGAAAATCCCTCGGCCACCAGCTTTACCAGAAGCAGCCTGGATCAACAAACCGGAACAGGAAGAGAAGGATAAGATTGGAGCCTAATTTTAGGCATAAAGTGTCTCATTGTCATTGACACATTCCGAATTGCAGTTGTTCGAGTCCCCTGTGATTGATGGCTTCACAGAAACTACTACGGCTGATACCACCGTCTGGCGCAATATTTTCTTTAGCAAAAACATTCTCCTTGAGATCCTGAATTAAATGTCGGGCAGACTTGTGCTCCTGAAGATGGAAATAAACCAAAGCATTTATCTGGTCTTCGAATGTCATTTTTAAAGGGCGGTCTCCTCGAGATTGTAATTCCGGTGCTTTTGAAAGTGACTTTATCAGAGGGCACCTGAAATTGTCAAAGTTCAGGGACCGTAGTTGTTTTTTAGGGACTGAGATGTGCGTCATTTGAGCTCCTTGAGTTAAATTTTCAAGGCGCACAAAAATTTTTACGCACATTTGTCAACACAAAACCGACTGTTTTTTCAATGATTTTAGATGCTTTTTATATGCAACAACCTAACCGGACACTACTGAAAAGTTTTAAAAGATTTGGAATGGCCGTAATTTCATTTGATTTTTCTTCGGTTTTTAATTGCCCTAAAACCATTTTATTAGACGAAGCCCACGCACTGATCATATGAATGGCTTTCTTATCATTGGAGGTATCGTGTGAACGCCTTAGAGTTTTGCCGTCGATTGCAATGACTTGACCTTTGGTCATCTTTGCAACCGACTGAACCCAGTGCATAAAACTGCTCTGAAATTCATTCGGGTTCATCCTTTCAAAAATTCTGCCAAAGGTGTCATGGGAGGGTATCCCATGGGGAAGGCTTAGAAATTTTGACAACCACCTTTTTCTCTTTTTGCCAAAGTTTTCAATTTGCTCATAAGTGTCTGCGCCAGCAACTACCGCACAAATTGCGATGATGACGACATCAATTAAATTATGAAGCTTATTGTGGTGTCTGGGGTCCTGAATATTGTCAAAAAAAGTTTCAAGAGATTTTTTTTCGTTCATTGGCAACTCCTTGTGTTTATTGCCATATATATCGTATCTGTGCAGCGATGTCTAGGAAAATTTTGTTCGATGCTCATATACTATAGCAAGCCAAGAGAGCCAGGCTGGGATAGGGTGAAGGGGGTGGAGTGGCGTAAATGAGCGGCCCGCCAGGACGGCATAGGTCCGATCATTTCCGCTTCTTAAGCGGTCAGGACGACCGCTTAAGATTTAACGGAATCCCCCTCACCTATTCCTGCCGGGTAAGGACGAATCTTAATAAAAGTTACATGCGATGACCCTGTGTGGAAAGCAACTCTCTGGCATGGGCACGGGTGGCACGGGTAATATCCTTACCGCCGATCATCCGGGCGATTTCCTCCACCCGCTCATCCCGGGAGGTTAAGGGAACAATTGAGGTTGCGGTTCTGTCATTGACCACCTGTTTAAAAATCCTAAACTGGTGGGCGCCATATCTGGCGATCTGGGCCAGATGAGTAATGCAGATCACCTGGTGGACATCTCCTAATTCTCTGAGCTTAAGCCCTACTTTTTCAGATGTGGCACCGCCGATCCCGGCATCTACCTCGTCAAAAACCAGGGTTTCAAAGGACTGGCCCTGGGACAGCACGGCTTTTAGGGCAAGAACAATCCGGGAAAGCTCTCCGCCGGAGGCAACTTTGGCCAAGGGCTTGGGTGCTTCACCGGGATTGGGGCTGATCAAAAACCCCACACGGTCCATGCCTGTGGAAAATATTTTCTCCCTGGCCTCCGTGGCAATATCTTCAGGACTTTCCGAAGGGACAACGGAAAACGCCACTTCAAATTTGGCCCGACCCATTTCCAGTCCGGCCAGCTCCTTCTGGGCCAGATCGGCCAGGACAATTCCCTCTTTTTGACGCCGCATGGACAAGGCCTTTGATTTTTGACGGATCTGCCCTTCCAACCGGGCTTGTTCTTTTTTCAGGCCTGCTATTTTTTTCCCCAGGCCCAAATTTTCCTCAAGCTCCCCTGCCATGGTCTTGTAATTGTCAAACAGGGCCTCAAGACTTCCCCCGTATTTTCGCTTGAGCCTTGAAATCTCGTCCAGCCTCAAATCCACTTGTTCCAGGGATTCAGGATCCAGATCAATGGTATCTGCATAGCCTCTGAGATCTGAAATAATATCCTGCAGGTCAAAAGAGACCGTGTCCAGCCGGTCGGAAATCTCTTTTAACCGGGTGTCACTCGTTCCGAAACGTGCAAACCGTTCAGACAAAGAAGAGATCCGTTCCAGCAAGGCCCCGTCCCGGTCATATATGTCATGGATGGCCCCGTTTACGGTTTCAAAAATCTGGGCGGAATTTTTAAGCTGCTCTCTTTTTATTGCCAGGTCCTCATCTTCACCCGGCCTGATATCGGCCCCTTCAACCTCGTCCACCTGAAATTTGAGCAAATCCAGCTCTTTTTGTGCAGCCGCCTGCCTTAGCTCCAGGGCAAGAATCTCTTTTTTCAAGGGCAGCAATTTGTGATAAAGCTCAGAAACCGCCTTGCGCAAATCCAGGGTACGGGCAAACTCATCCAGAATATCCAGATGGTTTTCCTGGCGCAACAGCCCCTGGTGGGCATGCTGGCTTGAAATGGATGCCAGATTAAAGGTGACCTGTTTTAAAAAATCCAGGGTGGACTGGCAGGAGTTGATATAGACCCGGCTTTTGCCGGAACTGGATATGACCCGGCGAATGATCAGACCGTCCCGGGGATCCATGCCCTGGCCTTCCATCACTTGAGCGGCATGGGAGGTTTTTTCAATCTCGAAAAAAGCTTCCAGCTCGGCATTATCTTCACCGGTACGAACCAGATCTGCCGATGCCCTGGAGCCCAGCAGGAGATTCACCGCCTCAATAATGATAGATTTACCCGCCCCTGTTTCCCCTGTCAGTACGGAAAGACCAGCAGCAAATTCAATGCGGATATCTTCAATGATCGCAAAGTTTTTTATGGCCAACGCGCTTAGCATAGAGCCTCCTTGCAAAAGAAAATCCAGAATACAGCCAGACCACAGCCATGGCAGCCGCAAGCCGTGGAATCCACAGCCAGAATACAGAAATGCCCAGGGGCAGAAAAAGTGCGGGATCCTCAATCATGGCATGGTTCACGCCTATGGAGAGATGGAGCCGGGTCAATGCCTCTTTATCATACTTGTTGGTCCCGGTTTCTTCCACAATCACGGCCGACCCGTATGCCAGACCAAATACCGATGCAGTCAGCCAGAGCATGGCGCAGGAGCGGTCAAGCCCCATAAAAGCGGTAACAGGAGAAAAGATCTTTGTGACCGCTTCTATCACCTGAAAAGTCTTGGCCAGTTCAAGCATAACCATCAAGGGCATGATAATGCACAAAATCTGCAGGGAGAGTGCGCAAGTCCCAAGGGTCCAGTCTTTGAGCATGGGCCCCAAGGGGCCACCCCCCTGCTGCCCGGCCTCGAGTGCCGCAGCAGAGGCGAGCCCCGGACTGACATCCATAAGTTTTCCGCAGACAAAGGTGACCACAAACGCCATCACCAGCCTGAACGCGGCCGCCTTAAAGGGATTGATCCCGGAATTGCCCTGGACAATGCTTTCCTGGATAAGATTATGTGAAATCAGGGTAAATATGGCGATCAAAGTCATGTGATCCATGGAAAAGGACATCACAGAAAGTGCGGCCACAGTCCCGTAAATCCCTGTGAACATTCCGATGATGAGCACCACGGCAGCTGCGGCAGGCAGATGGATCAAACTCATCATGGGTTCAAGAAGAAAATCCAGATAAAATAAAAGCTTGAAATGGACCAAAAGGGCGGTAAAAAAAGAGATGGGCACCAGAATTTTCAGCAGCCATAAAAGGCCTGTCCATCCTTTTTTAAGTCCTTGTTCAATACTGGTCCGAACCCGGTTTAAAACGGATTCAGGATTTTGGTGTGTCATGGGAAGGGGGATCTAAATTCTTTTTAACGGTTTCGTTGATTGTTGCATGGATATCCTTAAACGACTCATGCATATTTGAGGGCGAGAGTCTGCCCATCTCAATAAACTTGACAATGATCTCCTTGGTCGCCCGCAGTATCTGTTCATCAATGGATTTCATAAAAAAGATAAATATCAGAACAAAGGGGCAAGGTCAAGATTTTCACCTTTTTTGTATTGCCATGATAAATATTATGCTTATAATACACATCCTTGAGTTAATCCTTATGAAAGGCAGTCAACAGCATGGAAGCGGACAAAAAAAAAGAGAATGATATTCATTGCTTATCCTGGGAGGACAAGGAAATCATCCTTATTGGAACCGCCCATGTATCCCGGCGCAGCGCCGAACTTGTGACCCAGACCATTGAGGATGAAACGCCGGATACGGTATGCGTTGAACTGTGCAACACCCGGCTGTCAGCCATCAAGGATGCAGACCGGTGGCGTAACATGGACATTGTAAAAATCATCAAAGATAAAAAAGCCCTGATGCTGTTCATGAATCTTTTGCTCTCCTCTTTTCAGAAAAAAATTGCAGATAAATTTGACATCAAACCGGGCCAGGAAATGCTCAATGCCATTATTGCCGCAGAAAAATCAGGGGCCAGGGTGGTGGCGGCAGACCGGGAAATACAGACGACATTGTCCCGGGTATGGCCGGGGATGGGCTTTTTTGAAAAACTCAAGCTGGTATTTTCCATGGTCTTTTCATTTGGCCAGTCCGACGCCATTGAAGAAGAAGACATTGAAAAAATGAAGCAGGAAGATATTCTCCAGTCTCTGCTTTCGGATGTTAAAGAGGCCCACCCGATTATTGAAAAAGCCCTGATTGACGAGCGGGATCAATTCCTGGCAGACCATATCAGAACCGCTCCGGGCAAAAAAATCATAGCGGTTGTGGGGGCGGCCCACGTTCCCGGAATCAAAACATATATTCAGGAAAAAACCGCCATAGATGTCAATGAACTCAACACAATCCCCAAACCAGGCCATGCCGGTAAAATTCTCAAATGGCTGATTCCCGGACTGATCTTCCTGCTCTTTGCCGCAGGATTCATGATGGAAGGAAAAACAGCCGGTGCTGATATGATCTGGATCTGGATCCTGGCCAATGGCATTTTTGCGGGCATGGGTGCCCTGGTGGCCCTGGCACATCCATATACCATTATCTCCTCCATTATAGCCGCCCCATTAACCTCTTTAAACCCCATGATCGCTGCAGGCTGGGTCTCCGGACTGGTGGAAGCCTTTTCCAGAAAACCCAAGGTCCGCGATTTGGAAGCCATTCCAGAAGATATCACCTCTGTTCGGGGGTTCTGGCGAAACAATGTCACCCGGATCCTTCTCGTGGTCATTTTTACCAATATAGGATCTTCCATCGGCACCATGACCGCAGTTCCGTTGATGCTCAAGCTTTTGTCCTGAAAATGACGGGTTCCCCTTTTTTCATTTAGTCATAAGGGCCTGGCTCATATTATAAAAAACCGGATTTTCCGGCAATTCCGGGTCTCGGCCATATGGTGGGCAGAGCCGGGTTCTTCTTGATTTCCCTTTTCAATGGCATTATACTGTCACCATCGTTCATGTTTGACAAATCACTTAAAAAAACGGAGCTTGGTCGTCCATGGAAATCTTTGTTGCCCGTCAACCGGTTTTAACCGCCCAAAAAAAAAATTTTCGGGTATGAATTATTGTTCAGACTGGGTCTGAAAAACACCTTTCCCGACATTGACGGCGACACGGCGACCTCAGGAGTGCTGTCCAACACCTTTTTCTCCTTTGGGCTCAAAGATATCCTTGGCGGCAAACCCGGACTCATCAATTTCACCCAGGATCTTCTGATAAAACAGACCCCCTTGCTTTTTCCAAAAGAGCATATCATTATTGAAGTATTAGAAGATATTGAGCCGGAACCTGCGGTGATTGAAGCGCTCAAGAAATTCAAGCGCCAGGGATTCCGCATTGCCTTAGATGATTTTGTATACGACAAAAAATTTGATGGGATGATAAGATCTTTGCGACATAATAAGATTTGATCTCATTGAAACCCCTTTGGACACCTTACAGCCTTTGTTCTCTTCTGTTCTCAAGGACAGGCCCATCACCCTGCTGGCCGAAAAGGTGGAGACCCATGAAGAGTTTGAACAGGCCAAGGAGATGGGTTTTGGCCTCTTCCAGGGATATTTTTTCTCCAAACCTGAAATTTTGTCCCAAAAAGACATTTCCGCAAGCCAGACCACCAACCTTAAGCTGCTCAGCGAAACCAGCCGGCAAGACCCTGATTTTAAGTTCATCGAAGATTTGATTAAAAAATCTATCTCAGTCTCTTTTAAACTGCTTAAATTCATCAATTCAGCCTATTTTAATCGCCCTTCGCCCATTGATGCCATCAAGGATGCCATCACTTTTTTAGGAATCGATGAACTGAAAAAATTTATCAATGTGGTGGTGGTCTCTGATTTAAACCCGGACAAACCCAACGAACTGGTCCGTTCATCCATCATCAGGGCCGGAATGTGCGAGCAGTGTGGCAGTCTCATTAAAACAGGATTTACCACCGAAGAATTGTTCACCATAGGCCTTTTCTCATCCATGGATGCCATCATGGACATGCCCATGCCAAAGATCCTCGCCAGCATCACTCTTTCAGACAGGCTCAAAGATGCCCTGCTGGGTAAAGACCCCCAATTCCAGCAGCTTCTTGATCTGATCATCAGTTTTGAGCATGGGGTATGGAACCACCATCGGTTCCAGGGTGAAAAAGACGGGAAACTGATCCGCTGCCTGCCCGGTTTCTACATGGCTTCAGTTAAAATGGCAGATTCCTTTTTGAATATCGGATAACCCCGAAAGGCCCGAATCTTTTTTAGCCGCTTGAATTGGCAATGTATTCAAAAATTAAACGCTATCGGTTCTGGGCGAATTTTTGAATACAGGCAGGATAAAGTTCCCACTCCTTTTCCAGCCCTTTTTTCTTCACCTCATACAGGGTGTCATTCTCATTGATTTCAAATGCCTTTTGCCCGATAATCGGGCCTGTATCCTCACCATAATCAATGAAATGGACTGTACACCCCCCCACCTTGCACCCGTAGGCAAAGGTATCCCCATATCCGTCCGTGCCGGGAAATGAGGGCAGAAGTGCCGGATGAATATTCATGATTCGATGTTTGCCCGGAAGGGTGTTTATCCGATCGATAAAATAGGGGGTGAGCACCCGCATAAACCCTGCAAGCACCAGCAGTTCAATATCATAGGCCAAAATATGGTCCAAAAGCTTTTTTTCTGCAATGGCCCGGGTTTTGAAAAAAAAGACAGCCTTGTCTTTTTCTTTTTTCACATCAAAGAGTTTTTGCTTGCCCAAAATTTCTTCCAAATTAAAATCAGAAGGAAGGATCTCGTCCAAATTATTCTTCCAGCCCCATGAAATGATTTGGCCATAATCCACGACAAAGGTCTCAATCCCGGCCTTGTGAGCTCGATCCAACCCCTTTACCCCGGGGACATCAGAACCTGTAAACAAAATTTTTGCATCTATACGATTGGCATGGCAGGCATCAATAATCGCCTGAAGATTAGTGCCCCCGCCAGATATCAAGGTTCCAACCTTAAGTTTGTCCATGGTCCTCTCCCCTTTGATTATTGATTTCCATACCCGTTCTGGGCGCCGCAGTCCGGACATTCCCAGGTAATTCCGTTGCAGGTCATTCCCCACTGGTTTTCATACATGCAGGTCTGGCACATGGAAAACCCGCACCGGCACTGCCAGCAGAACATGGCCTCCTGTCCGCAGCAATGACAGCGATGGCTTCTCTTGAGCCGTCTTTTTTCTTTCCTGGTACTGGCTTTTTCAGGCATAATATACTTCTCCTTTCCTTAAAAAGATAGTATATATGCCCATAATTTAAGAATATTTCAATACGCAAATCAAGGAATCTCACCATGGCGGAAGAAAAAACCATTTTCCTCATTGACGGCAGCGCCTTTCTTTACCGGGCGTTTCATGCCATCCGCAGCCTTTCCACATCCAAGGGACATCCCACCAATGCCACATTTGGATTCACCCGGATCCTGCTAAAACTGCTCAAGGAAAAGCAGCCCCGGTATGCAATGATGTGTTTTGATGTCAAAGGCCCGACCTTCCGCCATGAGCTTTATAAGGAGTACAAGGCCCACCGTCCGCCCATGCCTGAGGATCTTACCCTGCAGATACCGGATATCAAAGAGGTGACAGCCGCCCTGAACATCCCCATTGTGCAGAAACCCGGATTTGAGGCCGATGACCTTTTGGGCACCTATGCCCGCCTGGCCCAGGAACAGGGGTTCAAAGTCGTCATGGTCACAGGGGACAAGGACTTTATCCAGCTTGTCACCGACGACTGCATTCTCTGGGACCCCATGAAGGACAAAATCACAGACCGTAACGCCGTCAAAGAGGAAATGGGCATAGAACCTGAACAATTTATAGATGTGCTCGGACTTGCCGGAGATACCTCGGACAACATCCCCGGGGTCAAAGGGGTGGGGCCTAAAACCGCCCTCAACCTGGTAAAGGAATTTGAATCAATCCACGGGGTCTACCAAAACCTGGAAAGTTTAAAAAAGAAAAAAAAGCTCCATGAGAACTTATCAAATTCAGAAGACATTGTTCTTTTAAGCCGGGACCTTGCCACCATTGATCAGCAGGTGGCGGTCAAGGATAAAATTGAAGACTTTAAGCTCTCACCCTTTGACACCCACAAAGCGTTTGAACTGTTCCAGGCTTTTGAGTTCAAAAACCTGGCCACAGAATTTGCAGACAAGGCAGACAAGTCCAAAAAAGTCTACAAATTGATCACCGAAATGAACGAACTTGAAAAACTGGCCAAGGTTCTTGAGAATAAAGGCCTTTTTGCCATTGACACGGAAACCACCTCCAAAAACGCCATGGAAGCGGACCTTGTGGGAATTTCATTTTCCTACAAGGAGGACACAGGCTTTTATATTCCCGTCAGCCACCGCCATACCCATGATATTGAGCAACCCTCCAAGCAGGACATCCTGAAAATTTTCAAACCCCTTCTGGAAGATCCTGAAATCCACAAGGTGGGTCAGAATATCAAATATGACTATATTGTCCTGGCAAGATACGGAATCAACCTTGAGGGGATCGTATTTGACACCATGATCGCCTCCCATTTGATCAACCCGGGGACAAGGGGGCACAGCCTTGACCGCATTGCCATGAACCTGTTCGGGTACAAAATGCTCTCCTATGAAGAGGTGGCCGGCAAAGGCAAAACCCAGATCTTATTTGACCAGGTCCCCCTTGACATGGCGGCCGACTATGCTGCCGAAGATGCCGATCTCACCTTCATGGCCCATGGGGAACTTAAAAAACAGATTCAGGCCAAAGGGCTTTCTTCTTTGATGGATACCCTGGAAGTGCCCCTGGTCTCTGTCCTGGCACGGATGGAAATGGCAGGAATCGGAGTGGATACCGGTGAACTGTCAAAAATGTCAAAAGAGTTTGAAGCGGAAATGGACGGCCTTGAAAAAGAAATCTATGATCTGGCAGGAGAAAAGTTCAATATCAACTCCTCCCAGCAGCTGGGGGTGATCCTGTTTGAAAAACTCGGGCTTAAAACAGTAAAAAAAACCAAGAAAAAAACCGGGTACTCCACAGATGTCCATGTGTTAACCGCCCTGGCCCAGGATCATGATCTGCCCAAAAAACTGCTCAGATACAGGACCCTTGGCAAGCTCAAATCCACCTATGTGGACAGTCTGGCCCAATTGGTTCACCCGGAAACCAAAAGAATCCATACCTCTTTTAACCAGACCATCACGGTAACGGGCCGTCTCTCTTCTTCCAAGCCCAACCTTCAGAATATCCCCATCCGCAAACCAGAGGGAAAAAAGATCAGACAGGCCTTTATCCCGGCCCAAGACTGCACCCTGGTTTCGGCGGATTATTCCCAAATTGAACTGCGGGTGCTGGCCCATTGCGCCGATGATCCCATTTTAATCGAATCGTTCAACAATGACGAGGATATCCATACACGGACGGCTCTGGAAGTCTTCCAGGTATTGCCCGGCCTTGTAACTGACGAGCTGCGCAGCCAGGCCAAGGCCATTAACTTCGGCATTGTATACGGAATGAGCGCATTCAGGCTCTCCAATGAACTGGGCATCTCACGGAAGATGGCTGCCACCTATATTGATCATTATTTCAAACGGTACTCAGGGGTAAAGGCGTTCATCGACCAGACCGTCAAACAAACCAAAGAGACCTGCGAGGTCGAAACCTTGTTCGGCCGGAAACGGCGGCTGGACGATATCAGGTCCTCCAATGCCAACCTGAGAAACTTTGCCCAGCGGGCAGCGGTCAATACCCCCATTCAGGGCAGTGCCGCAGACCTGATCAAACTGGCCATGATCCAGATGGAAGCGGCATTAATCAAAGAAGAAATGAAATCCAAAATGCTCTTGTCCGTTCATGATGAGATCATCTTTGAGGTACCAATCAAAGAAGAAGAAAGGCTCGTTGCCCTGGCCAAAACAATCATGGAAAATGTGACCCCCTTAAAAGTGCCCTTAAAGGTCAACTTCGGGTCCGGGAAAAACTGGGCCCGTGCTGACCATTAATTACAAAGGATGAAATTGTGACCCAACAGCGTATCGGGCTTGTCATAAAAAATGAAGACCATGCCCAAAAAATAGCCCGAAACCTTATTCAGGAGCGTGGAGATCAATGTTTGGTCATTGATACCCATGCCCGGAAAAAAGCAGAGGTACCCAAGGATCTGACCTGTATCGTGGTTCTGGGCGGAGACGGTACATTCTTAAGTGTGGCCCGGTATATCGGAAACTCGGGTATCCCCCTTATGGGCGTAAAATTCGGAGAGGTGGGGTTTCTGGCCGAAACCACGGAAGACCTTCTTTACGAAGCCATTGAATCGGTGTTCAAGGGCGAGTATATTATCAGGGAACGCAGGCGTCTTTCCATCAAGGTGGTCAGAAACAACCAATTGATCATTGAAGAGGATGTGCTCAATGATGCCGTGATCAACAAGGCTGCCCTGTCCAGGCTGGCCTCCTGCGCCGTCTTCCTGGATGATACCTATTTGACCACCTACAGGGCCGACGGCCTTATCATGGCCACCCCCACAGGATCCACAGCTTATTCCCTTGCCGCCGGAGGCCCTGTGGTCCATCCGGCCGTACCCTCTATCATCCTTACCCCCATCTGCCCGTTTACCCTGACCAACAGGCCTCTTTTAATTCCTGATCACACCCGGGTCGAAATCAGGCTGGAAGGCAGCCCCGAAGATATGATCCTCACCCTGGACGGCCAGGAAGGATTTGAAATGGATCCCGGGGACAAAATTTTTGTCAGAAAAAGCCCGAACAATATCCAAATGCTTTCCTTTGAAGACCACTCTTATTTTAAGGTGTTGAAAACAAGGCTTCACTGGAGCGGGGGACGCAGCTGAAAACCTGACCCCAATCTGCCGCCCTTGGGATGGCCGTCTTTTATTTATTTTCATCCCTGGCCACAAGGCAAATCATCTCCCCGGCCAGGCGGCTTAGGGTTTCAGCGTCCTGATCCACGGCAGCAGCCCCGGTTTCAACTGCACGGGCCTGGTCTTTGAGTCCTGCAATATCTTTTGCCACTCGGGCAAGGCCCTGGTCGTTTTCCCCGGTCATCTGGTTAACTCGGGCAAAACCCTGGGAGGCCTCCTGGATATTTCTCGAGACTTCATTGGTGGCTGCAGACTGTTCCTCAACCGCCTTGGCAATGCCCTCCACCCGTGTATTGGCCTCCTGAACAATGGATGCGATGGCGTCCATTTCCCCGGCCGTATTCTGGGTAGCCTCCTGGATTTCCTTGACTTGACGGCTAATTTCACCGGCAGATCCCGAGGTTTGAACGGCCAGGTCCTTTATTTCAGAGGCCACCACGGCAAAGCCTCTTCCGGCGTCACCTGCCCTGGCCGCCTCAATGGTGGCATTTAATGCCAAAAGGTTAATCTGTTCTGAAATATCCCCAATGGCTTCGGTGATCTGGTTGATGGCTGTGACAGACTGGCCAAGGTTAGACATCAGAGACATGACCTCAGCACTCTGGGACACGGCCCGGGCCGTAATCTGGCGGGTGGTATCCGTGGTCTGGGAAATATCGGCAATGGTGGCGGTCATCTCTTCGCTGGCCGAGGCAATATTGGAAAAATTATCCGTGGTCCGGGCCATTAAACCGGCCATTGAATGTAAATTGCCTGTTACCTGCTCGGCCACTTCAACCACACAGGAAAGCTGATCAGACATCTCATTGGCATTTTTTGCCATCTCTCCTGAGGACCGGCCTAAATTTTTGGAGGTTTGATTCAACTGGGCCGCATTTGCATTCACCCCTTTAAATACCCGTTCCATGATCCGGGTATGGCTGGAAATCTGTTCATTTGAGGCCATGGATTCCCAGTACCAAATATAGTTATCCTTGGCCATACGGATGAACATGAACATGGAAAAGGAGCAGAGAATGCCCATGCCGATCCCCAAAGAGCTGCCGTTATAAAATCCCCACAAGGTCACCGGCAAAAGCATGGCAAGGGTAAAATTTCTGGATAATCCCTGGTGGGGCCCCAAAGAAGAGGTGGCACCAGCAGCCAGGCCGCAATTAATGACCAGCGTAAATAAAAAGGGCCATTCCAGGGCATAAAACAGGGCCATGATCAGGCCGCCCCCCCCCCCCCAGAGAATACCGGATAAAAAATTCATCCCCATAAACACGGCAGTCCATCGGCCAGGGGCTCGATCATAGAGATGGGGTATTTTTTTGGCAAGGACCATTCTTAAAAAGGAAATCAAAAAAATAACAATACCAAACCCGGACAGAATCATGGGATGATCCATTTTCATGGGAGTGATAAAAGCAACAAAGACAAAAAGAGCGAAATGGGCCACCACCGAAGTGGATGACCGTTTTGACAGGTCTAAAAGCTGTTCTTTTTGAAAGCGTGAAATCAACGCTGCGTCCACTATTTTCCCCATTCAAGCCTCCCCTTTATGCAAAAACCTAAAGATATTTAAAAAAATAACGTTCACTAATTTTCATGAATAGATAGGACAAGTCAAGAAAAATTTGCACAAAAAAAATGGGCTGGCCGGACAACTCACCCGGGCAGCCCACAAGATATGAGGCGATCAAACAACGCCTGTTGAGGTCCTCACCTTAAATTTATGCTTGGGTTCAAAAACGCCAAAAAATGCAGTTCCACCAAGTTCAAATTGTCAGTTTCTGACCTTCAGGTTATGAAGTTTTCAGGCTAATAGTTCTGGTCTGCGTATTCCACCCAGCCCCCGGTCTGAACCAGGGCTTTGTCAAATTCGGAAAGATGAAACCCAAGGGTCAGTTCCCTGTCTTTGGCCTCTGCCCTGATGGCCCCCTTGTTTATGTCTACAGACAATTTTGAACCGGCATCCTTGGACAGGTCAAACAGGGCCTGAATATCTGATGGGGTCAATTCAATGGCCAACATCCCGCAGTTGAACATATTCTGTCTGAAAATCCGGGCAAAACTTGGGGCAATCACCACATTAATGCCGTTTTCCTCCAATGCCCAGGGGGCATGTTCCCTTGAAGATCCGCATCCGAAATTTTCCCGGGTCACAATGACGGAGATTCCCTTTAAATCCGTTTCAGGATTAAACCCTTCCAGCTTTAAATCTTCAAGCAGATGAGGCTTCATGGCCTTTTTATCAATTTCAGTCAAATATTTGGCCGGAATGATTTCATCGGTATTGATATCGGCCCGGTCCAGACACAAGATCTTACCCTCAAATGTTTTCATATGGCCTCCTGACCGCTGAACAGAACAGAGTTTACAATTTCTCCCTGGATGGCGGTTGCCGCTGCCGTGGCAGGGCTCATCAAATGGACCATACCCCCCTTGCCCATGCGGCCGTTAAAATTCCTATTGGTGGTGGCAGCCGCCACCTCTCCGTCGGCAAGCACCCCGTTGCTCATGCCCAGACAGGCCCCGCAGGTGGGATTGGTGACGCAGAATCCCGCATCCATAAAGACCTTGATCAGTCCTTCATCCAGGGCGGCTGAAAAAATATCAGGGGTGGCAGGAGAAACAATCCCCCTGACCGAAGAAGAGATCTTCTTTCCCCGCAACACCTCAGCCGCCACCCTCAGGTCCTCTAACCGGCCATTGGTGCACGAACCGATATAAACCTGGTCCACAGGGGTATTTTCCATATCAGATACCGGTTTGACATTGTCCGGTTTATATCCGAATGTGGTCAAGGGTTCAAGAGAACTCACATCAATGGTTTTGGTTTTGGCGTAAACCGCATCCTCATCGGAACAAAAGGCTGAATAGGCTTTCAGGGCATGTTCAGGGCTCTCATACTCATCCTTTATAAATGGCCAAAGATATTGGACCGTGGTCATGTCCGGCTGGCAGATCCCTGATGTTGCACCGGCCTCAACCGCCATATTGGACAAGGTCATTCGCTGGTCCATATTCATACGGTCCACCACAGGCCCTGAAAATTCAATCACCATGTTTGTGGCCCCGTTCACAGAGACCTGGCGGATGACTTCCAGGATAATATCCTTGGCATAAACCCCGGGACAAAGACGGCCTGTAATCTCAATGCGAAAGGTTTCAGGCTGTTTAAAGGTACACACCCCCTTTAAAATCCCCACTTCCAGGTCCGTGGTGCCGACCCCTGCGGCAAAAGCCCCAAAGGCGCCGTGGGTACAGGTATGAGAATCCCCCATGATAATGGTAAACCCGGGCCTTGCAAATCCTTTTTCAGGGAAAATGGCATGGCAGACCCCGTTGTTGCCGATATCAAAAAAATCCTTTATGCCATGGCGGCCGGCCCAGTCTCTTAAAATTTTCCCCTGCATGGCGGTCTTAGAATCCTTGGCCGGGGTCACATGGTCAATCACCGCTTTGATCTTGTCCGGATCAAAGACCCGGTCCTTTCCCCGGGCCACCAGATCCTGAATGGCTGTGGGGGTTGTAATTTCATGGCAGAACACCCGGTCCAGCCGCAATACGCTGACATCTCCAAAGGGTGCATCTACCCGGTGGGTGTCAAAAATTTTTTGAGCAATGGTTCTTCCCATAGAATCCTCCCATGGATGCATATAAGGGTTAGGCGGTTTTCTCGCCAAAATAATTTTCTCCATCTGCAGGCGTGACAATCCAATAGGCCTGGAAGATATCCTCTCCAACATTTTTGATCACATGGGGAATCTGTGAAAAAAACGATAGGGTATCACCCGCCCCGATCTCATACTCTTCTCCCCCGTAAATCAAACGGGCCTGGCCGGCAATAACAATGCCCAGCTCCCTGCCCAGGTGGCCGTCATCCGCATCTCCCCTTTTCTGGCCCGGGGCAAGCTCCAGAAAAAAGGCATTAAAGGAATGGCTCCCTTTGGCCTGGCTCTCTCCGCACAGGGTTTCATATTTAAACCCTTTGCGCTGATGAATCTTTCTTTCGTCCTTTTTAATAATCTCCACCCGGGTCATGGTTTCATAATCTTTAAAAAATTTATTGGGGGGAACCCCGTAAACCTCGAGCAGTTGAAGCAGGGTATCCAAGGATGGAGAAATCCTGTTCCGTTCAATCTGAGACAAAAGGCTCGAGCTGACCCCGGCCTTGGATGCAACCTCTTTGATGGTCAGGTTTGCTGAATTTCGAATGGCCCTTAACAAAGGCCCCAGTTTAGTTTTCATGGCACCGCCAATTTAGTATAATTAATTATTATTTAATAATACTAAATCCAATTTTCTTGTCAATATATTTTTCCCTGTGAAAACTCGTTGCCATATCTATTTTTGGTTCTGTTGCAAAAAATATTTCCAGGACAAAGAGATCGTTCAGGCGTAAAATTTACGCAGCATAAGAAAACAAATTTTCGACGAATTCTTTCTGCTTTAAAATTTCTCCCTTCCTGATATTTTTAACTTGTCCTTTTCTGATCATGTTCATAATTTCATAGCCTTTTAGCGTCCGCCAGGCAGAATGAAATGTCTTGAACCCCATACCAGCTCTGACAAGCTTTTTGATAAACCGGTGGTCTTGCTCAATAATATTGTTCAGATATTTATTCTGTCTTAGGATACAGTCCTTATTCAGAAGCTTTTTTTCTTTCAAAGCCTTTACTGCCGGAGGATATGCAGGATTTCCGTCAACACTCAGAACCCGAGGTCTGGAGCTATTGGAAGCTCGCAGCATCTTTTTAAAAAATCGTTTGGCAGATTCCATATTACGTCTGCTGCGAAGAAGAAAATCGATGGTATTTCCACGGGAATCGACCGCTCGGTAAAGATACTTCATTTTCCCCCGCACCTTGATATATGTTTCATCAATACGGTAAGAATCATTTGATTGCCGCAGATACTTCCTGCTTCGCTTTTCCATTTCAGGAGCATAGCGCTGAACCCATCGGTAAATGGTACTGTGATCCACAGACAAGCCCCGTTCTTGCATCATCTCTTCCAGATTCCTGTAACTCAGTTGATATCTCAGATACCAGCGAACATTCAACAGGATGATTTCTTTTTCATAATGACGCCACTTGAAAGGGTTTTCATTTTTCATACTATCTCTCTGCAAACAAATTAGTGCCAAAACGGACTTGTATCAGACATTAATAATGTTTTGCAACAGAACCATTCTTCCTTTATTTGTCAGGAACCCGGGGTTGGCCAGGTGTTTTGCTTTTTATACCTTTTTGTGTATACTGCCCTATATTTTGGTTATCACGGAGTAACGCCGGTTGCAGCGTTCTTCTGGCGTTCCCTTGTATATAAGAGGAAGATGGCTATGAAGCGTTCAGATGAAAAAAGCCTTGATCCGATAGGCTTAATATCCCCGATTCGGTTATATCTCACACGGACAAACCGCGCTCCTGATAATGAAAATTCATTTTTTACGACTCTTTTTCTTCCAAGCTACTCCTTCTGTCTAAAAAATAAGGGTTTCCATGAGCACCTATAAAAAAATTTTATTGACCACCCTTCCCCTGGTTTTCTTTTTTTTATTGGCCACAGCCGGCACGACCTTTCATTTTTCCAGGTCTGACCTTCTGGATCTTGGAGAAACCTGGCTGGATACCCGGCTGAGCATGGCTGTGGAGATCGCCCAGGATCAGGATGAAATTCTCCACAAGTACGGTCTTGAAAAAATCCCTGCCAGTATTACCAAGGCCAAGCAGGATGCCATTGCCCGGACAAGGCAGATCAGGGTGGGAGAACAGGGATATATTTTTGCTGTTGACCGCCAGGGCGCCATTGTATTTCACCCCAACAAATACCTTAAAGACATTGATGTCAGCCAGGAATCCTGGTTCGGCAAAATGACCGAAACAGGCGGCCGACTGGTTCTGGATCTTGGAGGAAAGCCTGTCCTTGGACGGTTTGCATTTTTCCCCCCCTGGAAATGGTATATCCTGGCCGTGGATCCCATGGAAGAGGTGTACGGGGTTTCCAACCGGATGAGGCCCTATCTTTACGCGCTGATTGCACTGGCCGCCGTCATTATTTCGCTGGCACTCATGCTGTTGACCCGGCGGCTGACCCGGCCCCTTGAACAACTGGTCCGGGGTGCGGAAGAGATCGGGAAAGGAAATCTCAACACCCAGATTCCCATCCATGCCAAGGATGAATTCGGCCACCTTGCCAGGGAATTCAACCAGATGACATCCAGGCTGAAGCAGACCCTGACCAGGCTTCAATACAGTGAAGAGCATTTCAGGGCCCTGATTGAAAATGCCAATGACATGATCTGGATCCTCGACAAAAACGGCCGGTTCATCTATGTCAGCCCGTCCACCCAGAGGATCATGGGATATGACCCCAAAACCCTTTTAAAGCAGCCCGCCGTTGACTATGCCCACCCCGATGACAGGGATGCCCTGCCCCAGAGGTATGAGACAGAGGGGCCAAACCAGGTCAAAGGCCAGACGATCATCTACAGGTTCAAACACAAGGACGGTCATTGGTGTACCCTGGAGTCCACGAGCAAAAATCTCATGGACCATCCGGCCATTTCCGGGATCGTGATCAATTCCAGAAACATCACCAAACGCAGACAGGCTGAAAAGGCCCTTAAACTCTCCCACCAAGAACTGGAACGGGCCAACCAGGCAAAAAACAATTTCCTGGCCAATGTCAGCCATGAAATCAGAACCCCCTTAAACTCGGTGATCGGATTCAGTGAACTCTTATCCTCAATGATCACAGAAAAGCAACAAAGTGATTACCTGGCCGCCATCACCACTGCCGGTAAAAATCTTTTGGCGCTGATCAACGACATTCTGGATCTTTCCAAAATGGAGGCGGGCAAGTTTAAAATTCACAATGAGCCGGTTTCCCTGAAACGGCTCTTTAGTGAAATTGAACATTTGTTCCGGGTTAAAACAGAAATAAAAGACCTGGCGTTTTCCACCCACCTCCCCCCTGAAATGCCCGGGTCCCTGATACTTGATGAAATGCGATTACGCCAGCTCATCACCAATCTAATCGGCAATGCAATAAAATTTACTGAAAAAGGCAGTATCAGCCTTAAAGCCTTTGCAAAACCGGCGGTGTCCGATCCCAAAAACCTTCTGGACCTGGACATCCTGATCCAGGACACAGGCATCGGCATTTCCAAGGAAAAACAAGCGTTTATCTTTGAATCTTTTCAGCAGGAATCTGCAGGCACCAGCCGGAGATTCGGCGGCACCGGCCTGGGCCTGGCCATTTGCAAACAACTCTCCTCGCTGATGGGGGGGCGTATTTCCGTGTCTAGCACCCCGGGCAGGGGCAGTTTATTCACCATCCATCTGCCGGGAATAAAAATAGGCCATGGCAGGCAGCCGGCCCAACCCAAACCCATTGGATTGCACCAGGATCTTAAAACAATTTATTTTTCCGGGGAAACCGTATTGGTGGCTGACGATCACCAGTCCATCCGGTTCATGGTCAGGCAAATCCTTGAAAGGGTCAACCTGAACGTCATTGAAGCTGAAAATGGCAGGCATGCCGTTGAAACAGCCCTGACCCAGATGCCCAAACTAATTTTAATGGACGCTAAAATGCCCATACTCAGCGGTATGGATGCCGCAGCACAATTAAAGGCAAATCCCGATACCCAGCACATTCCCATCTGTTTGATGACCGCATCTGTCCATCATTCATCTGAAAAAGAATTGTCTGCAAAAAAAATTGAGTGCTGCCTGGTCAAACCCCTTGGAGTCAAGGATATCGTACAGACCATGACCCGGTTTATCCCCGGCCCTGTTCAAAAACAGCCCCGCCCTTGGTCCGGGTTTAAAAAACTGGACATGGAAAAAATAGATTCCAGAATCACAAAAAAGCTGAACCAGGACATCCTCTCCCATTTACCCGAGATTCAGGATGCCATGAAAATATCAGACATCAAAATCTTTGCCGGAGAAATTAAGACGCTTGGATCAAAGACAGGTTGCAGGGAACTTGAAAATTTCGGAACGGATCTGGTTCACCAGACCCAGACCTTTGACATTGAAGAGATCCATATTCGCCTGGCGCATCTTGCCAAAATTTCCAGGGAAATACAAAAAACGCCCGGCTAGGGGGTTTCTTTTTTAGGGGCAAAAAAAGTTCTCAACCACCCAAAAAGTGTGTTGCCGTCCAAAAAGGCTTTTTCCGAGGCCTCAAGAATCCGGGTCATCTCCCGGGTATCTGAATACCGGTCCTTGCGGGTGATCATTTCCCGGTCCACATCCAGTTTCCGGACAATCTTGGCCGGATTTCCCGCGGCAATGACATTGGCCGGAATATCCGAAGTCACCACGGATCCGGCACCGATAATGGAATTTTCCCCGATGGTCACCCCCTTGCAGACAATGGCGGAATCCCCGATCCAGACATTATCCTCAAGAACAACACTGGTCTTTGTATCCGGCGGCAGGGACCGGTCATAAATCCCGTGCCAGTCCGAGTCGGTGACATAGGCATGGCTGGCCAGCATACAGGAATCGCCGATGGTGATGGAATTGGCCGCAGAAATCCTCACCCCCGGTGAAATCAGCACATGATTTCCAATACAAATCCCCTGGATATCCTTTTCTTCGGACCAGACCGTCAGCCGGGTTTTTTTATCAGAACAGCCCAAGAGGGTGACATGGCTGCCGATGGAGATAGGACCGCCGAAAAGCTCAATATACCAGGGCTTGATAATATAGGGATGGGGCCCCAAAGACCTCAGCTGGGGTTCAAGATACTGGCGGACATAAAAGGCCTGAAGTCTGTACCAGGCCTGTTTAATATAATAGGGTCTTTTATCCTTAATCACGATCCAGGTCCTTGTACCGGTACCCATTCCAGGCGTCATGGTCAAAGAGGCGTCCGGCCGGGGTCAGCCCGTAAAGGGCGTCTGCCGCCATGAGCACGACGGCATTGGTCCAGGAGATTTTATCTTCCGGCCAGATCACCATGTCCGGATAGGTATACCCGCACCAAAAGGTATGATCGTCAAAGACCCGGTTGTGAATCCATGAAAACAAAATACCGGCCTTTTGTTTGCGCCCCATACCGTGAAGCGCCAGCACCAGTTCCGCGGTTTCGGCAATGGTGACCCAGGGCTGATCAGAGACACAGCGGCACCCCTGGCCTTCAATCACATACTTGTTCCAGTACTTGTCAACGCGGGCCGCGGCCTTTGCCCCTCTCAGGGCCCCTGACAAAATAGGATAAAACCAGTACATGGAAAACCTGGATTTGGATACATTATAAGTATGAATATTTTCCTGGATGGATATTTCCAGACGAAGGAGCGCCTTTGCCCATTCATCTTTTTTCCTGCCCAGGATTTCGGCAATGGCCAGGCCGCATTTCAGGCTCATGAAAATAGACGAAGATCCGGCCAGCAGGGACATAGGATCCACCTTGCCTTCAGGACTTTTTGCCCAGTAGATTTCGCCGGATCCGGTCTGAAGGGTCAAGGCAAATTCAATCCCTTTTTCCATGGCAGGCCAGAACCGGGAAAGTTCTGATTTGTCCCGATAAATCAAATATTGGTGGAAAAGGCCCACAGCCATGTAACAGGCCATATGGGTCTCGCATGTCCGGTCTTCGGGCACCCCGTTTACATATGAAGAATACCAGGACCCGTCATGATTCTGGGTCTTCACCAGCCAGTCCAGACCTGCCAGGGCCTGGGCGTGGCACCCCCCGATGTTCAGTCCCATAACCGACTCCACCAGATCCCAGGGATCGGTTTTTCCGTTGATATGCCAGGGGATGTCACCGTTATCCTGCTGAAGAAAGGCAATGCCCTGTGTAACTGAGTCTATGTTCAGAGGAAATTCAGGGTGTATGTTTGCGGGTATACGAGGCATTGGCATCTTTCAAGTTTGTAATATCCGTTTAAAAAACCCAATCACCGTATCAAACCCCTTTTATTTTTACAAGACGCTTAAATTTTTATTCATGAATGATAATTCATACCTCAAGATGATTTGCCCCCCCGGGATCCCCCCGGAAATGATCTTTGGAGATTTTCACACACAAACCTTTGAAATTGATAAATATTTTACCCATTCCCAAACCAATCCCATAAAAATATTTTTCCTTGACAATCCAGACCCATTTCGATAAATCAAAATGAATGGTCATTCATAATATTGAATATATACTCGAACTTTAGGAGGAAATCATGGTAAGAAAGATCAGAAAGGCTGTAGTCATCGGGTCCGGAATCATGGGAGGCGGGATTGCTGCCCTTCTTGCCGGTGCCGGTGTTGATGTACTGCTCCTGGACATCGTTCCTTTTGACTTAACAGACGAAGAAAAAAATGATCCTGCTGCAAGGAACCGTATTGTAAAAGCAGGTATGGATGCAGCCCTTGCATCAAAACCCTCTTTGTTTTTCAACAAAAAAGATGCCGGCAGAATTGCCATTGGCAATCTGGACGACGACATTGAAAAACTGGCTGAATGCGACTGGATCGTAGAAGTGGTTGTTGAGAACCTCAAGATCAAAAGAGATCTCTTTGAAAAGGTTGCCAAAGTCAGAAAAGAAGGCGCCATCATCTCTACCAACACCTCGGGTATCCCTCTTAAAGACATCTGTGAAGGCTTTTCCCCGGAATTTAAAGAACATTTCATGGGCACCCATTTCTTTAATCCGGTCCGGTACATGCACCTGCTGGAGCTGATTCCGGGAGCTGAGACCAAACAGGAGATCCTGGATTTCATTGCCGGATTTGGCGAGAAAAACCTGGGTAAAGGCATTGTATGGGCCAAAGACACGCCCAACTTTGTGGGCAACAGAATCGGTATCCATGGCATTGGCGCCGCCATCAAATTCATGGTGGAAGACGGCCTGACCGTTCCTGAAGTAGACGCCCTGTTCGGCCCGGCCCTGGGTCGTCCCAAAACAGCTATATTTAAAACCACTGACCTGGTCGGCCTGGACACCATGGCCCATGTGGCCCAGAACTCCTACGAACTCTGCACGGACGATGAGCAGAGAGAGTCCATGAACCTGCCCGAATTCATCGGAAAAATGGTTGAAAAAAACATGCTGGGCAACAAGACCCAGGGCGGTTTTTACAAGACAGAACTGACTCCGGAATGGAAAAAACTGCGCAAGGTCCTGAATGTTGAAACCCTGGAATATGAAGATCTGAACCGGCCGACCTTTCCCTGCCTGGATGAGGCCAAGAAAAAAGCCACCCTGGTTGAAAAAATGGCCTGTGTTCTCAAGGGCGAAGACCGTGGTGCCAAATTTGCCTGGAAATGCATGTCAAATGCCTTCCAGTATGCGGCCAACCGGGTACCTGAAATCGCAGATACCATCGTTGAAATCGACAACTCCATGAAATGGGGTTACAACTTTGAAATGGGTCCCTTTGAAGCCTGGGATGCATACGGTGTTGAAGCGTCAGTAGAAAGAATGAAGGCCGAAGGCCTGGACGTGCCGGCCAATGTTCTGGCAATGCTGGACAAGGGTGTTGCCTTTTTTTACAAACTTGAAAACGGCATTCGGTATTATTACGACTTCTCCTCAGGCGAATACAAAGCGGTTCCCGTATCTAAATCCATGGTTTCCATTGCTGCGGCCAAGGGCAACAACAAAACCGTCCTTGAAAATGGTTCCGCCAGCCTTGTAGACATCGGAGACGATGTATTCTGCATAGAATTTCATACCAAGATGAACGCCATCAACGGTGAAATCGTTGACATCATGGCAGATGCCAGGGACTATGTGGACAAAAACGGTTGCGGTCTGGTCATCGGCAATGAAGCCGGCGGCATGCCCGGCGCCTTTTCTGCCGGAGCAGACCTCTCCTTTATCTCCAAACTCTGCCACGATAAAAAATATGCTGAAATCGAAGCCTTCCTAAAGGTTGCCCAGGATGGTATCCAGGCGGCCAAATATGCTCCCTACCCGGTGGTTGCCGCTCCCTACGGCATGGTTCTGGGCGGCGGTTGCGAGACCTGCCTGGGCGCAGACCGGATGGTGGCCCATTCAGAGCTTTACATGGGTCTGGTCGAAATCGGCGTGGGCCTTCTGCCCGCCGGCGGCGGATGCATGAACCTCTGGAAAAAATATGTCACTGCCCTTCCCGGTAAAACCGTGAAAGAGGTGGATCTGGCCAGAATCTTTATCCAGTGCTTTATGAAAGTTGCCATGGCAGCCGTTTCCATGTCTGCACCCGGCGCCCAGAGTAACGGATTCCTCGGCCAGGCCGACCGGATCGTCATGAACCGGGACAACCTCATTGGTGAAGCCAAAAAAGAAGTATTGAAAATGGTGGATGACGGATATGTGCCCCCGGCCAAACAGCCCCTCAAGGTGTTTGGTAATGCAGGCCAGGGAATGATCCAGGCAGAGCTTTACAACATGCTCAACGGCAAATTCATGAGCGAACATGATGCCTTTTTGGCAACACGGATCGGATATGTCATGAGCGGCGGCGAAGTAAAAGTCGGCAGTGAAATTGATGAAGAGACGATCCTCAAGCTGGAAAGGGACGCTTTTGTTGACTTCTGTAAAGAAGAAAAAACCATTGCCAGAATCGACCATATGCTGAAAACCGGCAAACCGCTCAGAAACTAAGGAGGACTTTCAAATGAAAGACGCATATATTGTACAATCCGTCAGAACCCCGGGCTGCAAGCAGAGAAGAGGTCTTTTCAACCAGACCCGGCCCGAAGAGCTGGCATCTTTTATCATGAAAGAAGCCGTTGACAGAACCCCCAACCTTGAAGCCAAGGACATTGACGATGTCATGATAGGCTGCGCCTTCCCCGAAGCGGAACAGGGACTGAACCTGGGCCGGGTCGCCGCTAGAATGGCCGGCTTTCCCAACGAGGTTTCCGGCGCCACCGTCAACCGGTTCTGCGCTTCCGGCCTTGAAGCCATTGCCCTGGCCTCTGCCCGGGTATCCATGGGCTGGTCTGACATCTGCATGGGTGCAGGCTGCGAATCCATGACCTTTGTTCCCATGGGCGGCAATGTGCCCCGTCCCCATCCTGAATTTTCAAAGACCAACCCTGAAGATTATATTTCCATGGGCATCACGGCTGAAAACGTGGCCAACCGCTACAATGTCACCCGGGAAGACCAGGATATCTTTGCCGCGGCATCCCAGGACAAGGCAGCCGCTGCCAGGGATAATGGTAAATTTACCGAAATTGTCCCCACCCCGGCCTTTAAATTTGTCAAACAGGCCGACGGCACCTACAAAAAAGAATCCTTTATTGTAGAGCATGACGACGGTATCCGGCAATCCACTCCCGAAGGGTTAGGCAAACTGAGAACCGTTTTTGCCGTAAACGGATCCGTAACCGCAGGTAACTCTTCCCAGACCACGGACGGTGCTGCAGCCACCATTATCGCGTCCAAGGAAAAATGCGAAGAACTCGGTCTCACCCCCATTGCCAGGCTGGTTGCCTATACATCTGTGGGATGCCGGTCCGATGAAATGGGTGTCGGCCCCAGATATGCCATTCCCGCAGTCCTGAAACGGGCCGGCCTGACCATTGACGACATTGATATCTATGAAATCAATGAAGCCTTTGCCTCCCAGGCCCTCTACTGCATCAGGGAACTGGGCCTTGAAAAATATATGGATAGAATCAATATCCACGGCGGTGCCATTGCCCTGGGTCATCCCCTGGGATGTACCGGAGCAAAACTCACAGCCACCTGCCTTGCCAACCTCAAAGAGGTGAACGGTAAATATGGAATCGTTTCCATGTGTATCGGCGGCGGCATGGGCGCTGCAGGCATATTTGAAAGACTATAGCATGATCTTGTTGTTTGTTTAAAAAGAACCGGTTCTTCTTGTTTTCAGGGAAGGACCGGTTTTTTTGTCTATCCTTATCCTGTGCCCCGAAAAGATGCCGGAACAAACGGTTTGAATGCCTTTTTTTTTCCTGGCTCCAAAAATCATTGAACACGCATACGTCTCCTGAATTTTAAGACCCCGCTTTTAAGAAATTTCTCAAAAAAAAGCACATCTTTCGCTTGCAGTTTCTGGCATTTTATTGTGCATACAATCTCACCGTTTACCTCCCGATTTAAATCTCCGGAGAGATAAAACTCATTATTTTAAAGCAATAGATTAAGTCTATTTCCTCAGCCTGTCCCGGCTGGGGGCATGTGTGCTACAGCGTTTGCCCCCAATGCGGGACCGGACCCGGGAAAAGAGTATTTTTATTTAAAAGGCGCATCCATGGATGCAAAAAAGGAGGCTCGTGGTTAACAGAATCATACCCCCCAAGGGGATAAAAACCAGTATCCGGTCAAATTTTTTCTTCTACTATTTTGTCTTTGGGCTGATTCCCCTGGTTACCCTGGGTTTTTTTTCCTATAAAACCGCCTCAGACGCCCTGAAGAATCAGGCAAGGGAACAATTGGGGCATCTGGCTGAAAAAACCGCCCACCAGGTGGATGCCTTTTTTGAAAATATTGAAAAAGACATTATCATGTATTCGGATTGTCTATTTATCCGGCAGTTTTTTTCCAAGCACACCCCAAAAAAACCCTCTGGCGCCATTGAAAGATACCTGAAAGGGCACAGCCATTGCCGGCAAATTCTTTTTTTGGATTCAACGGGCAGACAGATCATGGGCGTCCCGGACAAGGCAGAGCCCTGGAACCCGTCCCGGTTTGCCGCAGCCTGGGACCGGGATCTTTACTTTTCAGAAATCCTGCACAAAGACGGAGAGGCCTTTCTCCTTCTGTCTAAAAAGGTATATGATTTTAAGACCCCGAATCGGGCGGTGGGACTTCTTGTCTTTGAAATCCGTGCCAGTGCGCTCACCGCCTTTGTCTCTTCCTTGAAAATGGGGACCCGGGGGTATGGATTTATGATGAATAACCAGGGACATATCATCTACCACCCGGATAGTACACTCCAATGCGCAGACAACGTTGAAATCCTGGGGGATAAGGCGTTTTCAAAATTACTCTTTCGCATGAAATCAGGACAGAGGGGGGTCGGGCCGTATCGGTTCAGAAACAAGGATAAATTCCTGGTCTTTGCCCCCTGTAGTAGACAGCCCTGGAGTGTGGGCATCGCCCTCCGTCAAAACGAATTCATGACAGAGATAACCTGCCTGAGGAACAAGGTGATCACCTTTGGAAGTTTGTTGGTTTTACTGGTTAGCCTGGTCATCATGACCTTTGTCAAAAGCTTTACCCTGCCCATCCAAAAGCTGACCTCCAGGGCAAGGGCCATTGGCCGGGGGGACCTGGATCAGGTCATATTGATCTCTTCTCCAACCGAACTTCAGTGTTTGGCCATGGAGTTTAACAATATGGCGGCCAGGCTGAAAAAGAGCATGAACGAAACCATTGCCCTGAAAACCTTTAACGACGATATTTTACAAAGTGTCTCGTCGGGCATTATCACCATAGACTGCTCAGGGAGCCTGACCTCAATTAATAGAAGTGCGAAAAATATTCTCGGCATTCTCCCGGATATGGTTGACCCGGGCAAAACAACAAAATTCCTCCCCCCCGGCCTGACCAAAGTAACTCGGCTGTTAAACCATACCCTGGAAAAAGGCGAACCCCTCACCCAAGATGAATCAGAGTACCCCATAGCCCAAGGCGACCCTGTGTTTTTAGAAATTACGAGGGCGTTCAAAATTCTGTGTCAGTTGAATGAAAGCTGATATACTCAGCTAAATAAGGAGAACTGACATGCCCGAAGAAAACACCGAATTTGATTTTCAAAAAGCCCTTAAAGGCATCCAGGAAGGTAAACCCTTCACAGGTAAGGGCGGCGTCCTTACATCATTAATCAAAAATCTTGCTGAAGCTGCTCTTGAAGGAGAGTTGGAGTCCCATCTCGGGCAGGAAGTTTCTGCCAACCGCCGTAATGGAAAAAGCAAAAAGACCATTAAATCCCTGGATGGTAAATTTGAGCTGGAAACCCCGCGTGACAGGGCCGGAACCTTCTCTCCACAGATCGTCAAAAAACATCAGACAACGCTCAGCGATGAAATTGAAAGAAAGATAATAGCCCTTTACGGCCTGGGCATGAGTTATAATGATATGGCTTCCCATTTACAGGAAATCTATGGACTTGAGATTTCAAATGCCACTCTGAGCACCATTACCGATAAAATCATCCATACCGTCAAAGAATGGCAGGCCAGGCCGTTGGAAAATGTGTACCCAATCGTATGGCTTGATGCCATACATTATAAAGTACGAGAAAACGGAAAGGTCGGCAGCAAAGCCGTTTACACAATTCTTGGGGTGAATATCGAGGGCCGCAAAGAGGTTCTTGGGCTGTACATATCCGAGAATGAGGGTGCGAACTTCTGGCTGCAGGTGTTAACAGACCTTTCAAACCGAGGGGTAAAAGATATCCTGATTGCCTGTGTTGATGGTCTAAAAGGTTTTCCCGAGGCCATTGAGACCATATTCCCGGACACAGAAGTTCAACTCTGCGTAGTCCACCAGATCCGAAATTCATTGAAATACGTTGGTTCCAAAAATAAAAAGGAATTTATGGCAGATCTCAGTAGTGTCCGGTTAGGTTGTTGCATATAAAAAGCATCTAAAATCATTGAAAAAACAGTCGGTTTTGTGTTGACAAATGTGCGTAAAAATTTTTGTGCGCCTTGAAAATTTAACTCAAGGAGCTCAAATGACGCACATCTCAGTCCCTAAAAAACAACTACGGTCCCTGAACTTTGACAATTTCAGGTGCCCTCTGATAAAGTCACTTTCAAAAGCACCGGAATTACAATCTCGAGGAGACCGCCCTTTAAAAATGACATTCGAAGACCAGATAAATGCTTTGGTTTATTTCCATCTTCAGGAGCACAAGTCTGCCCGACATTTAATTCAGGATCTCAAGGAGAATGTTTTTGCTAAAGAAAATATTGCGCCAGACGGTGGTATCAGCCGTAGTAGTTTCTGTGAAGCCATCAATCACAGGGGACTCGAACAACTGCAATTTATCTTTGAGGATCTTTATAAACAGGCTCTTGAGTGTCATCCGGGTGAACACGCCGAGTTAGGAGAGTTGGTTTCCATTGACGGTAGTCTCATAAATGCAGTCCTTTCAATGCACTGGGCGAACTACAGAAAAGGAAGTAAAAAAGCCAAAGTACATTGCGGATTTGACATTAATCACGGAATCCCAAACAAAATCTTTTTGACTGAAGGCAACGGCGCTGAACGCACTTTTGTTCCCAAAATACTTTCCAAGGGGCAAACAGGTGTTATGGATCGTGGATATCAATCCCATAAAGAATTTGACCTGCTTCAGGAGCAAGGCAAACATTTTGTCTGCCGTATAAAAACCAGGACAACAAGAACAATTATTGATAACCACGAGACCCCTTCCGACAGCTACATTTTTTATGATGCACTGGTTAAACTTGGTACTCCGAATCAAAACCAGACGAAAAGGCCTGTTCGGGTTGTTGGCTATAAAATTGCTGGCGTCAAATACTATGTGGCAACTGACAGGCATGATTTAACAGCGGAACAAATAGCAACAATTTATAAACTCCGGTGGACCATTGAGGATTTTTTCAAATGGTGGAAAGAACATCTGAAGGTATATCATCTCATTGCCCGCAGTGAATACGGCCTTATGGTTCAGATTCTTGGCGGCCTTATCACTTACCTGTTACTGGCAATCCATTGCCAAAAACAGTTTAATGAAAAGGTCACGATCAAAAGAGTTCGGCAGCTGCGAACCGCCATTCTAAATGACCTGTTTGGCTGCGAGGAGCAGGGCTCTCATAGTTCAAACAGGGACAATATTGTCAAAGATCAAAAAATTATTGAGCAAGCAAAAACCTAACCGGACATCACTGGGCAGATCTAAAACGTGTTTATAAAGCGGTCAATAAGGATCTGGCCGAAGAAGAACTGGATATCTTGGAAAATAAATGGAATGACAAATACCCGATTGTGATAAAATCCTGGCGGAACAACTGGGAACGCCTCAGTCATTTCTTTAAATATCCAGAAGAGATTCGACGGATAATATACACCACAAATACCATTGAGGCTGTGCATCGACAGTTTCGAAAACTGACCAAAACAAAGGGATCATTCCCGAACCAGGACAGCCTGTTAAAGCTGCTTTACATGGGGATCCAGAACGCCAGTAAAAAATGGACAATGCCGATTCAAAATTGGTCACTGACAATTTCCCAGTTGGCAATTTTCTTTGAAGGCCGGCTGGATAAAGAGCTGGGAATTTGATAGGGATTTATTTACAGATGGAAAAGATGGTTCCAGGAACTCCACTCCAGCAAAAGTCAACTCCTCCGACGTGGCTGATTGAAGGCCCATTCTCGGACCTGACTTTTACTTCCGCTGGCGCTGAGGCAGATCCGGGAACCGAAACCGTGACACAGAATTCTGAACATTCCCGAAATTTACCACCTCATTGCTCAATGACAGATCCGGACAGGTGATGGGCGCCATTGCCGATATCAGGGACGTGACCCTGAAAAAACAGATGGAATCGCTCATGATCCGGGTGGATAAACTGACCTCCCTCGGGGTTTTGTCTGCCGGCATTGCCCATGAAATAAGGAACCCCCTGGCGGGAATGAAAGCCTGCTGCCAGGTCCTGGCCCGGAAAATCACCCAGGGAAAACAACAGGTACTGATCGCCGGGATTCTAAATGAAATTGACCGGCTCAACACTATTGTGACGGACCTGGTCACCTTTTCAGGCTCTACCCCCCATTACCCCGGCCCCGCTGATATCGGAGGCATCCTGGAAAAGACCCTGGGCCTGTTAAAGGATACCATAAAAAAGGCCGGGATAGAGGTGATCCAACCCCATACCGGTGAAGGGCCGCCGGCGTTTGCCGACCGGGAGCAGGTTCAGCAGATTTTTTTAAACATCATTCTCAACGCTGTAAACGCCATGCCTGATGGCGGTAAGCTTACCATATCCCTGAAGACCGTCCCCGAAGATCGTTTAAAAAGAAAAAAGGGGAAAGGAGAATCTCCCCAGGCCAAGGGCTCAACCCAAAACGGTTTGGAAATCACATTCACCGACACCGGCTCAGGCATAAAGAAAAAAGATCTTGACCTGGTGTTTAACCCCTTTTTCACCACAAGCCCAAAGGGGAGCGGCCTGGGGCTTTCCATTGTTCACAAGCTTGTGGAAAATAATAAAGGGGTGATATTTATCACCAGCACCCATGGCCAAGGCACCCGCATGACCCTAATTCTGCCGGCTGCCGATCCCGCAGCATTGCGCCGGAATATGACAAAACCAGACAAGAGGACAAGTTGATGCGCTCGAGAAAACTATTGATAGTCGATGATGAAACTGTATTGTGCCAATCCCTTGAAATTGATTTTTCTGAAGACGGGTATAAGGTTCAGACCGCTCAGACAGGCGAGGAAGCCCTGACCCAGGTTAAGGCCTTTTCTCCCTCTGTGGTGCTTTTGGATCTGCGCCTGCCCGGAATGGGCGGTATTGAAGTCCTCCGAAAAATGATCCGCCATACCCCGGATATCGCTGTTATCATGATGACGGCCTTCGGGGATACAAAGACCATCGTCAAGGCCGGGGCCTTTCATTTTATAAACAAACCCTTTGAACTTGAAGAACTCAAAGAAAGGGTCAAACAGGCCTTAAGGGAACAAAAGCTAAAACAGGAAGTCATTTACCTGAGGCATCAGAACCGGAAAATCTATCGGTATTCAGACCTGGTGGGCCAGAGCCAAAAGATGATGGATCTTTACAACCAGATTGAAACCCTGACTGAGGCGGACAGGACAACGGTTCTGATCCGGGGGGAGAGCGGTACCGGAAAAGAGCTTGTGGCCAGTGCCATCCATTTTAAAAGCCGGCGCTCCAGCTTTCCCTTTATGGAAATCAATTGCGCCTCTCTGCCTGAATCCCTGATCGAAAGCGAATTGTTCGGCCATGAAAAAGGGGCTTTTACAGATGCCAAACAGGCCAAAAAAGGGTTGTTGGAAATTGCTGATCACGGAACAATCTTTTTGGACGAAATTGCAGAAATGCCCATGGCAATTCAGGCCAAGCTGCTTCTTTTCCTGGAAAAAAGAAGTTCAAACGGCTGGGGAGCGGAAAGGACATCCAGGTGGATGTCAGAATCATCGCGGCCACCAATCAGGATCTTGATGCTGCCATTGAGAATAAAACATTCAGGCAGGACCTGTATTACCACCTCAATGTGGTCAGCCTTCATACCCCGCCCCTGAGGGTGCGGCAGGAGGATATCCTGCCGCTGGCCAATTATTTTCTAGAAGCGTTTGCAAAGGATATGGGCAAACCGGCCTCGTCCCTCTCTTCTGCGGTGGAAACCATATTTGAATCCTATGCCTGGCCCGGCAATGTTAGGGAGTTGAGAAACGCCATTGAGCGGGCCGTGATTTTTTCCAGGGGGGATGTCATAGGCCCAGATCTTCTCCCCGAAGAAATGACCCAAGGACCACAGGATATGCCCAGGGAAAAGCCCGTAGAAAAAACATCTGGCCTAAGCCTTCCCATTGATATGGTACTGCTCAAGGCCGAAGAAAACCTGATCCAGGATGCCCTGTCCAAGACCGGGGGGAACAAAACCCAGGCCGCAGATATGCTGGGAATCAGCCGGTTTTCCCTAAACCGGCGGATGAATAAAATTCAAAGCAGGGAATGATTCAACGGCCGGGCGCTTCTGTGCGTTAACCGCACGACCAGACCGGGCCAATGCCGCACGCATGGCACTCCTTTTGCTTTTCATTGGAAACCGTTTGCTAATTTAAAGCGGTTAATCCGTTCTAAAGTGATGAAAGGCGAGGATGGCAAAGAACAAAAAAAGTCAGATTAAAAGGCGCAATGGCTGCTGTCTCCGGCAAAGGCCCGGGCAAAAGGGATGACAGCATAGATATATGGCCAGTCAGATCAAAATATCGGGGGGTCTCGTCTTTCTTGCGTTGGTCTTTTCAGGCAGGGTCTGGGCAGAAGAAATCACCATGGCCTGCACGGATCATTACAGGCCATACAGTTACCAGGTCAACAATGAATCCAGAGGGATCTATGCCCATATCCTTGGTGAGCTGTTCCAACGGATGGGGTATGAACACCGGATTAAAATTCTGCCGTTCAAGCGGGTGCTTTGCATGACCCGGTCGGGCCAGGTCACGGGTATGGCCGGGGCGTTTTTTACCCCCAAAAGAGATGAGTATGCCCTTTTTATCTGCAATGTCCCGTTGGCCAGAATATCCCAGAGCCTCTTTATTTTAAACGCCAACCCCATTGACAAGGCCAAGGCGGTGAACTTTCAAGGCGGGTTGATCGGCCACAAACGCGGCTTCCTAATCCCCGGTGAATTTATTGTTGCGGCCGAAAAAAAAATGATCCGCACCATTGATGCCGAGCGTACGGATCAGCTGATTGACATGCTGATCCGGGGACGGCTGGACGGGTTTATCCACAACACCTTTCATGTTCTCGCACATATTGAAAACCATGGCAGGCAAACCAAGATAAAACATTTGCCTTTATTTTCCGCCCGGGACAGGCCTGCCTTTATTGCATTTTCCAGAAAAGCCTTAAAAACCCTGCCTGAATCCTTTCCGGTTCAGGTTCAAAACACCCTTGGGGCCATGCACAAGGAAGGCTTTATCCAGGCTCTGCAACCCCGCTGTAATCCACCAACCATTGAATCGAGAAAGGAAAAATCTAAATGAAAAATCATCAATAACCAACATTGTTCGTGATTGCCTCGGGCCTTGGAGGAGCTGTGAAAAAAGGACGTTAAAGCATCTCCAAACACTTTGGCAAATATAAAAAAATTGGTATCGGTTCGCCAAGGACGAAATGATAATTAATCCAACAGAAATGAAAATCGGAGTTGAAAATGAATAAAAAAAAGCTGTCCTTAAAAGTAAAATTGATTGGCGGGTTCTCCCTCCTGCTTGTTCTGCTTCTTGTGGTTGCCCTGATCGGTTACTCCTCCTTAAACCATGCCTCTTCAGGTTTCCATGAATACCGGGAAATGGTACGGGATGCCAATCTTGTGGGGCGGCTCCAGGCCAATATGCTGACCGTTGAAATGAATGTTAAAGACTATTTGATCTCAGGCAGCAACGAGGCTTTGGCCGACTTTGAAGAACGCTGGAAAAAGGTAGCGGCCTTCCAGGCCCAAGCCCAACAAGAGATCCAGGCACCCAAACGGGCCGCGTTAATCGATGAAATTGAAGCAGCCCTTGGCAATTACCGAAAAGGGGTTGACCAGGTCGTCAATTTCAAAAACCAGAGAAATCACCTGGTCAATGAGGTGCTCTCTGTTAAGGGACCTTCCATGGAAAAAGCCCTGACCGGCATCATGGTCTCGGCAGAAAAGGACGGGGACAGCACCGCAGCCTACCAGGCCGGTATTGTCTTAAAACACATGCTTTTGGCTCGGCTCTACGTGATGAAATTTCTGGACACCAATAGCCAAAAGGACACAGACCGGGTTCACAAAGAGTTCAAAGCGCTGAGCCGGGAAATCACTATCCTGGACCGGGAACTGGAAAACCCCGAGCGCCGCAGATTCTTGGCCAGGGCCCAGGATGAGGGATCCGCGTATATGAATAGTTTTAACACCCTGGTTGAGACCCTATTTGCCCGGAACAAGGTGATTGACGAGACCCTGAACCATATTGGCCACCTTGTTGCCGAAAAGGTGGAAGAGGTTAAACTGGATATTAAAAAAGACCAGGATGAGATCGGCCCCCGCCTGGAAGCTGCCAATCAAAATGCCGTGAAGATGATTGTTGTGATCAGCCTGTTGGCCGTGGTTTCCGGCCTGGCCGTGATATTTTTTGTGGTCAGCGGAATTTTAAAACAGCTTGGGGGGGATCCCGCAGAGATCGAACAGATTGCAGAAGAGATTGCCAAAGGCAACCTGGCCATCTCCTTTGACACAGAAAACCGCAAGATCCAGGGCGTTTATGCCAGCATGAAGGAGATGACGGAAACACTCTCCCATATGTTCCAAAACATCAAGGACGGGGCCCATACCCTGAGCAGTTCATCCAGTGAATTGTCCACGATTTCCGAACAGATGTCTTCCAATTCGGAACAGACCTCTGAAAAGGCCAACGGCGTGGCAGCCGCATCCGAGGAAATGTCCGCAAACATGAATGCCGTGGCAGCGGCAACAGAACAGACCACGGCAAATATCCAGACCATTGTGGCGGCAGTGGAAGAGATGTCGGCCACCATCAATGAAATCGCCTCCAATACGGCCAAGGGCAGTGAAACCACTGCCCAGGCCGTGACAACCGCAGGAGAAGTTTCCAAAAAGGTGGATGATTTAGGAATCGCCGCCTCTGAGATCAGCCAGGTCACCGAGACCATTGCCGACATTTCAGAGCAGACCAACCTTCTGGCCTTGAACGCCACCATTGAAGCGGCCAGGGCCGGGGAAGCCGGCAAAGGCTTTGCCGTTGTGGCAGGAGAGATCAAGGCCCTGGTCCAGCAGACCGCCGAGGCCACCAGCGAAATCAGCACTAAGATCGCAGGGGTTCAGTCCACCACCCAGGAATCTGTTAAGGCCATTGGATCCATTGTGGAGGTCATCAATGAGATCAACACCATTGTCGGATCCGTGGCCGTGGCCATTGAAGAGCAATCTGCCACCACCCAGGAGATTACCACCAATGTTACCCAGGCAGCAGCAGGGGTCCAGGAAGTCAACAATAGTGTGAATCAGACCTCTGCGGTTGTGGGAGAAGTCAACAAAGATATCAGCCAGGTCAGCCAGGCCACAGAAGAAATCCAGACTGGCGGCCTTCAGGTCAAGACCAGTGCCTCGGAGTTGTCCCAATTGTCTGAAAGCCTGAATGAAATGGTCAACCGATTTAAACTCTAAACTTATCCTGCCTGCCTCCGGGCAGGCAGGCATACACCTGACAAGGAAACATGAAATGACAGAACAGATTACCCCGCCTGAAGCCAAATCCTCCCTAAGGGTGAATGTAAGGCTGCTGGATACTTTGATGACACTGGCCGGTGAACTGGTATTAAGCCGGAATCAACTGCTCCAGGGCATCGGCACCCTCAATACCAAGGCCACTGAATTGTCCGGCCAGCGCATTGATATGATTACCTCGGAACGTCAGGAGGCCATCATGCAGACACGGATGCAGCCCATCGGCAATATCCTGGGCAAATTTACACGGGTGGTCAGGGATCTCTCCGGCCAGCTGGAGAAATCAATAGAACTGGTGCTCGAGGGAAAAGAGGTTGAACTGGACAAGACCATTCTCGAGGCCATCAGCGATCCTTCAACCCATCTTGTCAGAAATGCGGTTGATCACGGGATTGAATTGCCGGACCAGCGGAAAAAGGCCGGCAAGGATCCCAGGGGAAAAATTATGATTAAGGCCTTTCATGATGCAGGTCAGGTGAATATCCTCATCTGTGATGACGGCCAAGGCATGGATCCTGAAAAGATATCCAACACCGCCCTGTCCAAGGGACTGATCACAGAAGAGCAATTGGCCCAGATGACAAAAAAACAAAAGTTGGAGCTGATCCTCATGCCCGGCCTTTCCACCGCCAGAGAGGTGACCGATGTCTCCGGCCGGGGCGTGGGTATGGATGTGGTGACCACCAATATTGAAGGCCTTGGCGGGACAATAGACCTGGATACCCGGCCGGGCAGGGGCACGGATGTTCAGATTCGCCTGCCCCTGACCCTGGCCATTATTCTCAGCCAGGTCACCATTGTGGCAGAAGAGCGGTATGCCATCCCCCAGGTCAACTTAAACGAGTTAATACGGGTTCCGGGAGATGAAATCAACGACCGCATTGAGCGGGTGGGGGATGCTGAAGTGGTCTGGCTCAGGGGAGAACTGCTCCCCTTACTCAACCTGGCCCAGATGCTGGGACTTGAAAAAACATTTTTGAATCCTGAAACCGGGAATAGACAAGTTGATAACAGGAAAAATATCGCAGACCGGCGGTCAAACCGGACAGATCCTGAAACCGGATCTTGCCCGGCCTCAAAAGAGGCGCAATTTCACCGCCAGGGCCGGGACAGAAGAGTTCATATCCCCAAGGCCGTGAATATCGCTGTTGTCTCTGCCGGAGCCTATAAATACGGCCTGGTTGTGGATGAACTTCATGATTCCGAAGAAATCGTGGTCAAGCCCGTGGGCAGGCATTTGAAATCCTGTTCCGCCTATGCCGGGGCCACCATTATGGGAGACGGCAGGGTGGCCCTGATTCTTGATATTGCCAATCTGGCCCAGATGGCCGGACTGGATGCCATGGACAACCGCCAGCCGGCCACCCCAGATACCGCCTGCACCGATGCAGAAAATGAGAATGCAGCCCTGCTGACCTTTAAAAATGGGGCCAAGGAATATTTTGCCGTGCCGCTCTGTCTTGTGGAACGGATTGAGAGAATAGAGACCAATACCATTGAACAAGTGGGCCGCCAGCGGGTGGTACAGTACAGGGGGGGGGGGGACACTGCCCCTGTACGACCTGGAACAGGTTCAAGAATTTTCCGACCTCCCCCAAACCCGGTTCCAGGAAGTCATTGTGTTCAAGCTAAATGGGAAAGAGGCGGGACTCATGGTGTCACCACCGGTTGATGCGGTTGAAGTCAGACTCAATATTGACCAGTCCTTCTTAACCCAGGAGGGTATCAGCGGTTCAATGACCATTGGATCCCATACCACGCTTCTGGTGGACATATTCCAGCTGATTCAACAAATTGACCCCAACGGGTTTGGCCAAGGCCAAGACCTTTCCAAAGAGGCTGTGGCGGGGAAAACCCTTTTGCTGGCAGAGGATTCTGAATTTTTCAGGGATAAGTTCAAGGCTCTCCTGGCAGGATACGGCTTTAAAGTAATTACGGCCCAAGACGGCCGGGCTGCCTGGGATATCCTTGAACAGGATTCCGGCAAAATTGACCTGGTGATCACGGATGTGGAAATGCCCAATATGGATGGATTTGAGCTAACCCGAAAAATAAAAGAGGATGCCCGGTTTTCCCATTTAAAGGTGATTGCCCTGACATCCCTTTCAAGTCCCAGGCATATGGAAGAAGGCAACAGGGCCGGCATTGATGCGTATCTGACCAAGTTTGATACCCAAGGACTGCTGTCATCCATTCAAAAAGGGCTGACCCAGGATGTTCAAAAAATTTTACCATGAGTTGAAAGGTTGGATTTTTAATTTAAAAAAACCCCTAACAAAGGAAGAAATGTAAAAATGACAAATAACAGCTCCCGGGCCCTGGGCCGGGAAATTGAATTTTCAACATTCAGGGTAGGCGGCGCCCTTTTCGGGATCAATCTATTAAAGATTCAGGAAATCAATAAACACCTTGAAGTCACAAAGGTCCCCCAGGCCCAGGATAATATCAAAGGCATACTCAATCTAAGGGGCAGGATCGTGACCATCATTGACCTGGGCAGAAAACTTGCACTTGAACCGGTAAAAACCTCTTCTGAAAACAGGAATGTGATTGTCAACTCCCAAAACGAGTATATCGGGCTTCGGGTTGATTCCATAGAAGGCGTGATTTCGGCCGGACAAACGGAGATTGAACCGGCACCCGCAAATGTCAACGGGGTAAAAGGTCAGTTCCTTGAAGGGGTGCTAAAAACAGACACCCAATTGATTGGCATCCTGGATATTGACAAAATTTTATAGACCTAACCCGCATATTTCACAAAGCGTTTTTGCCTTAGCTGCAAGGCACAGACCGAGAAGCCGTAGTCCTTTACTGCGAGCGGACTGTAACGCAGCAGATGAGGCAAAACACTTAAAATCTCATGAAATATTCGGGCCGTCAGGAAAGGGCCGGTTATTTTGGGGCCAACTGTTTGACAAACAAGCTGAACTCGCCGTAAGGATGGGCAGAAACTCGGATATCAAAAAAACCATCCCCGGTTTTCACCCATGTCTGACCGTTGCCGATATAATGGACCTGGATGCCTCTTCCCTGAATCCAATGTTCAGGCGTTCCATTTATTTTTTTGAACAGAACCAGAAACCAGGCCCCTTGGCCGGCCCTCACCCGGACGGTGGAAATATGCTCCCCTCCGACCATGCCCCCTGCCCGGCACTGACCCTTTTCCCTCTTGAACTCCAGGCAGATCCGGCTCCGGCTGGTTGTATCCTTCCGGCAGGACAGGCGGTCCGGACAGTCTGCCCATAAGATTTCCCGGCTGTCCAGGGCCAAAACAGGCAGGGGCACTGATAACAGAGCAATCAAACAACAGATCGGGCACATCTTTTTAAAAAATCTGATCAAATTCATCCTTCGGCTCTGCCAGGGCACAATCATGGGTTTGCCCCTGAGTGCCTAACCCTTGATGATGTTTACAAGGTTGGGGTATAGGCACTTGAGTCGCCTATGCCCTTAATTGGACAAAAGTGGCTTGAGATATCGTCCGGTATGGCTGTTCTCATTTTCAGCCACCGTTTCAGGAGGGCCTTCAGCCACGATCTTGCCCCCTGCACTCCCCCCTTCAGGCCCGATATCAATCACCCAGTCAGCCGTCTTGATCACGTCCAGATTGTGTTCGATGATAATCACGGTATTCCCGGCAGCGGTCAGTCGCTGGATCACATCCAGCAACAGCCTCACATCCTGGAAATGAAGGCCGGTGGTGGGCTCATCCAGAATATACAGGGTATCTCCAGTGTCCCGCTTGGCAAGCTCCCGGGCCAGCTTGATCCGCTGTGCCTCTCCCCCGGACAGGGTGGTGGCCGCCTGTCCTAATTTGATATAGGAAAGTCCTACATCCATGAGGGTATCCAGAATTCTGGAGATCTTTGGATGGCTTTCAAACAGCTCTCTTGCCTGGACCACGGAAAGATCCAGGACATCGGCAATGGAGTGGTCCTTGTATTGAATTTCCAGGGTGGACTTGTTGAACCGTTTGCCGGCACAGACCTCACAGGGCACAAACACATCTGCCAGAAAATGCATTTCCACCTTGATATATCCGTCGCCCTTGCAGGCCTCGCACCGCCCCCCCTTTACGTTAAACGAATACCGCCCCTTTTTATACCCCCTGGCCTGGGATTCGGGCAGCAGGGCAAAGAAATCCCGGATAAAGTCAAAGACCTTGGTATAGGTGGCGGGATTACTTCTCGGGGTCCTGCCGATGGGTTTCTGGTCAATGTTGATCACCTTGTTGATGTGTGAGAGGCCGGTTATTTTTTTATGTCGGCCCACACTCATCTGAGAATTGTTCAGGGCCACGGCCAGGGCCGGGTAGAGGATCTGGTTGACCAGGGTGGACTTGCCTGCACCCGAGACTCCGGTCACTGCAGAAACCAGGCCCACGGGAATTTTCACGGTCAGATTGTTTAAATTATTTTCCGTTGCCCCGACAATGGAAATCCATTTATTGGCCTTGGGTGTCCGCCGTTTTCCAGGAATGGCAATGGCATCTTTTCCCGTAAGAAATCTGCCGGTGATGGAGGCCGGGTTGTTCCGGATCTGCCCGGGACTTCCCTGGGCCACGATCTCTCCCCCCAGATGCCCGGCTCCCGGTCCGATATCAATGATCCAGTCCGATTCTTCCATGGTTTCCTGGTCATGCTCCACAATGAGCAGGGTATTGCCAATATCCCGCAGATGCTTGAGGGTGGACAGCAATTTGATATTATCCCGCTGGTGAAGGCCGATGGAGGGTTCGTCCAGAATATACAGGACCCCGGTGAGTTCCGACCCCACCTGGGAGGCCAGACGGATACGCTGGGACTCTCCTCCGGACAGGGTCGGCCCTGAACGGTCCAGGGAAAGATAATCCAGTCCCACGTTGACCAAAAACCCCAGGCGGTCGGAAATTTCCTTGAGCAGTTCTTCGGCAATCAACCCCTTGTTTCCGGAAAGATCCAGAGCCGTGACAAAATCATAGGCCTCTTTTACGGTCATCCCTGTCAGATCAATGATGGACTTGTTTTTAATGAACACATGGAGGATCTCATTCCGCAGCCGCTTCCCCCGGCATGCAGGACAGGTGGATGCGGTCATGAAATTGGCATAGTATTTTTTCTGGTGTTCGGACTGGGTATTTCTGTACCGCCGCATCAGGGTGTGAATCAGCCCCTCATGGGTCCTTGAAAACTGCCCCTGGATCTTGGCTGAATTCCAGTTCACGGTCATCTGTTTTGTCCGGGACCCGTAGAGAAGCAGGTTTCTCTGTTTTTGAGGCAGCTTTTCCCAGGGCAGGTCAAAATCAATTCCCCATTGGTCTTCCATGGCCAGCAGCTGTCCCTTGCCCCAGGAATTGTCATTCTGGAACCTGGGGTTTTTCATAAAATAATTTTTCCATGGGATCACAGCACCCTCACGGATGCTCAAGGTTTTATCCGGCACCACCTTGTCCGGGTCCATGGCCAGAAGAGTGCCGATTCCGTTGCAGTCCGAGCACATGCCCAGGGGGGAGTTGAACGAAAAAATCTGGGGAGTGAGTTCAGGGTAGGCAATGCCGCAGCAGGATCTGGCCTCGCTCATCTTTAGGTCCTCCCGTCCCACCATATGGACGATGAGCTGGCCTGAACCCAATTTAAGGGCCGCTTCCACCGAGTCAGTAAGCCGCTCTTCAAATTTCCCGCCGGATTTAACCACCAGCCGATCCACCACCACTTCAATATGGTGTTTTTTATTTCTGGCCAGGGTCTGGACATTTTCAAGATCCTGGACCACCCCGTCCACCCTGACCCGGGCATACCCCTCCTGTTTAAGTTCTCCCAATCGTTCCCGGTGCTCTCCCTTGCGGTTCTCCACAATGGGTGCCAGGATCAGAATCTTAGACCCCCGGGGCAAATCCATAATCTGGGAGACCATGGACTGGGCATGGCCCCGGCCCACCTTATTGCCGCATTTATAGCAGTATTGGGTGCCCACCCGGGCAAAGAGCACCCTGAGATAGTCGTAGATTTCCGTAATGGTGCCCACGGTGGACCTGGGGTTTTTGGAGGCGGCCTTCTGCTCAATGGCAATGGTGGGTGAAAGCCCCCGGATGGTATCGTACCTGGGTTTTTCCATCTGCCCGATAAACTGGCGGGCATAGGAGGACAAGGACTCCACATACCGCCTCTGGCCTTCGGCAAAAATGGTATCAAATGCCAGGCTGGACTTGCCCGAACCCGATACCCCGGTGATCACCACCAGACGTTTCTTGGGAATTTCCACATCAATATTTTTAAGGTTGTGCTCCTTGGCTCCCCGGACAATGATCCGGTCCAACTCCTTGGCATGATCGGCAAAGGTTTCCGGCAAGGGCGTTAAGGGGACAATAGAGGGGGTCTCTTCCTGGGGATCTCTTATCTGGACAGCAGCGGTTTCTTGGTCCTGTTTCATTTTTTTCTGGGCCGTTTTTTCAGGGTTATTGATCCATCACACCATAATCACCCCAAACAAAAAGTAAAGATCCGTTGAATTCTTCCAGGGATTCCAATTGTTGTGGAATGCCGGATATGGTAGGATTTACAAAATAATTTAAAAAAGGAAAAAATTCAAACCAACTCACAAGCGGGGAAAACCCATGAACACCCAAGACTATCCCTTTGAAACCGGCATATACCGTCCCCCAAGCGAAGGGGGAAGCGCCTCCCTTCTGGTCCGATTCACCCGGAACTGCCCCTGGAACCACTGCACCTTCTGCGCCATGTACAAAGGGGAAAAATTCGAACCCAGGTCTTTGGAAGAAATCAAGTCGGATATCCATGCCATGGCTGCCCTGGCCCGGGATTTGAAATCCGCATCTGCGGGTCTGGGCCAGGGGGGAGAAATCACCCGGGAAGCCATCATGGCCCTGATTGACCAAAATCCTGGCCTCAACTATCACCAGGGAGCGGACATGCTCATCCAATGGCTGGTATCCGGGGGCAGGACCGCCTTTATCCAGGACGGAAATTCCATGATCATGAGGCCAGAAGATCTTGTTGAGGCCTTAAGATATTTAAAAAGCACTTTTCCTTCGATCACCCGGATCACCACCTATGCCCGGGCAAGAACCATTGCCCAGCGGTCTCTTTCAAACCTGAAATCCATCCGGGCCGCCGGGCTGGACAGGGTCCATCTGGGGCTGGAAACCGGGGACGACGTCCTGCTCAAACAGATCAAAAAAGGGGTGGACAGTTCAGGACAGATACAGGGGGGAAAAAAAGCCATGGACGCAGGCTTCCAGGTCTCGGAATACTGGATGCCCGGCCTGGGGGGAAAACTCAGGTCCCTGGCCCATGCCGAAAATACGGCCCGGGTGCTCAATGGAATCAATCCCCATTATATCCGGTCCCGGCCTTTCAGGCCCATTCCCGGAACCCCCCTCTGGGACCAGGTGCAAAAGGGAGAACTCTCCCTGCTCACCCCCAGGGAACAGCTATTGGAACTCAAAACCATGATATCCGCCTTGGACCTCACCTCAAAGGTCTGCTTTGACCATGCCGGCAATTTCTGGCGGACCCCCGGGGGCGAGCTGGTCTTTACCCATGATTACGAAGGATATCAATTCCCACAAGACAAAGAAAAGGTATTGGCACGGATCGACCAGGGCCTGGAGTTTGACCAGCAGCCCATGGACTTCGTTCATCTTTAAAAGAACAAACATATTTACCTGGGGCTGACTCCCGAATATTTCGTTTGCTCAGTCCCGGGCCAGGGGCAGGCAGATGGTAAACCGGGTACCGCTTCCGGGCCGGGATTCAACCTCAAGATCACCCCCATGGCCCTGGCGGATAATAAAATAGGCAACAGAAAGCCCCAGGCCGGTCCCTGATCCCTTGGTGGTAAAAAAAGGATCAAAAATTTTCTTCCGGACCTCCCTGTCCATCCCGGGTCCGTTATCACGGATCTCAATACAGACCGTATCCTTTCCCGGATAAATGGCCAGAACAAAGGTCGGCTTCTCTGTTCCAGCCTCATGCATGGCCTCACTCCCGTTTTTCAATATATTAAAAAGCACCTGCTCTATCTTGGATTCCTCGCAGCAGACCATGGGAAGATTATCATCATACTTCCTTTGGACAATAATCCGCCTGAAATCATAATTTTTTTTCAAATCATAATCCTGGGAGGCCAGATCAAGGGCTTTGTCCATGAGTTGGCACAAATCGCAGGGAAGCTGCCGTGACTCACTCTTCCGGCTAAAGGAAAGCATGTTGTCTATAATGGTGTTCACCCGGATTCCCGCCTCATAGAACTGGTCCAAAAGGGTGTCAATTTTCCGCTGGGTCAAATAGGCGTGAAGGGCATCAATATCAAGGCCGCAGTCCCGTGCCGCACTGAGGTTGGCCGGAAGAGACTTGAACAAACGGTTCTGGATAACCTGGGCACTCTGGATCACAGCGCCCAGAGGATTTTTTATCTCATGGGCCATGCCTGCGGCCAGCCCGCCCAGGGACATCATTTTTTCATTCTGAATCATGACCTCCTGAGTCTGTTTCCACTCGGTAATATCCCTGAGATTGGTCACTGCCCCGGCAACCTTTCCCGAGGAGTTCTTAAAGACCGCAGCCGTGATACTGACGTCCAGGACCTCTCCTGTTTTGGTATACCTCTGGGTATGAAAGCCTCCCAGATAGCCCTCTTGAATGGTGGTGGAAAAGGCCTCAATGGTCCGCTCGTATTCGCTTTCCAAAATAAAATCCAATTCAAATCCTTCCATTCCCAGCCAAACACCCGGGTAAATGCCGGATTAATATACAAAGGAGACCGTTTAAGGTCATACACAACAATGGGGTCCGGAACCGCGGTCATCACTGACTTGTAATCCTCTTCACGCTTTTTCAGAGCCGCATTGGCCAGACTCAGTTCCTGGGTTCTGATCTTGACCTGGGATTCCAGGTCATGCTGGAGAATTTTCATGGTCAAATGCAGCCTGAGCCTGGCCAGTAATTCTTCTGAATCAATGGGTTTGGTCACATAATCCACCGCACCGGCCTTTAATCCTTTGACCTTATCTGCGGACTCGGACAATGCACTTAAAAAAATAATGGGAATATCTTTCATTTCAGGATTTGCCTTCATCCGGCGGCAGGTCTCAATCCCGTCTATTTCCGGCATGATGATGTCCAGAAGCACCAGGTCCGGTTTACTCATTTTGGCAATTTCCAGGGCCTGTTCACCGTTCTGGGCCACACTAACCTTAAATCCTTGCCCCCTGAGCAGATGCCCGATGACCTGAATATTTTTCCGGGCATCATCCACCACCAGTATCCTGATCTCGCTGTTCCTATAAATCTGCATTCAGTTTATGCCTTTCCTTTTTGAGCAAGGTACGCTTCCATGGCCTTGTCAAATTCAGTCAAGGCCGCTCCAATCCCGTCCAGCTCAAACCGATCCGCCAGGCCCAGCAATTCATCCGCCCATATTAACAAAGGCTCACACCGACATTCCCGGCCAATATCAGATATCTTTCCGGCAAACGCCTCTACTTTATCTATGGCCATGAGCCGGGCCAGTTCCTTGCCCTGGCCAGCCTGTTTCATCAATGGGGCCCTGACCCCGGAACAAGAGTCCAGGGCTTTGTAAAGAAGATCCGAAACCGGTACAGAGGCCGGGCTTTGGTCTTCATCAGTCATCAAAGTGTAGGAAAGGTAATTGACCATCTCGCCCACCAACTCTGCCCGGGAAACCGGTTTTCGCAAATATCCGTTACAAATCTTTCGGATCTCTGCCTCATCTGTTTTCATGGCAGAAACGGTAATGGCGATGATGGGAATAGACCGGGTCTTTTCATCCTGCCGTAGCCGGGCTGACGCCTCATACCCGTCCATCACCGGCATTCTCATATCCAGCAGGATTAAATCCGGCCGGACTTCCCGGGCCATTTCAAGGGCCTGAGCACCATCCCGGGCCAATAAAATTTCAAGGTCATAGTCCCCCATCAGATGCCTTAACAACTCCCGGTTATACTCCACATCATCCACAACCAGAACCCTGGCCCTGGTAAAACAGACCTTTTTGGGATCAATCTTTTTGCCCGGGCCGGAGACCGGGTCCCGAACAGTTTCAACACCGGGAAAAATCAGGTCAAACCGAGAGCCCATGCCCAGGGAAGAGGTCACCTGGATCCGGCCTTTCATCATTCCAACCAGGCGGCGGCTGATGGCAAGCCCCAGGCCGCTGCCTCCGAATTCCGCCCCCCTGGCTTCCTTGAGCTGTTCAAAGGCATCAAAAATATGGGCGGTATCTTCCTGGGACATGCCCATGCCCGTATCGGAAACAGAGAGGTAGAGATCAACAGAGACCGGGTCCGGACTATTATCTGCCTCCCAGGAAGCACTAAGGCAAATCTCCCCCTGGGTTGTAAATTTCACGGCATTTGATACCAGGTTGACCAGAATCTGGCGCAGCCGGGCCTCATCCAAAAGCAGAAATTTAGGGAAATCCCTGGAAATGGCAAGCTTAAACTCAATCTCTCTCTCCTTTATTTTAGGGGCAAACATGGCCCGGACCTCGTCGAACAAATCTGCCACACTGACAGGCGAATAGAAAAGCTCAAGTTTTCCTGCCTCGACTCTGGATAAATCCAGAATATCATTGATAGGCCGCAATAAATTTTTTCCTGCCCCATAAATGGACTGGATATAAAAACGGAGCTTTGGATCCATAACCTTATCATTTAAAATTTCCGTGAACCCGAGAACGGCGTTCATGGGGGTCCTGATCTCATGGGACATATTTGCCAGGAACTCGCTTTTGGCCTGGTTGGCGATTTCCGCTTTTTCCTTGGCCGTTATAAGCGCCTGGTTGGCGATTTCCAACTCAGATGTCCTGTCCGCCACCCGCCGTTCCAGATGGTCCCTGGCATCTTCCAGTTTATCCACAAGATTCTGTTTTTCCCCCATGGATTGGTTCACAGACTTGATCATATGATTGAGTATCCGGCCCAAGGCCTTGGTTTCAACGGTCCCGGTTTCAGGCATCTTTGCCGATGCAATGCCCTGGCTGCCGATTTTTTTTACCGATGTCATCAATTTCCCAAGAGGCCGGGTCAGGCTCTTTGACAGCAGGGCTGCCAGCACAACAGAGACCCCGAGAAACACCAGGGCCAGTGAAAAAATTTTTTTTCCAAGGGCCTGGACATCCGCCTCGATCTCATCCACATACAGAGAAGAAACAATATACCAGTCCAGGGGTTTAAAATGCCTGACATAGGCCCTTTTTAAAAACCGGTACTCCCCTTCATGGTCCGGGGGGTTATCCCAGATATACTCATACCGCCTGTCCGGTGTCCGGGCGTCAACCATGAGTTCTTCCAGGAGATTATGGCCCGTGGCCGGATTGATCAGTTCAATCCCCCTTACCCCCTCGAGAACCGGATGAACAATCATATCTTTTTCCGAATTGAATATTATTACATATCCGGAATGAAAAATTTTCAACTGGGAAAAGGTCTGCCTCAATTCCCCGATAATGGCCTCCATCCGTTTTTTCGTATCTGCCTCAATATCGTCAATATAGACACCTGTGCCCACCACCCATTCCCAGGGTTCAAACAGGGCCACATAGGAAATTTTGTGCTGGTCCTGGGTAAATCCCTGTTCAACCGGCTTTGGCCACAGATAATCCACATATCCCCCGCCCTGGCTCCGGCAGAGATCCACAAAGGCCACAAAAAGATTTTTTTTGTCGGGAATGGTGCAATAATACTTGGGATCATCCAGAACCTTGTTATTGAGAGATGGCAGGGTGGCGTGCATAACCATTTTCGGGATGGGGCGCCCCATATCGTTGATCCATAGATACCCGGCTCCCCGGTCATACCGCATCTTTTAAATCATATATTTGGCCTGGGTTTTTGCATCAGCCTCGGACAAAAGACCCTGACGGTATTTTTGATAAATCCCTTCAATTACCTGGATTCCAATAGAGACCAGGTGTTTCCGCTCTGCCTTTCTTATATTCAGTGCTGTCTGACGATGGAACTCAAGGCTTTTATGTTCATTTTCCACGTTAAAAACCACTGCATTGAGAAAATTCCTGTTGTTCTCGTCATGAATCTCGGACAGGGTGTTGATATTCTCCTTTTGAACAAAAAAACTGATCCCGGATAGGGTCAGGATAACAATACCCATGACCGTTAATATGATTCGCGAATGAAGGGAATTGAGCATGATCTCCTCCCTGACCAATGGGCGGCACCCAACCGGAAGTTGCCGTGCACCCCTTTAAATCCAATTTAAACAAAGCGTATAAAAAAAGAATATTATGAATATGATTTAAGTATACCTGCGACCTTGGTGCCTGTCAATGCCTGCCTGGATGACCCAGGTACCCTCCCATGATCAGGCGGACAGACGCCGTTCTATGGTGCGGCCCAGGTCAATGGCCCGGTCCCAGATCTTTGACTGGTCTTCCACACGAAAATACCCATAATCAAATGTTTTTGCCTCTCGTCCGTACATCAGGGAGACCCCGCTCTGGCTGCATTGATCGCCTTTTCCACAGCTGAGGCAGGGCAGATTCCCAGGCACAATGATCTGATCCAGCAATTCCATATGCTCGTAATTCACCAGCTCCATGGCCAGGGACTGGTTCACAGAAACGGCAGCTTTCGGCGAAAGGCTGGTCAAAATGGTGGCGCAGAGTTTTCCATTGAGCAGGTGGTTCACATGTCTCAGGGACCAGAACCGCTCCAGCAGGGCTTTTGTAAACCCGTCTATCTGCCCGTAGGGGGTGTAGGCCCCAATAACAATGGCCCGGGCATTCTGGATTTTCAAAGACAGGGCCGGAAAATCATCTTCAACCTTGCAGATATTATCCGTGACACATCTTTTGCACCCTATGCAGGGCCGGACATTGATTTGGCTCAGTTTGATAAACTCGGTATCACATCCTGTCCGGGCCAGAACCGCTTTGATCAAACGGTCGGTATTGCTGTTTTTAATCGGGCTGCCTGATATGCCCAATACCTGTTTTCCCATGTTTGATATCCTTAATCTTATCTGAAAATGTGGTTCCACTCATCCGGGGCTTCAAACAACCCCAGCGACCCTGCGTTTTCCAGTTCCTCCCGGCTTCCGTATCCCCAGATCACCCCGTATCCGCAAAGGTCGTTTTCCCGGGCCGCCAGGATGTCCGAATCCCGGTCCCCGATCATCACAGAGGCTCGGGAGATTTTTTTCATCTCCAGCAGGGTCCTGATCTGACTGGATTTGCTGATCCCCACGTCCCCGCCGCTGACAAAGTCAAACAGATGATCCAGGCCGAACATGGCAAGAATTTTTTCGGCAAAATCCCTGCGTTTAGAGGTGCAGACCCCCAAGGGAATCTCTCTGGCATACAGAGACTCAAGGGCCTGTTTCACCCCGGGATACAATTTATTTTCCCTGTATCCCTTTTCCCTGAAACGCTCCCTGAACTTTTCCACCAGGGCCATGATATGGCTCTGGTCATCCCCGGCAGTCAGTTCCACAAAGGTGGTATCCAGAGGCGGACCGATAAACCGGGCCAGTTCGGCTTCCGGCGCCAGGGGATACCCAAAGGCCCCAAGGGCATAATTGATGGATTTTGAAATTCCTTCCAAAGGATCACTCAGGGTGCCGTCCAGGTCAAATAATACATAGGTCGTTTCTGCCATTGAGTCTTTTTCCTTATTTGGTTGTCCTAATAAAAGACCATACCATGATTTATTGAATCAGGCCCCATATTTCCATGGAAAAAAATCCACACCTAATCTCCGGGATCAGGCATTGCATTCCCGGTTGATAATTTGGTATGAATACCCATGAACATAAAATACGATTTAGCCTATTCCCCATGTCCAAACGACACCTTTATCTTCAAAGGGATCGCCGAAAAATTCATTGATACCCGATCCATGGACTTCAACATAGTGCTGGCGGATGTGGAAACCCTGAACCAGCATGCCGCCCTGGGCAAATACCAGATCACCAAACTCAGTGTGGCCGCCCTGGGCAATCTTCTGGACCGGTATGCCCTGTTAAGGACAGGGGCAGCCTTGGGAATGGGGTGCGGCCCTTTGGTCATCTCCCGGCCCGGACGAAAGATGGGCTCCCAAAAAAAACCGGTTGTGGCCGTGCCAGGACTGGGCACCACCGCCTATCATCTGTTCTGCTTTTACATGGCCAATTGTTTTCCAGGGCTTAAATTCCAGGCCCTGCCCATGGCCTTTGAAAAAATCATGCCGGCAGTCAAGGCGAAAAAAGCCGATTTCGGGGTGATCATCCACGAGGGACGCTTTATTTTCCAGAACATGGCCCTTGAAATGAAAACCGATCTTGGCCTTTGGTGGGAAAACAAAACCGGCCTGCCCATCCCTTTGGGATGTATTGCCGTGCGCAGGGATATGGATCCGGACAGGGCCTGTACTATTCAATCCCTGATCCGGGAAAGTATTGACCATGGATTTGACCATCCTGACAAGGGATTATCCTATATCCGAAACCATGCCCAGGAAATGGAGGAAGGTGTGATCCAGCAGCATATCAGCCTGTATGTGAACAAATTTTCCAGGGATATCGGCGAGATTGGCACCCGGGCCGTGAATTGTTTTTTTGATTATGGGGCCCGGGCCGGATTGATCCAGCCTGCGGACCTCCCCTTGTTTGCCTGTTAAAATGAAAAAAACAGCCCAAAACGTCCAAGCCCGGGTTTTAGAAACCATTCAAACCCATGGGATGCTCAAGGCAAAGGACCACGTCCTTGTAGGCCTGTCCGGAGGGCCGGACTCCATCGCCCTGGTCCGGGTCCTCCTGGACCTGAAAAACGAGCTGGACATTCGTCTGGGACTTGCCCACCTCAACCATTGCCTCAGGGGAATTGAATCCCTTGGAGATGAAAATTTTGTCAGGGCCTTTGCCCAGGACCATGGTCTTGAGCTGGTTGTTGAAACCCGGGATGTCCGGGACCTGTCAGACCAGAATAAATTATCCCTGGAAGAGGCGGGCAGACAGGCCCGGTACGAGTTTTTCAAACACACGGCAGCAGCCAAAGGGTATACCCGGATTGCCACAGGCCACAACTGGGACGACCATGTGGAATTAGTGCTCATGAATCTTCTCCGGGGATCCGGCCCCTTAGGACTCCGGGGAATCGCCCCGGTCCGGGGGACAAAAATTATCCGTCCCCTCATCCAGATCTCCAAATCAGATATTCTTCTCTTTTTAGAAGACTCAGACCAGGGCTTTGTTCTAGACGGCTCCAATTCAGATCCCCATTTTCTCCGCAACCGGGTCCGCAATGGTCTGATTCCCTCTCTTGAAAAAGAGTTTAACCCGGAAATCAAAACCGGAATGGCCCGGCTCAGCCAGATCATTTCCCTTGAAGATGATTTCATGACTCAACAGACAGACCAGGCCTTTGAAAATCTCCATATCCAGACCTGCCCTGACCAGATAAAGATCTCCATACCGGATATTCAAGACCTGCATCCGGCCCTGGTTCACCGCATCCTGCGCAAAGCAATACGCCAGGTAAAAAAAGACCTGCGCAGGATCACCCACGCCCATATCCTGGACATTCTGGGGCTTGCCCGGAAAAACACAGGCCCCAAAAGCCTGGACCTGCCCGGACAGATCCGGGTTTACAAACGCAAACATATGCTCTGCATTAAAAAGGAGAGCCGGCCGTTAAGAAAGTTGGGCAGACCAACCCGGCAGCCAAGCAAAAACCCAAAGGGAAATCAAGATGAAAACCTGTAAACCATCCCTTGTATAATCCTTTTTTATGTTTATATATAGATAAGTTTTATTGGTTTTATTAACCCAAGGAGAAAAATAACATTGAATCAATTTTATAAAAACATTTCCCTGTGGCTGGTCATTGTCCTGATGATGGTCATGCTCTATAATATTTTCAACCAGCAGCAGGCCGGCCAGGCAGATATCGGGTATTCGGAATTTTTATCCCTGGTGGAAGACGGCCGGGTCCAGAATGTGGTTATCCAGGGCCAGGAGCTGTATATTACCGATTCCAGCGGGACCCGTTACAGAAGCTTTGCCCCGGATGACGGAGAAATGATCAAGACCCTTCGGGCCAGCGGGGTGGCCATCAAGGCCAAGCCGCCTGCTGAATCCTCATGGTTCATGTCCATTGTGGTCTCCTGGCTGCCCATGATCGTTCTCATCGGGGTATGGATATTTTTCATGCGCCAGATGCAGGGCGGCGGCGGAGGCAAGGCCCTCTCCTTTGGTAAAAGCCGGGCCAGGCTCATAGATGACAAAGGGGAAAAAGTCACCTTTGCCAATGTGGAAGGGATAGACGAAGCCAAGGAAGAGCTGACCGAAGTCGTTGATTTTCTGAAAAATCCGGATAAATATACCCGCCTGGGGGGCAGAATCCCCAAAGGTGTTCTTCTCGTGGGAAATCCGGGGACCGGTAAAACCCTGCTCTCCCGTGCCGTTGCCGGAGAGGCAGGCGTACCCTTTTTCACCATCTCAGGTTCGGACTTTGTTGAAATGTTTGTGGGCGTGGGTGCCTCCAGAGTCAGGGATCTTTTTGCCCAGGGGAAAAAGAACGCCCCCTGCATCATCTTTATTGATGAAATTGATGCCGTGGGCCGCCAGCGCGGTGCTGGATTGGGCGGAGGCCATGACGAACGGGAACAGACACTCAACCAGCTGTTGGTTGAAATGGACGGGTTTGAGTCCAATGAAGGGGTAATTCTCATGGCCGCCACCAACCGGGCAGACGTTCTGGATCCGGCCCTGCTGAGGCCGGGTCGTTTTGACCGTCAGGTTGTAGTGGACATGCCCGATATCAGGGGCAGGGAAGGCATTTTACGGGTTCACATGAAAAAAAGTCCTTTGGGTAATGATGTGGATCCGTCCATTCTGGCCAAAGGGACTCCGGGATTTTCAGGGGCGGACCTTGAAAATCTGGTCAACGAGGCCGCCCTTTTGGCAGCCAAAAGAGATCATGAAAAATTGTCCATGCGTGATTTTGAAGATGCCAAGGACAAGGTTTACATGGGCCTTGAACGTAAGTCCAAGGTCATCAAGGAAGAAGAGAAAAAGACAACCGCTTACCACGAAGGCGGCCATGCCCTGGTGGCAAGGTTCCTGCCCGGTACGGATGCCGTGAACAAAATCACCATCATCCCCAGGGGACGGGCCGCGGGTGTGACCTGGTTTCTGCCCGAAGAGGGGGATTTCAAATACAAGGACCAATTGGAAAACGAGCTGGCCATTGCCTTTGGCGGCCGGGTGGCTGAAGAGGTCATTTTCAGCCGGATCTCCACAGGGGCTTCCAATGATATCAAACAGGCCACAAAGCTTGCCAACCGGATGATCCGAAGCTTCGGCATGAGTGACAACCTGGCCCCCCTCTCCTATGAGGACCATGATGACAACATCTTCATCGGCAGGGAAATGACCCAGGCCAAGACCTATTCCGAAAATACGGCCCAGAAAATTGATGCCGAGGTGGCTGCCGTGATTGACCGTGCCTATGCCACGGCCCAAAAAATTCTGGAAGAGAACATTGATATTCTCCATGCCCTTACCGATTTGCTCATTGAAGAAGAGACCATCATGGGGCCGGAATTGGATGATCTAATTGCTCAGATGAGGCCGGAGTTTGATTTTTTCGGCCGGAAAAACGTCCGCACAGCACCTGAACCTCCGACAGAGCAGGAGGCCAGAGAGGCAAGGGAAAACGAAAAGTCGGAATCACCCGATGACACGGAAGAAGAAGAGGGGGACATCCTGGAGTTTCCAGGCGCCAAAACGCCGAATGAAGATCCCGAAGATACGGATAAAAAAGAGGATTAATTCAAAGGAGCCTTCCATGCCGGCAATGAATGCGTTTACACTTGAGTTCGGCCGTTTCCGACTTGATCTGGGGTCGTACGCCTGCATTATGGGCATATTAAACACCACCCCGGATTCTTTTTCCGACGGCGGGCGGTTCAACTCTCTGGAAACGGCAACGGCCCAGGGCCGACAACTGGTCAAGGCCGGGGCCCATATTCTTGACATCGGGGGTGAATCCTCTAGGCCCTTTGCCCAGCCCGTTTCAGACCAGGAAGAGATGGACCGGACCATCCCGGTGATCGAGGCCCTGGCCAAAGAGATTGATGTTCCCATATCCATTGATACGGTAAAATCTTCGGTGGCCCGGGCTGCCCTGGATGCCGGCGCCGCCATCATCAATGATATTTCAGCCTTTGAAAAAGATCCGGCCATGGCAGATTTGGCAGCTGAAACCCGGGCGCCGGTGATTCTCATGCACATGAGAGGGACCCCGGAAACCATGCAGGTCAACCCCAGCTACAATGACCTCATGGGGGAAATCACCACCTATCTCCAGGAACGGGTTGATTTTTCACTGTCCCGGGGCATTGCCCGGGACAAGATCATCCTGGACCCGGGGATTGGGTTTGGAAAGACCGTGAATCACAATTTGGTGCTGATCAAGGAGCTTCACAGGCTCACAGCCATGGGGTTTCCAATCCTCATGGGGCCGTCGAGAAAATCCTTTATCCAGCATATCCTGAGCCAGGCCTCGGGGAAAAAAACAGCACCGGATGATCTGGGAACGGAATACGGCACCTTGGCGGCCTGTGCCGCCTCTCTCATGAACGGGGCCCATATTGTCAGGGTCCATGATGTTCAGCGGATTTCCTCTTTTACCCGTATCATTGACGCCATCAGGAATGCCTGATCTGAAACATATCCGGGCCTGCCTGGCCTTTTTATTTCTTTTCCTTGTCTGGGGCTGCACCACAGAACCTGTGGAAACCCATCTGCTGCTGCCCGTGGATTTTTCCAATGTCCCTGAAGATATGGTCCTGACCCAATTTCACACGGACAAAATCGAAATCCGAATCAAGGGAAATCCCCGGCATATTGAGCAGCTCAACAAAAAGACCATCCTTTATCCTGCCGACCTCTACACCGACCTTGAATTTGATCCTGCAGGGGATTCAGACTCCATTGAACAGGGCACCTATCTGCTGCCCGTGGACCGCACCCGTATTCCCATGAATCCCTCAATACACATCCTTGATATCAGCCCGTCCTATTTGAGCGTCCGCCTGGAAAAAAAGGTCACCCGAACCTTCAAGGTCAGCGTGCCCTATACCGGTGATCCAGCCAAGGGTCACATGGCCCTGGCCCCGGCCTGTGAGCCTTCAACCGTAGACCTGACCGGGGCCCAGTCCCTGATCAATAAAATTGTTCAGCTCCGGACCAAGCCCGTTGACCTGGGCAATGCAAACGAAGCCTTTAAAAAAGAGGTCCCCCTGGACCTTGAAAACCCTCTGCTCTTTTCTTCCAGTCAGCCCATGTTTATTGTCACCGTGCCCATTCAGGCCCTGACAGGAACAAAAAAGATTGAGAACCTGCCCATCCAGATTCGAAACAGCCCGGGAAAGGCGAGCATTGAGCCGGCCTTTATCACCGTTGAAATCAAAGGTCCCCAGGAAACCCTTGGGAATAAAGCCGTGACAGACCAAATTTTTGCCTTTATGGACCTCAAAGGCCTTAAAAAAGGAGTCTCTGCCCGGCACGCCTATATTAATATCCCTGTTGACCTGGCCATGACCCATGCATCCCCCCAGGTATTTACCGTTAAAATTGAATAGCCCCAAACAAGGAGAAGCCCATGCTGCTGGTGATTGATGTCGGCAATACCAATACAGTGATCGGTGTATATGAAAACGATGACCTCAAACACGATTGGCGGATCCGGACGGTCCGGGAAAATACGGCAGACGAGTTCAACGTCCTGGCACAGGCCCTGTTCTCAGACAAGGGCATGGAGACCTCTGCCATCACCAAAATCGTTATTTCTTCCGTGGTTCCCTCGTCCGTAAGGATTTTAAATGCATTTTGCCAACGCTATCTCAACCTCTCTCCTGTGTGGATCAATCCCAGATCTGTCAAAAAACTCATGCCCATTCTCTATTCCAACCCCAATGAAGTGGGTGCGGACCGCATTGTCAATGCCGTGGCAGCCTTTAAAAAACATCAACAGGCATTGATCATTATCGATTTCGGCACGGCAACCACATTTGACGCCATCACCCAAAAAGGCGAATACCTGGGGGGTGCCATCTGCCCCGGGGTGATGATCTCTTCCGAAGCCCTGTTCCAAAGGGCTTCCAGGCTGCCCAGAGTGGAAATATTCAAAGCACCGGAACAGGTCATTGGAAAAGACACCATTGAAAGCATCCAATCAGGCATCATCTACGGAAACGCAGCCATGGTAGACGGAATGGTAAGCCGTATGGCCCGGGAAATGGACTCGGCCCTAATGATCATTGCCACAGGCGGATTGGCCCCTCTCATTGCCGAAGTCTCCCAGACCATTGAATATGTAGACCAGTCCCTGACCCTTGAAGGGCTGCGTATCATCAGCCGGGAAATTTGATTGAGCCGTTCTTTTTTGAGTTCCCTAAAAGACATCCCCAGGTAAAACCGACACCGGCCTTATGCACGTGATCCTGGAAAATCATCCTGGCGGGCGATCCCCTATAGCGGCTCAACCTGGGTGTTGCCCCATCCATGAAGCAATAAAGCTCCTGAACGCCCCGGATGCAATCATTTCACTGCCAGGAAAAAATTAAAAATCAGGCCTGCGAGGGGGCGTTTTATCGACGGATACCCGGGCATCAGGGGGGAGAAGCAATCACCCTGAAATTGACCCGGCCTGAGTTGCCGGTCGCATCCATTGCAACCAGCTGATAATCCCCCGGGCCGGGCAGGGGAATGGACATGGACGCATTGGCACCTCCCCTTACCAGGACTTTTTGGTTGAGAAACCAATGAATTTCCCCCCGGCCACCCAGGGCTTTGAGGGGAAGGCGGGCTCGATTCTTTTCCCCGGGCTGGCAGGAGAGGATACTCCCATCGGACAGAGAAACAATCCTGATCCGGGGCAGAACCAGAGGGGCCAGACCCGGACAGGCGTCAGCGTCTCCGGGGATGATGTTAGACCGCTGCCATTGAGCCGGGATAAAGGGTTCTGCCTGCCATGGCCATAGGCTGACAGCCATTTTCTTTACCCCCCCGCACAGGGGGGTGGCCCGCCGGCCCTCTGTATCCACCCAGAGGGTCCGGACAAGGGGGGCGCAGATACCGGTTTCTCCGGTAAGGGTAGAAGGAAATTTCTGGTCCAGAATCCAGGCCTTGTGCCGCCGGGCACAGGCCCCAACCGCCTGGTTGCGCATCCTGGACTCCGCCCGTCCCGAAGGCCAGCATATGCTCTCCCGGCTGACCGAGTCAGGCGGGACGGCCTTTGTTGGGGAGCGCGGGAGACATTCCATGACCCTTGCCATGAGCGGCACGGCCGTCACAGCCCCGTACTGACCGGGAGACGGAGAACCGTCAGGCCGGCCGATCCACACCCCCACCAGATAATCTCCCTTGATCCCCATGGCCCAGGCATCCCTGAACCCATAGGAAGTTCCGGTTTTCCAGGCCACAGGCAACGCCCCTGACAATCGGACAACCCCTTCACGGCCGGGCAGGGGCCGGGACAAAATCTTCCAGATAATCCAGGCCGCCCCGGGACTCATGAGGTATCGCTCTTTGACCGGGTCCGAAGGGGTCAGCCGGGGCCGGGCCGCAACCCCATTCCGGGCCAGTGCCGAATAAAGGATGACCAAGGATTCCAGGTTGGTGCCCACCCCGCCCAGGGCCATGGACAGGTTGGGTTGTCCCTTGAATTTAAACCTAGCCCCCCCATTTTTCAATCTGTCATGAAAACGGGCCGGGCCATAGGCCTCTAGCACCTGGACTGCCGGCAGGTTCAAAGAATCCCGAAGGGCCCGGGTGACCGTGACCGGGCCTGCAAACCCCCGGGTAAAATTCCCCGGGTCATAGGACTTGCCGAACCTGGGCAAATCCAAAAGCATGGAATGGGAATGGACAAGGCCTGCGTCCATGGCCAGGCCGTAAATAAAGGGCTTGAGGGTCGAGCCCGGAGACCGGAAAGCCTGTACCATGTCCACATGGCCCTGGCAGGAGGGGGAAAAAAAATCTCCAGACCCCACATAGGCCTTTACCCCGTTAGTTTTATGGTTGACCACCATGACCGCCCCGGACTGCCCCGGGGGCAGGGAGACCATATAGGTTTTCACCAGTTCAGCCAGATGGACCTGAAGCTCATAATCTAAAAGGGAATGGATCACCCCCTGGCCCGGAATTTGGGCCCGAAGCCGCCTTGCAGCCAAAGGGGCGGCCAGAGGACTTGGAAATCTAAAGGGAATCACGGGTTCCTGACGGGCCGATTCAACCTGGGTTCGGGACCAGATATTAAACCTGGCCAGCCGTTCCAATACCTTGTTTCTGGCCTTTTGGGCCCGGAGCGGATGCCGGTCCGGCCGGTACCGTGAAGGGACCTGGGGAAGAACGGCCAGAAGAGCGGCCTCTGCACGGGTCAGCTCGGCAGTATCCTTGCCCAGCCAGGTAAAGGCACCGGCCCTGACCCCCTGGATATTGGCCCCAAAAGGGGCATGGGTCAGGTAGAGGCCAAGGATCTCATCCTTGGTCAAATGCGCCTCAAGCTGGACTGCCCTGAGCATCTGCCCGAATTTTCTGCCAAGGCTTGGGCCCGGACCTTTACGATTAAGGATTCTGGCCACCTGCATGGTCAGGGTGGATCCCCCGGAAACCACCCGGCCATGGACAATATTCTGGACCATGGCCCTGGACAGGGCAAATGGATTGATGCCGGGATGGTAATAAAACCATTGGTCCTCATAGGCCAGCAAGGCCTCAAGATAAAGGGGTGAAACCTGATCGGGCCGGTACATGTCTTCCACCAGGGGCGGGGGCATGTGTTTTTTTGATTTTATTTTCAATTCCACAATGATCCGGTCTCCGGATTTCACCTTTGACACCTGAACAGGCTTGCCCTTGGGATCCAAGAACCTGCGTGACACAGAGACCCCAAGGCTTTGGGGAGCAGGCATGGTATTGGGATATCCTGCCAGGACCAGATTAAGATAAAGGTCAGTCTTGCCCCTGTTTTTAATTTTAAACCCTTTGGCTGCAAGGCCCCGGCCATGACAAGGGCGTTGCGTTCCTGGGTGGAAAGCCATTCACGATCTGCCAGGGCCGCGTCCAATTCGTGCAGAAACAAGGCCCGGTACCTGTATTCGGGGAAATAGGTGGACAGATAATAATAGGCCGCGGAAAAATCACGGACATTGGATCCGTAATCTCCCAGATAGGTCTCGGGATCCCGCTGGGTTTTAATGGCCAGGTCAAAGGCTTTGACCGCAGTATGCCGGTCCCCGGCAAGACTCTGGGCCACCCCGGCCTGGACCAGGCCCAGGCAATTGCTCCCGTATTTGTCCACATAGGCAAATACCGACCGGGCATCTCCAAGGCCTAAAGACTGGACACGGGCCAGGACAAAGGCGGCATAGGCAGTGAGCCAGGCGCTTTCAGGACTCTTACCGTCCCAGAGGCCAAATCCCCCTGAACTCTTTTGTTTTTCCAGAAGCCGCTGGATCCCGAGACGAATCTTGGTTTCAGTCTCCTCTTTGGAATGAGTTTTAAGCCCCAGGGCTGAAAAATCGCTCTCAGTTAAAAAAACATGGGGAAATAGGCCTGAGACGGTCTGTTCCAGGCATCCGTAAGGATAGGCAAAAAGCTGGCTCACATGGTCGGCCAGATTTATCACAGGCTCGGTACCCAGGCCGGCCCGGACATTGACCGTTTCCGGCACCAATGCGTGAACATCGGCAGACGCCAGTTCAAATACCCCATTGGGGGGGATCTGGGTTTTCCATATCCGGGTCAGGGGCGGATAGGCAGACCGGGTTTCCAAAAACCATTTTTTTTCCATCTCCCTGGATTCTCCGTTCACATTTAACCCCTTGATCCTGCAGGTCATCTGTGCCCGGCCCGGCCGTGTGCCGGCCGTCATGTTTAACCGGACTGCGGTTTTGGCATTTGGCGCCAGCTCCAGAGAGCTTACCCGCTCTCCCTGGAAGGAAATCGGGCCGAACACCTCGGTTTCCAGGGTTAAAGACTGGGGACGGTCTGTTAAATTATGAAAATCCAAAAGCAGTTCTCCCCTGTCCCTGCAGGCCAGAAATCGGGGCATGGTAGCCTGGACCACCAATGGAGAGGCCAGGACCATTTCCCGGTCTGCGGCCCCGAACTCATGTACTGTATGGGCCACGGCCATGAGCCTGAGGCTGCCGTCAAAATCAGGAAGATCCAGGTTAAAAACCGCCCGGCCCTGGTCATCTGTGTTCAAGGCCAGCTTGCGCATGGCCACAATCTGCACATCCGTGGCAGGCCGGTCACCGCCCCGGGTCAGGCTGGGGGCATCCCCGCCGAAACGCTGGCTGGCATCCCCCTCTTTTCCGGCCTCAATGAGTTTCTGGTAAACATCATGAAGCTGGGCCCCGTATTGCCGGGTCTGGAAAAAATAATCAAAGGGAGAGGGCGTTTTAAATTTGGTGAGGTTGAGGATACCCACATCCACGGCAGCCAGGGTCAGCAGGTTTTTATCTGCTTCCACAAACAAAAACCCCTTGCCGCCTTTGGGCGCCTTTACCGTGACCATGGCCTTTTCACCGGCCAGATAGGCTGGCCGGTCAAGAAACAGATCCACCCGGTCCGGCCGGTTCATCTCCCTGCCCGAATCGGGCCGCCATCCGGCCCAAAAGGTAAAAGCAGAGGTCAAACCGGTCTCTGGATTTTCAATTTCAAGCCGGTACCCTCCCCATTTAACCGGAACATTGACCCGGGCCTTGCCTGCCTTTGAAATATCCAGGGAAAAGCGATCCATTGGATAAAACTGGCTGGTGGATCCCCAATGCCATTCCCCGTTTTTAAATTCCCAATAATACTCCCGGTGCTCCCGGATAATGGTGGCCTTAAGCCCTTTTGCCCCCAAAAGTGTTCCTCTCCTGTCTGCCAGGATCACCTCAAAGGCGGCAACACTGTCATTGGCCACCTGGTGGGGATCCTCTTCTGCAGAGGAGATATTCCGGATACCCACCAGGGTATTGGCCGGCCAGACCTGCCAGGATGTATTCCTGACCACCGGCCTGCCACCGGAGCCATAAAGGCTGACATTGGCCGTGACCCAATGGGGAGAGATCACCTTTTCCCATTGGCGTTCCACGGGAATCACCCCTTTTCCGTCATCGTCCAGGCGAATATCATCACTGGTAAAAGAGGTATTGATCAGCCCCTTGATTCCGCCGAACTCAAACCCCGGCCATTGGTCCTTGAACAATTCCCTTGCCGGCTTGACATGGACCAGGGCATTGGCCCAAAGACCAGATGCAGGGGCACCGTATAAGAAATCTCCCTGGAGCCTTATTTCCAGATCCTGTTTTTTGTCCTGAATTTTTTCATCTTCATCAATGACAAGCTTCATCTGCTCGGGCAGAAACTCAGCCACCACAAAGGGGTAGGGTTCAAGCTCTCCTGTCCCGTGGCGGAATTCCACCCGCCATTTTCCGGTCAATGCATTGGCCGGCAACTGCACCTTTCCGGAATAATGATTCTGGGGACCGGCCTTCCAGGTAAATTCCCGGATCATCCGGCCGTCGGGCTGGATCACCCTTGCATAGATGGGCAGGCCAGGAGTCATATTTCTGTCATAGCTGCGCAGAATCCCGTCCAGGTAAACAATTTCTCCCGGGCGGTAGATATCCCTGGGACCGTAGACAAAAAGATCCACCGGCCGGAACAGGGCAGGCCCGGTTTTAAACTCTGAAAGATCCAGTCCGGGCACATCCATGGGCATGAGGGTCACCTGGCTGCCACGGGAGACAGAGACCAGGGAAAGTTTTTCTGTATTCCCGAGTACGGCTGCCCTGCCATGGGTATCGGTCTGTTTTTCAAACAAAGCGTTTCCCTTTCTATCAAACCCCTCAACCCGGGCATTTTTAACAGGCCGGGAGGTTTCAAGGCTCTGGACGAAAAAATCCATGGACTGGGCATAGACCCTGGCATGAATACCCAGATCTGAAATGGTAAACCAGGTGCTGTTATATCCGTACTCGTAAATCCCGGATCCTTGCAGGACGGCAAAATAAATGCCCGCAGGTTTCAACTCCTGGATATGGGTGATGGGGATATTCACCCGGGTCCTTAAATCCTTTTTAATATCCAGATCCCACCGGCCTGAATAAACAAGGTCTGCCACCTTGGCAAGGTCACCGCTCTGGTAATAATAGATATAATTTTTAGACCCGAAATTCTTTTTAAATTCCGCAAGCTTCTCAGGTTTTATCCTGAAAAAATCAATGTCTGCCTGTTTGATATTCAACGTGTCCACGGGCAGCCCCCGCACCAGCTTTGAGGGCAGAAGAAACCCCTTGGACCCGAAAACGATCATGGGCTCTGCCGGCCGGGTGGTTACCTCATAAACAACCGGCGCTGCCAGAATTTGTCCTGATTTTGACCTGAGCCCCTGATCAACCCGAATCCTATACCTTGTATCCGGCTCAACATGGGTAAAATAAACCACCTGGGGATCTTCGGCCAAAATCCATGCCCCTTCCACCTTTTGCCCATTATCCTGCTCAAGTTGGAAATAGGGAGAAAAATCCTGGGTGGAATCCAGGGCACTGGAAAAGGTAACGGCCAGTCCATTTTCTCCGTCCACGGTCTGCTGACCGGCAAACCTGGCCCAGGGCTGCCATTACCAAAAGTGAACATAAAAAAAACAGGCGTAAATATCTCATGGTCTCGTCCTTTGAAATTTGAAATCCCCGGTAAAATCCCGTCTAATTGAAGAGACTGGAAACTCAGTGGTTAACTCAGCATACTAACCTGCCCCGGACCTGAGATCAATATAAACCCGAATCTTGATAAAAAAATTAATATCTTCCCTCTTTTTAATTTTTCCCGGGCAGGCACTCCCTTGGCGAAGCACCCCATGGCCACCAATCGGAAACAACCTGGATGGTGAATCAGGGATCACCCAAATCCACCGCCTAATTTCATATTTGTTTAAATATTGGGATGTTCTGTGCTTTCCTGGCCACCAGGCGGTACCATATTGTGGCGCCAAGCGAGCGACGAGTGAGGTGTATAAGTCATACTCCGCAGGGAGGAGCAAACCCAGGCAACGAAGAAGATGGTATTTTGATGGTGGATCAGGGATCAGTCCGGGGATTGATTTATGATCGATTATGGTATTTAATGGGCGGTCCTGATAAAAATGAGAAAAGAGATTCCCCATGAAACCATCCAGCGGCCATATGAAAAATACCCTGATGCTTTCCCTGCACATCATTGTGGGGCAGATCGGACAGCTGACCATGTCGGTTGCCGACAATGTCATGGTGGGCCATGTGGGAACAGACGCCCTGGCCGCCGCTGCCATCGGCAATGGGCTGTTTACCCTGATCATGGTGACCGGCATCGGCATCTCCATGGCCATGACCCCGCTCTCGGCCATGGCCATGGGCGGGGGCAGGAACAAAGAATGCGGGACAGTCCTCCGCCAGGGACTTTTGCTCAACCTCTTGTCGGGTATGATTCTCATGGGGGCAACCTTCATAACGGCCCAGAGCATCCGGATGCTGAACCAGCCCCAGGCCATTGTGGAACCGGCCATTGTCTATATGCAGGTTCTGGGACTGTCCATGCTCCCTTTGATGATTTTCCAGTCCTTTCGCCAATTTGCCGAAGGGGTGAGTTTTCTGGCCCCGGCCATGATCATCACCCTGGTGGCCAACCTGGTGAATATTCTTGTCAACTGGGTATTTATCTTCGGTAATCTGGGCGCCCCGGCCTTAGGGCTCACGGGTGCAGGCATTGCCACCTTTGCCTCAAGAACATTCATGGCAGTCTGCCTTGGGGTGGTGATCATGACCGCCCCCTCCCTCAAGCGGTTTGATCCGAGCCTGAAATACAAAAAAATTGATCTCCAGATGATGCGACAGCTCCTGGGCATCGGGATCCCCGGGGCATTTCAATATTTTTTTGAGGTCTCGGCTTTTGCCGCATCTTCGGTGATTGTGGGATGGATGGGGGTCAAAGAACTGGCAGCCCACCAGATTGCATTGAACCTGGCCTCCATCTCTTTTATGGCATGCCAGGGCGGATGTCAGAGCGGCCGGATTCTCTGCGGTTCTGCTCTGCACAGGACTCATGGCCCTGGCCGGCATCAGCTTTATCCTGTTCAGGCATTGGCTTCCCGAATTTTACATCTCTGATCCCCGGGTCGTGGAGCTCACGGCCTCTTTGCTGGTCATTGTGGCCTTTTTCCAGATTTCCGACGGCACCCAGGCTGTGGGCATCGGGATTTTAAGGGGAATGACCGATATGAAAATCCCCACTCTTCTGACCCTTGCAGCCTATTGGATCATCGGCCTGCCCGCAGGCTGTGCCCTGGCCTTCTGGTGGCACATGGGCATCTACGGGATCTGGCTTGGACTGCTCATCAACCTGAGCGCCTCAGCCCTGCTCATGATGCTCAGATTTCATTTACAGACCCGGAAAAGGACTTAACCTGAATATTTCACAAAGCGTTTTTGCCTTAGCTGCAAAACACAGACTGAGAAGCCGTAGTTCTTTACTGCGAATGGCATAGGCCGAGAAGCTGTCGTTCCGATACCGTGAGCGGACGGTAACCCAGCAGATAAGGAAATACAGAACAGATTAATAAAGGCCGGGATATACCTCTTGTATTGCCCTGCCCAGACGGCCCGCCCCCTGGACAAGGGTGGTTTCATCGTATAGGGCAAATGAGAGGCGCATCCGGGATGAAAACTGCCCTCTAGGAGAAAAAAAACAGCCCGGATAAAAATCCACCCCCCGGGCTTGGGCCATGGGCCTCAACCGTCGGCAATCCACAGTATCGGGAAATTGTATCCAGACAAAATACCCGCCCAAAGGGGTCTTGAACCGAGCCGTCCGGGGTAGAACGCGTTTCAGTTCTCGGCACAAGGCGTTACACCGTTGTTCAAAGGTCTGTCTTAACCCTTTAATATGCGGGGCCAGGTCCCCCTGCCGGATCAATTGGTCCACCACTGCCGAGGCCAGAGGATTCACCCCGCCCCCGCTTCTAAGCAATCCCGCCCCGGAGAGCTTTTTTAAAATACCGGCATTGGCATGGACCCAGCCCAGGCGCAGACCCGGGGCCAGAATTTTTGAAAAAGACCCCAAAGCCATAACCGGACATTGGTCATGATACCGGCCCAAAGAAGGCGGAGGGGGAGCGTCAAAATAAAGAAACTCATAAACCTCATCCGAAACCAGCTTTAAATCGTGGTCTGCACTGATCGTTGCCAGATCTTCCTGGCGTTCAAGGGAAAGGGTCACAGAAGAGGGATTGTGAAAAAACGGAATGGTGTATAAAAAGGCCGGGCAGTTGGTTTTAATTGCCTCTTCCAGGGCTGCCGGGATCAGGCCCTGTTCATCCATGGGCAGGGGAACAGGGGTCAGGCCGTGGTCGGCAAATATATTCAAGGCCAGAAAATAGGTAGGGGCCTCCACCAGCACCTTGTCCCCGGGGGTTGAAAACAGGGTGCAGATCAAATCCAGGGCCTGGGAATTTCCATTGGTGACCATGAGCCTGGACAGGTCCACACCCACGGGGGTATGACCGGTTAAAAACCGGGCCAGGCTCTGTCTTATCCCGGGATTTCCCCGGGCAGCCCCATAGGCCAGAAATGAGGCATCCTTTTGGGCGGTTAATGTTGCAGAGGCCTTTTGAATCAGATCCAGGGGCAGTAGATCGATTCCCGGCTGCCCCAGGCCCAGGTGAATCATATTCTCAGGAATGTGAACCTGGGCCTGGCCCATCAGAGCTCCTTTATCAGGGTTTGCCCTACCAGGCGGCCCTCCACATTTACCGGGTGTTTAATCTGGTTTTCCCCGGCCATGATACCTTCGGTCTGTTTCCAGGCATGGGTATCAATGGTGCCTATTTTCAGCTGGGCAAAGGGTTTGATCAGCACCCGTGTGGCGGCCAGCTGTTTTTGCCTGATATCATCCTGGCTGCCCTTGTCCCTTTTTTTGACCTGGGCCAGGACCTGGGCTTCATTGGCCGGATCCATGGCAAATTCCCATGCCCCTAAAAGGGCCTTTAAAAAGGCCTTGACCTGATCAGGCCTCTCTTGCATGGCCTTGCCCGAAGTGACCACGGAATTGGCCACAAAATTCACCCCGAAATCACCGGGATTGAAAAATTTCACCCCTTCGCCTTCCCTGGCCAGCTTGTCTTCCAGGATCACGCCCTGGGAATTTCTGTACACCGGCCAGATGTCCACCTCTTTTTTCAAAAAAGGGGTGAAATCAAACCGTACGCTGGAAATCCGGACATCCTTGTGGGTGAGGCCTGCTTTGGCCAAAAGGGTATTCATGATGGTCTCGTCGTTGCCCCCATAGGTCACCCCGATATGCCTGTTTTTCAAATCCTTGAGCCTGAGAATCTCGGGCTGGTCTGCCCGGTAGATCCACTGCATGGGATTGACCTGGAAGAGCTGGGCCAGAACCACCACATCCGCCCCCTTGTCCAGGGCCCGGATCACCTGGTCGGCAGAGGCCACGCCAAAATCAGCATACCCCAGTTCCAGTTCTTTGATGGCGTTTTTTTCAGGGCCCCCTTCCTTGACCCGGACATCCAGGCCTTCCCGGGCAAAAAATCCGCCGGCATCGGCCATGATATCTCCAGCCACGCTGGTGTTAAACAACCATTTAAGGCGGTAATTCAGCCGGTTTCCTGCCTGGGCCAAAGGCACCAGGGCCAGGACCAGGACCATAATTCCCAGGGTCATCATTGTTTTTTTTCTGATACTCATAATAAATCTCCTCCCTTGGGTGCGGACCATTTTGTTTTCATCTGTTCCCCCAGGGATTCAAGCATGCCCTGGTAAACGGAAATCACAATGCCGATCATGAACAGGGCCACAAGAATGCCTGCCAGATCACTCTGATAAAGGGCGATACGGATACTATACCCGATGCCGGCATCGGCTGCAATGAATTCAGCCACAATGGTGCCGGCCATGGCCAGGGTGGCCGACCCTGCAATCACCGTGGCCAGCTTGCTCAAATTCTCAAAGGCGCGGATCTTCACCTCCAGCTGCCAGCGCATCCGGCCTGTGGCAATATAAAAATGTTCGATATCCTTGATGGGCGAGGCCATGATTCCCAGAACAGAGAGCAGCAAAGGAAAATAACAGATCATGGAGGCAATGAGAAGCCTGGATAAGAATCCATCCCCCAGAAGAATAAAGATAATCGGGGCCAGGGCCACAATGGGATAGGCCTGGATATTATAGGCCATGACCTTGATAAAAGATCCTGCCCAGGAAGATTTTCTGCCCAGAATTCCCACGGTAAAGGCCATGGCAATGGAGATGAACTGGCCCAAAATGGTGACGGACAGGGTGTTGAGCACATCAAAAAAATATTCCCCTGCCATGCGCAGGGCGGTTTCTCCCACCAGGTCAAGCCCGGGAATCACATAATCGGACAGCCCGGTGGTGTACTTGATGGCCAAAAGCCCTGCAAGGCCCAGGATATAAACAATAAAAAATTGGTAAATCCGTCTAAACAGCATTCATGATCTCCAGCATGGTCCTGTTCAGGGACTTTTTATCCAGTTCATATCCCTGGGCATAATCCTGCCCCTGAACAATCAGACTCCCCCGGTCCGAGGTCCCCAGGATCAAAATCTCCCGGCAGAACCGGGCCACTTCCAGAAGATTGTGGGAAATATAGAGAAAGAGCTTGTCCGGAAACATACGCTTCATGGCCAGGATAATAATTTCCCTGAGGGCTTCATCTACATTGGCCAGGCTTTCATCCAAAATGAGCAGGTCAAAATCCTGGATCAAATAACGGATGAGGTTCATCCGATTCTGCTGACCCATGGAAAGCTGGGAAAACCTGGATCCCATCAGGGATTCCAACCTGAATATTTGAATAAGCTCGGATTTAAGTCTTTGTTTGTCCGCAGCACAGACCTTGTCCAGATGACTGCCGGTACTGGACCAGCCGGGGAGCCGTTCCTGATTATAGGAATACAGCACGGTTGAAATCCCGTGAAACCCCAGGCAATCTTCTTTTCCACTTCCTGCCACCAGGCGGGCAAAAGAGGTTTTCCCTGCACCCGAAGGGCCGAACACCGCATTAAACCCGGGGGTATTCATGGAAAAACTCAAATCTTCCAGCACGGGCTTGTCTGCGCCGGGATATGTAAAGGTCAGGCTGTTGCACTCAAAACGCATCTTTGCCTCCAAACGGGTTTTTCACCTAAGTCATCCATACCGGGTCTAGGACCAAAAATCAATGGATTATAGGTCCGGCAGCATGGCGCCGTATGCCTTGAAATTCCTGTGCAATTCAAAACAATCACTGAGATCATGGCAGATATGACCGCAGGTACTGTTTTCAATGTACCGGTGCAGATAAGGTATAAACGCCGGGTGGGCACAGGTATTGATAATTTTTTCGGCCCGCTCCAGTGGACCAAGTCCCCTTAAGTCTGCAAGGCCCTGTTCGGTCACCACCACCTGGACTGAATGCTCATTGTTGTCCACATGGGGGGTCATGGGGACCACCGCTGAAATCTTACCGCCCCTGGCAATGGAGGGGGTCATGAAAATGGAAAGATGGGAGTTCCGGGCAAACTCCCCGCTGCCGCCCACCCCGTTCATGATATGGGTCCCCAAAACATGGGAGGAGTTGACATTCCCGTAAATATCCATCTCCAGCGCCGTGTTCAGAGCAATCACCCCCAGCCGCCGAATAATGCCGGGGTGGTTGGAGATTTCCTGGGGCCTGAGCACGATTTTTTGGGCATAAAAGTCCATGTTGTCGGTCAGCTGTTCAAGCTTGTCCGGGACAATGGTCAGGGCTGTGGCAGAGGCCCCAAGGAGCTTGCCCGCATCAATGAGATCCATCATGGCATCCTGGAAGACTTCCGAATACATGTAAAAGGGCGGAATGTCAGGATGGCGGCCCAGCCCGGCCAGGACCGCATTGGCCGTATTGCCCACCCCGGCCTGGAGGGGAAAAAATTCAGGAGGAATTCGTTTGGCCGCCTTTTCCGCCAAAAGGAAGTCAATCACATGTCCGGCAATCTTCTGGCTGACCTCGTCTTCACTGCCAAAGGTTTCCACCTGGTCAGGCTCGTCATTTTCCACAACGCCCACCACTTTTGCGGGGTCCACCTGGGCATAGGGCCAGCCGATCTTGGTCAAGGGATCGTGCACATTAATGGGACTGCGCCGGGGCGGGGGTGGGATGATAAAAATATCAGCCAGTTCCCGAAGCCTGGGAGAATGGCGATGGTTGATCTCGATGATCACCTTGTCCGCACAGGCCAGCCAGGTGGGGGAGGCCCCAATGGAGGCGGATAAAAACACCCGCCCGTCCCTGGTGATCTCGGTGGCCTCCACAACCGCCACATCCACCTTCCCGAAAAACCCGGCCCCAACGGTCTGGGCCATGTGGGAAAGATGCATGTCCACATATTCCACCTCCTGGCGGTTGATCTGGTCCCTGAGCACCCGGCCGCCCTGGTAGGGGGCCCGCCAGGAAATGGCATTGGCCGCTGCCAGGTCATTGTCAATATAGTCCCCGGAAGAGGCACCGGTCAGGACCCTGAGCCGGAACTGCCGTCCCTTTGCCTGCTCAGCCCTGGCATGGTCTGCCAGCATGGCAGGCACTGCCTTGGCGCCGCCTGCCGGGGTAAATCCGGAAAATGCAATGGTATCCCCGTGGTTAATCAGGGCGGTCACTTCCCGGTTTGATAGTATTGGATATCCGTTTATCTTCACGTCCTGCACCTTCAATATAATAACACCTGCATTCCCGATTCTTCAGGGAAAAAACAGGTCAGATTAACATAAAAAACCATGAGGTTAAGCCACAATTCATGAAAAAATTCAAGCTTTTCCTTGATTTACCCGAAGATTCCATTTAGTTTTACCATGAGTCCAACAAAATTCGTTCACAGGGTCGTTCACTCGTATAATCAATTCTGCGAGAGGTGGTTATGAAACCAGTCTATCCCATCAAATTTTTGACGATTTTAATCGTCACTTTAATTTTAATCGGAATAAATAAAAATGCTGCTGACGCTGCCGATAAACAATGCTGGAATTTGGTTGATGTAAAAACGGAATGGAAAAAAAGAAACGCCGACGGAGAGTGGATAAAAGTCTCGCCCAATGGGGTTAAATCCCATTTTTCAACAGACAGATCCTGGCAGTGGATAGAGTATAGTGATCCACTATATCCAAAAGGGCGTCTTGTTGTAAACGCAGGCTGGTCCCCTCCTCCCAACCAAATATTGCTGCCCCGGGCAAATGGGGATGTCGCTCAAGCTCACGAACAAAGCCATAAACAGCAAAAACAAAAACACGGTTGCCATCTTATCCTGGGGACCGGACCATCGTTATGGGTATAAGCGCAGACAGGTAAGGATTGGCGGACACGAGCCAGGCAATTCAGAAAAAAATACGGTTCGAATGGCCAATGAGCAAATGAGTCTGAGCAAACCGGCGAGCTGGTATGCGTCCGTGGATATCGGAAACTTAACAGGGAAAATTAGTTATCATTATCTGCCTGTGAATTTAAACAGGCAAACGGCCCCAAAGGCCCCGGTGCAGACACCTCACCCCCCAAAAGCGTCATCCCCTGCACCATCGGTTGCAAGCTTAAATGCCAACGATGACACCTTTGTTCGTTCTCTGTATTATTCAATCTTGGACAGACAGCCTGACAAGGCAGGGGTTCGGCATTGGAAACAATTGCTTGACCAGGGACAAAGCCGGACATGGGTGATCACTCAATTTTTCAAATCTTTTGAATATACGAATAGACATAAAAATAATACCGAATATGTAAGGGACCTGTACCAGGGCGTTTTAGGGAGACAGCCTGATCCCGGCGGGCTCGCCCATTGGGTGAACCGCCTTAACTCAGGAAGCAGCCGGCAATCTGTTTTAAATGGATTTTTAAATTCAAAGGAATATCACAGCAGGACATCAAAGGGGTGAGCTTTTGGCGGCTCTCCTTCCGGTGGAATCCGCGTTGGGTTCTGTACCTTTTCCGGCACAGGCAATCATTCCCGGCAAAATCACCAATCAAAGATCAAGGGGCCCAAAATTCCCATTGCCCATCGTCTCTGGTGTCAGGAGCACAGCCTTGACGCCGACCGCTTCATAAGTTTAGGTTTTCCATGAACAATATTTTCTTGCATTTTGATATTCATATATGTAGATAGTCTACAAATCATTGTTAATGATTCACTGGAATTGGTTTTAACACACAGATGGACCAAACGGAAATAGAGTCGCAATTTGACTTTATCCCGGCAATGATCCAAACAATTTAAACGCCGGCGTAACTCAGTTGGTAGAGTAGTTCACTCGTAATGATCAAGTCAGCGGTTCGACTCCGCTCGCCGGCTCCAGTAATCTCAAGTATTTAAAGGCGTTCTGGCAATTTTGCCAAAACGCCTTTTTTCTTTATTTTTCTCTATTTTGCATAAAAAAAAGCAACTCAATTTAGTCTAAATTTAGTTCCCCAGGGTATACTTTCTCCAAAATTGATAAGTGCGGTTTCAAACGAGTGGAATTGATGGGCTGCAAACATGAAATTAAGAATAGAGGAAAATGGAAAATAAAATCGCAAGCGCATACTGCAATGATGTACTGGGCACCCTGGACGGTGTTGAACTGGCCCGATTGATTGGGAGTGGAAAAATTACGGCTGCTGAAGCTGTGGAGGCAGCCACAGCGCGTGCCCGGAAAGTAAATCCTAAAATCAATGCCATTGCTGCAAAAATGTTTGAACAGGCGCGTGTTCAGGCAGGGCAATCCATAAAGGGCCCATTTGGCGGAGTCCCCTCATTTATAAAGGACACCGACGATGTAAAGGGGGTTCCAACCCGTTTGGCTCCCGGGCCGTATCCGGCAAACCGGCTGAGACCTCGAGCAAATTTGTCGCCCAATACAGGGCCATGGGATTTATCCCCCTTGGGAAAAGCGCTCTGCCGGAATTGGGATTGACGGGGACAACAGAACCCCTTGTCAGCGGTCCCACCCGCAACCCATGGCACCTGGGTCACTCAACAGGCGGTTCTTCGGGGGGGTCAGCCGCACTGGTTGCGACCGGGGTAGTTCCCATTGCCCATGGAAATGACGGGGGAGGCTCAATCCGGATTCCCGCCTCATGCTGCGGACTGGTCGGGCTGAAGCCTTCCCCGGGGCGGCTACCCAACAGGGACGGCGCTGATAAAATGCCGATAAATCTGGTCAGCCACGGCATTCTGAGCCGGACGGCCCGTGATACCGCGGCATTTTACGCCGGGGCTGAAAAATATTGTTCCCATCACAAATTACCAGAAATCGGTGAGGTAAGGCATCCGGGAAAACAACGGCTGCGTATTGCATTGATTACGGAGGCCCCCCATTTTTCACCGGACAACGCCAACGGGGTTGACCAGGTCATCAAGGCGGGAAAGATTTGCGAGGCGCTCGGTCACAGGGTTGAACAAATTCCATTTCCCTTTCATAAACAGGTAATGGATGATTTTTTCTTTTATTGGGCTGCCCTGGCGTTTTCATTTCATCATTTCGGGCATAAGATCACCGGGACCCCCATAGACAAAAGCAAGCTTGAAAGATTTACACTGGGGCTGAGCCGTTATTACCGGAACAATATTCTAAAAACGCCATTTGTGATCAGGCGGTTGCGCAAATTCGCCCACACCTATGACCGTTTTTTTAAAAAATATGATATTCTCCTCTCTTTGACAGCCTCGGACGCGTCCCCCCAATTGGGCTATCTGAGTACAACACTGGAGTTTGATATTGCATTTGAACGGCTGAAAAAATTCATCCCCTTTACCGCGTATCAGAATTTAGCCGGCGCCCCGGCCATTTCATTACCCCTGGGAAAGGGCAGGCAGGGGTTGCCCCTGGGAATTCAATTTGCCGCAGCCTATGGCCGGGACAAGCGGCTGCTTCAGCTCGCCTTTGAGATGGAAGAAGCCATGCCGTGGTCCCGGCTATAACTGTGCCTGAATTCACCGGATGATTTCCAGGTTAAAGGATTTGGCCATCTCGACTGCCGTTTTAAATTCTTCAGGCAATAAAGGACTTGAAAGTGCTTTAATCTGGCAGGCCTTCCCCATGGGACGGTATTGGGACATGATATTCACATGGGCATGTAAAGACACCTTTTCTTTTAAAAATTTTAAAATATAATAGGTGTCATCCAGATTTCCAGGCATGACAAGATGCCTGACAATAAGTCCTGAACGGGCAATGCCGTTTGAATCCAGCGTTAGATCCCCCACCTGGTCGTTCATCTCCCTGATAGCCTGCCTGGCGGTTTGGGGATAATCCCGGGCATTGCAGTATCTTTTGGAAAGATCAGGGTCCCAAAATTTAAAATCCGGCATGTAAATATCAACGATATCTTTTAAGATCCTCAGGGTGTCAATGCTTTCATACCCGGAGCAATTGTAAACCAGGGGGATGTTCAATCCACAATCAACAGCGATATCCAATGCCTTTAAAATATGAGGCACCACATGACTGGGGGTGACCAGGTTGATATTATGGCAGCCTTGGTTTTGCAGATACAGCATGGTAGAGGCGATTTCCACATCATCAGCCTCTTGGCCCATGCCGCAAACACTGATATCATAATTTTGACAAAAAACGCATTTCAGGTTGCAATGGGAAAAAAAATAGTGCCTGAACCTTTATTCCCGACTAATGGCGGTTCTTCACCAAAATGAGCTGAAAAACTTGAGACAACCGCCTTGTTTCCTGTTGAGCAATACCCTTTTTCTCCCTTTGTCCGATCCACTTTGCATTGCCTTGGACATAGGGTGCAAGATGACAGAAGCGCCGAGGATTGTTTGATTTTCTTGGACAACCCGCCCTGCTGTTTTTCTTTAATATATTTGGGAATCCAGGGATTCATTTGATATCACTCAAAATATAATTATTTTCAGTAGTGTCCGGTTAGGTTGTTGCATATAAAAAGCATCTAAAATCATTGAAAAAACAGTCGGTTTTGTGTTGACAAATGTGCGTAAAAATTTTTGTGCGCCTTGAAAATTTAACTCAAGGAGCTCAAATGACGCACATCTCAGTCCCTAAAAAACAACTACGGTCCCTGAACTTTGACAATTTCAGGTGCCCTCTGATAAAGTCACTTTCAAAAGCACCGGAATTACAATCTCGAGGAGACCGCCCTTTAAAAATGACATTCGAAGACCAGATAAATGCTTTGGTTTATTTCCATCTTCAGGAGCACAAGTCTGCCCGACATTTAATTCAGGATCTCAAGGAGAATGTTTTTGCTAAAGAAAATATTGCGCCAGACGGTGGTATCAGCCGTAGTAGTTTCTGTGAAGCCATCAATCACAGGGGACTCGAACAACTGCAATTTATCTTTGAGGATCTTTATAAACAGGCTCTTGAGTGTCATCCGGGTGAACACGCCGAGTTAGGAGAGTTGGTTTCCATTGACGGTAGTCTCATAAATGCAGTCCTTTCAATGCACTGGGCGAACTACAGAAAAGGAAGTAAAAAAGCCAAAGTACATTGCGGATTTGACATTAATCACGGAATCCCAAACAAAATCTTTTTGACTGAAGGCAACGGCGCTGAACGCACTTTTGTTCCCAAAATACTTTCCAAGGGGCAAACAGGTGTTATGGATCGTGGATATCAATCCCATAAAGAATTTGACCTGCTTCAGGAGCAAGGCAAACATTTTGTCTGCCGTATAAAAACCAGGACAACAAGAACAATTATTGATAACCACGAGACCCCTTCCGACAGCTACATTTTTTATGATGCACTGGTTAAACTTGGTACTCCGAATCAAAACCAGACGAAAAGGCCTGTTCGGGTTGTTGGCTATAAAATTGCTGGCGTCAAATACTATGTGGCAACTGACAGGCATGATTTAACAGCGGAACAAATAGCAACAATTTATAAACTCCGGTGGACCATTGAGGATTTTTTCAAATGGTGGAAAGAACATCTGAAGGTATATCATCTCATTGCCCGCAGTGAATACGGCCTTATGGTTCAGATTCTTGGCGGCCTTATCACTTACCTGTTACTGGCAATCCATTGCCAAAAACAGTTTAATGAAAAGGTCACGATCAAAAGAGTTCGGCAGCTGCGAACCGCCATTCTAAATGACCTGTTTGGCTGCGAGGAGCAGGGCTCTCATAGTTCAAACAGGGACAATATTGTCAAAGATCAAAAAATTATTGAGCAAGCAAAAACCTAACCGGACATCACTGGGTAATTCTCATCTCTGAAGACGGTCTGACGGCCTTTATGATCAAAACAGAAGAGTTCGACCCTAATCTTACCTTGTTTGATTTAAAAGAGATTTTTGACGACAACGGTATTATTTTCGGGCTTGTTGATGATAATGCCCTGGAAAACTTTATAAAAAGCGGCAATACCCAGACCCGGTTTGAACTGGCCAAAGGACTGCCCCCGGTCCAGGGAACCGATGCCCGGATTTTTTATCTCTTTGATCAAAATTATCTTTCTGCAGGGCTGCTGGGCAAAGACGGCTCAATGGATTTTAAAGACCGGGGGGAAATCCCTTCGGTATTAAAAGGGGATGTACTGGCAGAAAAAATCCCTTGTATATCCGGACGGGACGGAATCAATGTCTTTGGAGATACAGTGACGGCCGACCCGCCCCGTGACATGGACATCCTCTGCGGTGACGGAGTCGGATTCTCCCAAGACAAGCTGACAGCCCATGCGCTGATCGACGGATACCCCATGCTGAATCGGGACGGGGTTATCACGGTCACTGATGCACATGTCATCCGGGGGGATGTGGATTATAACACCGGCCATGTCAAATTTGATAAAAGCGTATTTATTACCGGAACCATCAAAAGCGGATTCAGGGTTGAGGCAAAAGACGTGGTTGTCAGGTCCGTGGACGGGGGGACCATTATTTCCCAGGGAGACGTATCCGTAGCCAACGACATTACAGATGCCACCATCAGAACCCGGGGCGGAATCAGTGCGGGATTTGTCCACCGCTCAAGACTATCGTGCATGGGAGATATGGACATTGAAAAAGAAGTGGTGGAAAGCACCCTTGTTCTGGAAGGCACCTTTGAAATGTCACAGGGCAAATTATTCGCATCCTCGGTCTCTGCACGGGGCGGGGCAAAAATTTACCATGTCGGCTCCATAAAGACATTGCCTTCAACCATTGCCGTGGGCATTTCCCCGTATATGCAAAAAGAGATGAATTTTTTAAACCGGCAGATCGAAAAGAACCAGGGCAATTACGACAACCAGTCCCGGGAAAAAATCAATCTGGAAAACCAACTAGCAGAGATAGAGCAAAAATTGGCCCGGTTAAATACCGCCGGCAAAAATAAAGAACAGCCCTTGTTAGACCCGGAACGGCACAACCAGAAAATTGCCGAATTCCGCCGAAAAAAAAACCGGCTTGAACGAGAAACCGCTAAAGCAGAAAAAGAGCTGACAATACTCTCAGAAACCGTAAAACACTGGATCAGTGAAAAGTTCAATCTCCAGCGCCAAAGCTACGCCAGCCCGCCAAAACCCATTCTGGATGTCAAGGGACGTATTTTTACGGATACCAAGGTCAAGGGAATTCATTCGTCCACCGTCATTACCCAGGATCTTACCCGGGTCAGACTCATTGAAATGTCCTGCGCCAATAAGACGGATGACCGGAGAAAAGCCTGGGAAATGATCACCACCCGGCTCTAATCTTAATCCAAGCCGGGCCGGGTATATTCAAGGGACCCTGAATGCTTGTATTCAGATAAAAAACATTCAACCTTGTCAAGATCTGCCAGTTCGACCTCAAGATCGTGGACAACCTTTTCCCCGTAGTCTGTATGGATCACCTGGGCTCTGAATGATTTGATCCTGTTCAAAAAGGAATCGTTCATCCCATAGCTCAGATCCACCCGGAACAATTCGGTTTTCAACAATTTTATCAGGGGTTTTTGATCAATGGCGGCAGCAACTGAGAGAGAATAGGCCTCAATCAAGCCCCGGATGCCCAGCTTGACCCCTCCGAAATGCCGGGTCACCACAGCAGCCACGCATGTCATATCATGTCCCAGCAGGGTATTGAGCATGGGTTTTCCTGCCGTGCCGGCCGGTTCTCCTGCATCTGAACAATGGCTGATCTCCCCCTGATCCCCCACCACATAAGCCCAGCAATTATGAGTAGCGGTTTTATGTTCCCTGGCCACGGCGGTGATAAATTGCTTTGCCGCGGCCATGGAGTCGGCATAGGCCAGCGAACAGATAAAGCTGGACCGTTTGATTTTGATCTGGGCCTCTCTTGGCGGGTCTGTCTTGCACCTGCCCACAGAATAGTAATATTTCAGCGAGTTCATGGGTTTAGGGTATAATACAAATAAGGATCAAAGAAAAGCTTTTGACCGGCCTCTTTATTCTTTGGTTGCACAGCCCGGGTTTATGATGAGGGATAATAGACAAGCCCCTTTGCCTGGTCCGGATTTTACAAAGGGTTATCCAGAATCCACAGCCTAATTTTATATTTTAATTTTGGCCATCTTCCCTGCCTTGCGGGTGGATTCAGGATCGCATCATCTCATTGACAACCGGTTTGTTTTATTATAAAAGACACCTCTTTTGTTTTGGATGAATCATTGTTTTTTGTGCAAAATTACAGAATATCTTGCCTGCCGAACAGACTGGATGTTTACCCCATTAGATCCTTGATAAGTTTATGACCTATTTTACCCCCCCCCCATAAAAAATATGCTTAATTTTGTTTTCGGCCCGTTAGGGCAATTTGAACCCGAGCACCGGTGTTTAAACGGGATGTGCGCCTTTCTGGCCATTATCCTGTTTGTCAGCATCCCTTTTAACCAATGGATCCGCCCGGATAAAGCCCTGGCCATTGGCGGTCTTGTCTTCGGGCTTGGCTTTTGTTTTCTTTACTACCTGGCCCGGGTTAAGACTGTTTTTTTACCCGTATACTGGGGTTGCATCGGATTTGCCTCTGCCTTTACCCTTTTGTCCTGGATCTATACCGACGGCATTTCAGGGCCGACCATTATCTTTTCTTTGATCATCCTTTCTTTGGCCAACCTCATCGTTACCGGAAAAAACCGGTTAATTTCCATTCTGTTGCTCTGCGGCCCCATGGGGCTGCTCTTTTTTGGCCAATACCTCTGGCCATCCGCCATTGTTGCCTATGCGTCCGGCCCGGCCAGGTTTATTGACCTTTATACCACCTATTTTATGGCCGCTGTGACCCTCTCTTTTGTCATGCATCTGACAATGGCCCATCTTAAATCGGAGCAGAAAAAGGCAAGGCAGAATGAAAAAAGACTCATGGCCATCCTGGACAATATTCCCGACATAGTCTGGTTTAAGGATAAAAACACAAAATTGGGCGCATTCCCATTTTCCCGGTTTTAAAAAGGCCTGTCTTTTAGAGCAAAAAGAATGATATCCTCTGTTACGCTGAAATGAACATAAATGGATTGTGCTAATGAAGAAAGCTGAAGATTGTAATACTGTTGATGAAGTCCTTGCATGCCTCAAAGAACTGGAAGAAGATCCAAATCGCTTGGTTCGTAACGCTAACAAATTAGAACAGATGGAGCAGGAAATCCTTGAGTATACAAATCGGATAAGCGCTTTTTTTTTAAAAAAAAGATCCAGGCCTCAGTAGATTCCTCTGAACAGGTCGACCAAGAAAAAGAATTGATGTCCAATTGGCCGGGCCGGATGAAAAGCGAAGGGCTTGAGACCGTTTGGATTCAGCTTTGTACAGATAGTTCGGTTGATATTCATGTTCGATACTATCGAAGATCCTGTGACCGCCGAAAAGGAAAAAGATATAAAGGTGCATACGCTGGCTTAATCCTTCTTGGAATCCATGATCGCTGCTCGCCTGCTTTGGCTTCTATGGTGAGTTCTTGGTCAGCCTTATTAAGTTCTTTTGAAGAAGTCCGTCAAGTGCTTTGTGACCGTGGGATGACGTTGGGTATAAAGGTCATCCGTAAACTGACCTATCGGTACGCAGAGCGGGCTCGAGCCGAACAACAAGCGGGCCGAATCCCATTAAATGATAGAGATTTACTTGAAGGGCGGCGAGTCGTTATCAGCACTGATGGTGGCCGCACTCGGCTCAGAGAGAAGAAAAGGGGACCAAAAACCCAAAAGGATAGAACCCGATTTCGTGGGGCATGGCGAGAACCCAAGCTTTTGATCATTTATGTAGTGGACGCCCATGGAAAACAAGAAAAAAGCTTTTCACCATTTATTGATGGCTGTTTCAATGGACCGGATGGTGTATTCCACTTGTTAAAGGGTTATTTGAACTCCCTTCATATTCAGAACTCAGACAAAATACTGTTTGTTGCAGATGGGGCACATTGGATTTGGAATCGAATCCCCGGACTGCTAAAAGCATTGGGTTTGGCTCCTGAGCGTGTGTATGAACTTCTCGATTTCTACCATGCAGTTGAGCATCTGGGTACAGTAGCAGGCTTAAGGAAGACCTGGTCATCCAAGGAACGCAAACGCTGGGTATCGAAGCAGCGAGGTCTTCTGCTGAAGGGAAAGGCGATTGAGGTGGTACAGGCCGTCCAGAAGCTTTGTAGAGGCAGAAACAGTAAGGCTATCAAGACGGAACGGGATTATTTTGTGCGCAATGAACTGAGGCTTAATTTCTCAACTGTAAAAGCGTTGAACTTACCTATTGGCAGCGGTGCTATTGAAAGTTCGATTCGGAGAGTCGTGAATTTACGTCTTAAAGGTCCATGCATCTTTTGGTATCGGGAGAATGCAGAAAAAATGATTATGCTGCGATCATTTTATAAAGCAGGGCGTTGGAACTGCCTGAAGCAGATGGCAAACATGCACAATCCAGTGCCAGCGGTATAACCGGGAAAATGGGAATGCGCCCACAAAATTTGTCATGGCCAACCAGGCCTTTGCAAATTTTGTGGGTCTTCAGCCCGAAAATATCATCAACAAATCCTGCGCTGATCTCTGGCCGGAAAAACTGGCTGAACAATTTGAAAAAGAAGACCTGTGCATCCTGGAAACAGGGTTCCCCATTAAAAATCAAAGGCTCATAAAGGACAGGCAAAACAAGTTGCGGCGATTCCAGGTCGTTAAAAAAAGCCTCAAGGGTCAGACCCGAAGCACAGACGGCATCATGGGCATATCAAGGGATATTACCATCCGCCACGAGTATGAAGAACAACTCAAACAATACAAGCGGATCGTCGATACCTCACAAGACCAAATTGCCCTGATCAACAGGGCATATCAATATGAAGCGGTGAGTGACAGCTATCTTAAGGCATACGGGTTTGAGGAAAACCAAATGCTGGGCAAAACCATTCCCGAGGTATTGAGTGAATCAATATTTGAAACAAAGATCAAGCCCCGGCTCGACAAGGGATTTTCAGGGCAAATGTTTAATATCCAGGATGAGATAAAGTACCAAGGGATTGGCAACCGCCAGGTGGATATTACCATCTGTCCCTATACGGATCATTCAGGAAAGACAAACCGCCTGGTGGTTCATATCAGAGACATCTCAGAAAAAATACAGATGGAAAAACAGCTGGTCACCTCCCAGAAAATGGAAGCCATCGGCACATTGGCAGGCGGAATTGCCCATGATTTCAACAATATTCTTTCGGGAATCCTCGGGTATGCCCAATTGGGAAAACTCAACCTTGACCATCCTGAAAAACTGACCCGCCATCTTGAACAGATTATCAAGGGGTCAAACCGTGCCGTGGACATGGTCAGGCAGATACTCACCTTCAGCAGAAAATACCAGTATAAAAAACACCCCCTGAAAATCGCCCTGATTGTCAAAGAGGCGGCAAAACTGCTCAGGGCATCCATCCCCTCATTTATTGAAATTAAAACCCAGGTCTCTTCCCAGTCGACCATTCTTGCAGATCCCACCCACATTCACCAGGTGATCATGAACCTGTGCACCAATTCCTTTCAGGCCATTTCAGGGGACAAGGGTCTTTTGTCCATTCAACTGGATGATGTCATCCTCACCCGAGAAGAGATCAGGCAGGAGACAAAAATTTTGCCAGGGGCCTATGTTAAACTCCGGGTAAGGGATACCGGAACCGGCATGGATGATCATACATTGGAAAAGATATTCAACCCCTATTTTACCACCAAAGAAACCGGCCAGGGAACCGGAATGGGATTGTCAATCGTCCATGGAATTGTTCAAGACCATGGCGGATTTATTCTGGTGGACAACCAGCTAAATAAAGGCACCTGTTTCAGCGTTTTCTTTCCTGTGCATGACAGGGAAAAAGACTCCCGCCCGCCAGGAGAGACAGACCCTATTCTGCCCGGACAAAAAGAAACCATCATGGTGGTGGATGATGAACCGTCCGTGCTCGAGTCAAGCATTGAATTTCTTAAAGACCTGGGGTATCAGGTCCATGCCTTTAAAGACAGCCTAGAGGCCTTGGACGAATTTAAACAATCTCCCCAAAAATTTGATCTGGTCATCACGGATATGACCATGCCGAAAATGACAGGAGAAAGGCTTTCAATGAAAATGCTGGCATTGAAAAAAGATCTGCCCATTATCCTGTGCACGGATTACAGCGAACGAATCACCAAAAAAGAGGCCCAAAAGATAGGCATATTAAAATTTATTGAAAAGCCCATTGTCGGCCCGCCTTTGTCCAAATTGATCCGGGATATCCTTGACCCTAAATATATGGTAAAAAGAGAAGAGAGCCGTCCGGTCTCATAACGTTTAAACAAAGGATCTCTTATGGCATCATTCCGGCAGAAAGTCATTGAAACCGCCTGTTTTATAAAATCGCGCATCCATGTCCGGCCCGACATGGGCGTCATCATGGGCACGGGCCTGTCAGAGACCCTTTCAGACCTAGAACAGATTCATTGGTTTGACTACATAGATCTTCCCCATTTCCCCAAGGCCACGGTGGACAGCCACAAAGGATCTCTTGTCCACGGCAGGCTCGGAAAAAAAGAAATCCTTGTTTTCCAGGGACGATTCCACCTGTACGAGGGCTATACCCCTCAGGAAGTCACCTTTCCCGTCCGCCTGCTCCAGGAATTAAAGGTCCCAATGCTCATTCTATCCAACGCCGCCGGCGGCATTAACCTAAACTTTTCTTCCGGTGATATCATGCTCATCCAGGACCATATTAATTTAACAGGGAAAAATCCTTTGACCGGTCCCCAGGAAGAGGCCTGGGGAATTCGATTCCCGAATATGACCCAGGTCTATGATCAAAGATTAAAGGACATGGCCAAAGCATCGGCAGCCGCCACAGGCATATCCTTGCAACAGGGCATCTATGCCGGATTAACAGGGCCAAGCCTTGAGACCCCTGCTGAAACAAGATATTTAAAAGCCATTGGCGGGGATGCCGTGGGCTTTTCCACCATCATGGAAGCCATTGCCGGGGTTCATGCCGGCATGCAGATTCTGGGACTCTCTTTAATTACCAATATCAATGATCCGGACGATCCTGCAAAAACCACTTTGGAAGAGGTGGTCAAAACCGCGGCCAGGGCATCAATCCAACTAAACCGTTTGATCTCCCATCTGATCACCCGGCTTTAAACATTCGCTTGATTCGTGGGGGGGGGGGTGTCCAACGCCTGTCGAATCAGGGCAGACAATTGATTCATCTCCACGGGTTTGCTTAAAATCCCTGCCACGCAAGCATCAAATTTTATATCAATATGGGACCCCAACCCTGTGCAGAGGAGTATTGGCTGCTGTGGATCAATGGCGCAAATTTCGAGGGCGTTCAAAATTCTGTGTCAGTTGAATGAAAGCTGATATACTCAGCTAAATAAGGAGAACTGACATGACCGAAGAAAACACCGAATTTGATTTTCAAAAAGCCCTTAAAGGCATCCAGGAAGGTAAACCCTTCACAGGTAAGGGCGGCGTCCTTACATCATTAATCAAAAATCTTGCTGAAGCTGCTCTTGAAGGAGAGTTGGAGTCCCATCTCGGGCAGGAAGTTTCTGCCAACCGCCGTAATGGAAAAAGCAAAAAGACCATTAAATCCCTGGATGGTAAATTTGAGCTAAAAACCCCGCGTGACAGGGCCGGAACCTTCTCTCCACAGATCGTCAAAAAACATCAGACAACGCTCAGCGATGAAATTGAAAGAAAGATAATAGCCCTTTACGGCCTGGGCATGAGTTATAATGATATGGCTTCCCATTTACAGGAAATCTATGGACTTGAGATTTCAAATGCCACTCTGAGCACCATTACCGATAAAATCATCCATACCGTCAAAGAATGGCAGGCCAGGCCGTTGGAAAATGTGTACCCAATCGTATGGCTTGATGCCATACATTATAAAGTACGAGAAAACGGAAAGGTCGGCAGCAAAGCCGTTTACACAATTCTTGGGGTGAATATCGAGGGCCGCAAAGAGGTTCTTGGGCTGTACATATCCGAGAATGAGGGTGCGAACTTCTGGCTGCAGGTGTTAACAGACCTTTCAAACCGAGGGGTAAAAGATATCCTGATTGCCTGTGTTGATGGTCTAAAAGGTTTTCCCGAGGCCATTGAGACCATATTCCCGGACACAGAAGTTCAACTCTGCGTAGTCCACCAGATCCGAAATTCATTGAAATACGTTGGTTCCAAAAATAAAAAGGAATTTATGGCAGATCTAAAACGTGTTTATAAAGCGGTCAATAAGGATCTGGCCGAAGAAGAACTGGATATCTTGGAAAATAAATGGAATGACAAATACCCGATTGTGATAAAATCCTGGCGGAACAACTGGGAACGCCTCAGTCATTTCTTTAAATATCCAGAAGAGATTCGACGGATAATATACACCACAAATACCATTGAGGCTGTGCATCGACAGTTTCGAAAACTGACCAAAACAAAGGGATCATTCCCGAACCAGGACAGCCTGTTAAAGCTGCTTTACATGGGGATCCAGAACGCCAGTAAAAAATGGACAATGCCGATTCAAAATTGGTCACTGACAATTTCCCAGTTGGCAATTTTCTTTGAAGGCCGGCTGGATAAAGAGCTGGGAATTTGATAGGGATTTATTTACAGATGGAAAAGATGGTTCCAGGAACTCCACTCCAGCAAAAGTCAACTCCTCCGACGTGGCTGATTGAAGGCCCATTCTCGGACCTGACTTTTACTTCCGCTGGCGCTGAGGCAGATCCGGGAACCGAAACCGTGACACAGAATTCTGAACATTCCCCAAATTTCTTTTGCCAGCTGCCCCCCGTCCATATCCGGCATGGTAAAATCAGTAATCACCAAATCAAACCCGCCAGGATTCAACCCATAGGCAATCAAGGCATCTTTACCCGTGGAAAAACAAACCACCCGATACCCTAACCGCTCCAAAAGCTGGGTATGCATAAGGGCAACTTTGGGTTCATCATCCACCAGCAGAACAGACTCGGTTCCCTTGACCAGGTTCAACGCCTTGGGTTCTGCCTCCCAGGCCTCTCCCTGCTTGGGGCATACCGGAAAATAGAGTTTAAAATGCGTGCCTTGACCCAAACGGCTTTCCACCAGAATATCTCCGCCATGATCTTTGACAATCCCGAGAACCACAGAAAGTCCGATACCCGACCCCCTGCCGTCTTTTTTTGTGGTAAAATACGGTTCAAAAATTTGGGGAAGCACGGCCGGATCAATGCCCTGGCCCGTATCTGAAATGGACAGGCAGACATAGCTGCCCTGTGCAATGCCCTGGGTATCATCCAGAATTTTCTGCCGGAACAAGGCCACCTCAAGACAGCCCCCCGTTTCCATGGCATGATAGGCATTGGTCGCAAGGTTCATGATTACCTGATGGACCTGGACCGGATCTGCCATAATATAACCGCAGTCCAGGTCAATCCGGGCCTGAATTTTAACGGACGAGGGTAAAAAAGAACGGACCAGCACCATGGACTCCTCCACGGCATTTCCGGCCTTGATGGGCATGAATTGATGGGCTTTTTGCCGGCTGAAGGTCAGAATCTGGCTGACCAAATCTTTGGCATGCCGGGTACAGTCTAAAATGACCTGAATCCGATCTTTCTCCTGGGGATCCCTGTCCTGGTCCATGAGCATTATCTGGGCGTAGCCTGAAACAGGAGAGAGCACATTGTTAAAATCATGGGCAATCCCCCTTGCCAGGGTGCCGATGGCCTCCATTTTCTGAGCATAGTATAATTGTTTTTCCAGGGTTTTGCGTTTTGAAATATCCACGGCCATGGCCCGCATTTTTCTTATCTCACCTTGTTCATCCCGGATGGCGTCCACTGAGAGGCTGGTCCAGACAAGCCCTCCTTTCTTGTGAATCAGGCAAAGTTCAAGATCTTTTACCCTGGATCCTTTTTCAAGACGTTTCCAAATGGTTTTAAACCCGAGATCCCCTGTTACGGAATCAGAAAACAATTGATATGCAGACCTGCCAATCAGGGTTTTGCGATCAAACCCGGACAATTGTTCCGCCTGACGATTGCATCGATAAATAAGCCCATGGGCATCCAAATAAAAATAAGCAATGGGGGCATGTTCATAGAGGTCCCTGAATTTTTTCTCATTTTTGGACAGGTCTGCATAGGCCTTTCGCAAATGCGCTTCCTTATGCCAGAGAAGCTGAGCCCCCTGGCCCTTGAGCCGTTCAAGATATGCAAGAGAAGAGGTTTTCACCATGCGGATCAAAATATCCAGGCGCTGGCGCAGATCTTTTTCCCGGATAAATGTTCCCTCCTGGACTTTTAAAAGTTGGGGATCCGCCGTATTGATGACCAGGATTCCATAATCCGGAAGAATGATATAAATAGAATTGCTTGAATTAAAATGTTTAACAATCCGTGTATCTACCTTGATGTGGTTCTTGGGCCTTGAAATTCGGTTGCCATTGTAGATAAAAAAAGGAATTTGGCAATATCCGCCCATATCCTTGAAATTGTTAAGGACCGGGTCCGTATCCGGACAGATGACCACGTTGATCCCTTTTCTATAATAATCGGCACAATTTCTAAGTACATAGGCAATAATACCGTGATTGTCTTCGAGCTGGCCATTGGCATCTTTTTTATAAAAAAATACAGGACTCAACTTCCTTGCCGTGACAATATAGGTGCCCAAAAATCTGAGTATCAGGCCGGCAGCACCCTTGCCGTCAAACCGGTCCATGATGCCCCGGTCCCAGGATGAGGAGGGCAAAAAACGCATCTGGCTCTCATCTGTGCCGTACAGCAGGCCTGAATGCCTGGCCCCCAAAAGATCAAGGGAAATGGCCAAGAGTTGTTTTAAGGGATTTTTCCCCTTGAAAAAATCTTTTTCAATACGCTTAAAGCTCAATGGTTTCATTGGACCCAGCCTTTTAACCCGAATTTTTCACGAATCGATTCTGCTCTAGCGGCAAGGCGCCAGGCCTTAAAGCCGCAGTGACTTTACTGCAAACGGTCTGCAACGCCTCAGATGAAGTAAAATCGGTTCGCCCGAAGGGTGACAATTTGCACCCTTGGAATTGGTTTGGTAAAGAATTATAACTTGCTGTATTTATATAGATTAGCATCCAGCCCCCTCAATTTATCATGAAATATTCGGGTTGATGACACTTTCAAAAAGTTGTAAATATAAAATCACAGTCCCATGGCAGGGTCAAGCCAAACCCCTTGAAAAAAAGGCGGTTTAAATATCACCTTGAAAAATCCAGGTGTATGCTTTATCAATAAGGCATATTGGCCAAGACTCCCCTATCATTAAAATATTTAAGGATACCCCATGAGAATAGTGACCCGCCCGGATTTTGACGGTATTGTCTGTGCCGTTCTTCTCCTTGAGGCAGAAAACAGCACCATGGATATTGTCTGGATGGAACCCAACGAGGTCCAGTCAGGAAAGGCTCCTGTCTGCAAGGGAGATATCATGGCCAACCTGCCCTGGCACCCCAATGCCGGTCTCTGGTTCGACCATCATGTCTCCAACAAGCCTGAGACTCAAGTTGCCGGAGCCTTTGACATTGCCCCGTCTGCTGCCGGCGTCATTTACACCTATTATAAAAACCGAAATAAACTTTCCAGCCGGTTTGATGACCTGGTAAAAAATACCGACATGATCGACTCGGCAGACCTGACAAAGGACCAGGTCCAATTTCCAGAAAATTATCCCCATGTCATTTTGTCCATGACCATCCAAAATCGAGGATTTCAGGATATTCCCTATTGGAACCGCCTGGTGGACATGCTCAAAACCATGGATATTGATGCAATACTGGCAGATCCCGAGGTGGCCGGCCGCTGCCAGGCGGTTATCACAGAGAACAAGGCCTTTGGACAATACCTGACTGACTATACCACCTTGAAAGGCAAGATTTCCGTGACGGACTTCAGGCCCCTGGACAAGGTGCCCCAGGGCAATCGGTTTCTGACCTATTCCCTGTTTCCCCATACCATTGCCAGTGTTAAAATCCGGTATGCCGGCCCTGAAAAAACCCATGTTCTGCTCAGCGTGGGCCGCAGCATATTCAACCCCCACTGCCGGGTCAATATCGGAAAAATGCTGTCCGAGTTCGGCGGGGGCGGCCATGCCGGTGCCGGCGGGTGCACCCTTGAGGCCAAAGGAGCCCAGGATACGATTAAGATTATCCTGGCCCGGATGGAGGCCAACGAAGAAGACCCCCCGGGTTGACCCCCTTACCAGGCCCGGGGATCTGTATCGATCCCCGGGCAAATTGTCTCTTTTATTTTTTCCGGGCAAAAATCTTGTTGCCAGCCACAAGTTATTCTTGGTCAATCCGGGTCCAGGCCCTGCGGATGATAATGTTCACCCTCCGGCCGAGGTATCATACCCGATCAAAAAAATCATAACAGGCTTGTGTCCGTCAACGGCAGTTCCTGTGCAGCATCAATATCAAAGATTTTCTTGCCTTCGGCATAATCCTTGGTGGCATATTGCGAAATGCTTTGAATTTTTGAAGACAATTCTATCATTCTCAATGTGTGCTTTTTGATCAGATGGATTAAATTCTCTTTCTGGGATTGTGCCAGGTTTGGATTGGCCAATTTTTCAATGCCGATGGATACCACCTGTAAAGGGTTGTTCAGCTCGTGGCTGACAGCTCCTGCCATTTCAAGGATCGCTCTTAATTTCTCTTTGTCCCGCTGTTCCTTTGAAATCTGCTTTTGCTTGGTGATATCCATAAAATATCCCAAGGCAGCCCGGGTCCCCTCGTGTTTCACAGGGGTAATGGTTTCCATTACCCATTTTACTTGACCCGTATGGGTTACGACGCAAAACTCATAAGGGGTGGTTCTTTGCCCGGTCAGCATCAAAACGGCAGTTTTCCGGACATGTGCTCTGTAATCTTTGTGCACAAGATCCAGAGATTCCATGCCGATCAATTGCGTTTTTGTATACCCTGTAATTCTGCAAAATTCGGGGTTCACATACTTGAATCGTCGGTCCTGCAGGATATAGCTGCCGATCATGGCACTGTTGCGGCTGTGTTCGAGTTCATCTTCGATTTGTTTTTTTTGGGTATTATCCCTTATGAATCCTTCTATGGCAACGGCCCTGTTCTGGCTGTCCCGGACGATCGACCACCGGTCATGCATCCATCGGGTTGTTCCGTCGGAATTAATGTAGCGGTATTCAACCTCTCCCTGGGTCCCCCCGGTCTTTAAGGTGTTCCCCCTTGCCGCCCTGAGTTTTTCGATGTCTTCCGGGTGGATGTGCTGGGCAGCACTGTAGGAGGATAATAGGGTATGTCCCTCTTCTTCTACCTCGAACAGGTTTAAAAACCGCTTGTTGAAAAAAGGAAAGGTGCCCGAATCAACATCAAACAGATAGATGGCATCCTGGGAAAGGTCGGCAAGCTGCTGAAAACTCTCTGATAATGTCCTAATAATGTCCCGATCATTGTTTTTAAGCTTGGCATCGGTATCCTTCTCCATCTGACGTATTTTTGCTTCCAGTTGTTCGTAGGTCGGTTTCCGGCTCATTATCTTTACCCTGAAACCCCAGGGCCTCGTGTATGATATCGTTTCCGCGGGACCTAACAATTGTGAGTCTATTTGATGAGGGTCCGTGCAACAACCGTCCCGCAATTTGCTTTCTCAATCGTTTGGCTATGTTCATTTCTTTGGCACGGCTTAACCTTTTCTTTTAACCTTATCATACTTTTTTACTTTGTAAATATACTTATTTACGCTTTTTCAAAAGCAAATCATCCCCCCCTTCCCGGCAATCCTGTCCCGGTTGTTGCAAGGATAGGCTGATTTGGCTACAATATCCAAAACCTGAAACAATCAAAAGGAAAGATCCATGAATGTCATTATTGATCTGTGTGTCGTGCCTTTGGGCGTGGGATTGTCCGTATCAAAATATGTTGCTGCCTGCCATGAAATTATCAACCAGGCAGGCCTCAAGTCAGAACTTCACGCATATGGGACAAATATTCAAGGCGATTATGATGCGGTCTTTGGGGTGGTCAAAAAATGCCATGAAAGAATCCATGACATGGGTGCCCCGAGGATTACCACCACAATCAAGCTGGGTACCCGGACAGACCGAGACCAGACCATGGAGGATAAAGTTAAAAGCGTAGAGGAAAAGCTGGGTAAAAATTAAGAGGTCAAAATCCACATGATTTTACTATAAATGCAGCTTTCCCTTTTCTCCTGGTTTGGGTATATTAGGCCCAACTTAACCACAAGGAAACGCCCATGATCTGGAAAAAAGAATTCAAGATAGACGACATGAACCAATTTAGAGACAATACCCTGGTGGGACACCTGGATATTGAATTCCTGGAAAAAGGCGATGATTTTCTCTCAGCTTCCATGCCGGTGGACAAGAGGACAAAACAGCCCATGGGGCTTCTTCACGGGGGGGCATCCGTGGTTCTGGCCGAGACCCTGGGCAGTTCAGCCTCCTATATGACCCTGGAAGAGGGCTTTCACAGTGTCGGGCTTGAAATCAAGGCCAACCACCTGAAAAGCATTTCACAGGGCCGGGTTGTCGGCTGTGCCAAACCAATCCACCTGGGCAAAACCACCCAGGTCTGGGACATTGATATCAAAAGCGAGTCAGGCGATCTTATCTGTATCTCCCGTCTGACCATGGCGGTATTAAACAGCGGATAAGTTTCGCCTGTTTTTTGTAAAAAACCCATTTTCGTACCCATCCGCCCGGGTTTCAAAGGGCTGAGACTGCCCATGGATTTCTCCGGATAAATCCATGGGTGGGGGCAAGGGTTTTGCATTTTTCAATTCAACAGTGTATATCTGCCCTGACATAATTTTTTAAAGAGGATGTGCATGGGGCCCCATAAAATCAGAATGATGATGAGAGCCGAACGGGAGGCCGCCCAAAGAAGGTTCCGTCGCCAGCGCAATAAAAACCGCCTGGCCACTCCCGGTATTCATCAATGTATCATTGTATTGGATCATCTCAAACCCACCTTTAATGTCGGTAAAATTTTCAGGAGTGCTGAAACCTTCGGCTGCCGGGAAATCCACCTTATCGGAATTGATTTTTTTGATCCGGCCCCGTCCATGGGGGCATTCAAGTGGGTGCCGGCCCATTTCCACAACCGGTTTCTCTCCTGTTATGCTCAGCTGCTGGACAGGGGATATACCTTGTTTATTTTGGAGCCGGGACAGGGTGAGGCGGTCATGGATGCCGATCTGCCTGAAAAGAGTGCTTTTGTGTTCGGCCATGAAGAATTCGGCATCAGTTTTGAACCCGATCTTTATCCTGAAATAAAACGGTTGACCATTCCCCAATACGGAAGGTCCCAGAGCCTTAATGTCAGTGTTGCCGCCTCGATTATCCTTTACGAATATACCCGGCAGCAAAAAAAAGAGACCCTTGATCACCCGCTTTGTTTAAAAGAGGAAAACAGATGAAAACCTCACAAGTTGCAGACCATATTATTGACTGGCTCTTTGAATATATTGACGGATCAGGACTCAAGGGATTCACCATCGGCGTTTCCGGGGGAATTGACTCTGCCGTAGCCTCAACCCTCTGCGCCCGAACAGGGAAAAAGGTGCTGGCCCTTAACATGCCAATTTTCCAGGCCCTGGATCAGGTATCCAGATCTGCTGCCCACATCCACTGGCTTGAAACCGCCCATGAAAATGTCAAAGGCATTGATATGGAACTGACCCCGGTGTTTGAACAGCTGCAAAAAGGATTTCCCCAAAACATCCAGGATGATCTGACCATGGCCAATACCCGCTCCCGGCTTAGAATGCTCACCCTGTATGCCTTTGCCTCTCATCACAGGATGCTGGTGGTTGGCACGGGAAACAAAGTTGAAGATTTCGGGGTGGGCTTTTACACCAAATACGGAGACGGGGGAGTGGATATCTCGCCCATTGCCGACCTGACCAAAACCCAGGTGTATGACCTTGGCCGTTACCTGGGCATCCGCCCTGATATCCTTTCGGCACCACCAACGGACGGGCTGTGGGAAGACAACCGGACTGACGAAAGCCAGATCGGTGCCACATACCGGGAGTTGGAATGGGCCATGACCCACGAGGCGGGCCATGACAACCCAAAGCTCAATGAGCGTCAAAAAGAAGTATTGGAAATTTACCGAAAATTCAACCAGGCCAACCAGCATAAAATGGCACCCATTCCGATCTGCACCATCCCTGAACGCCTGAAAGGCTGATCCTGTCGTGGAAGGAACCATGGATATTTCTTTTTTAACCTTTGCCCTCTTATTTTTTACAGGCCTGGTTGCCGGATTTGTGGACGCCATTGCGGGCGGAGGGGGGCTCATTGCCCTGCCGGTGCTTTTGTCCGCAGGACTGCCTCCCCAGATGGCCTTGGGAACCAACAAACTTCAGGGCAGTTTCGGCACCTTGTCCGCCACTGTCAACTTTATCAAAAAAGGCAAGGTGCGCCTCAAAGACAATCTGGTCGGGATCGGGTTTACCCTTGTGGGAGCGGGTATCGGCGCCTGGGCCATCCAGCAGATTGAGGCAGGATTTATCCGCCATCTCATCCCCTTTCTGCTCTTGTTTGTCTTTTTTTATACCTTAGGTTCAAAGGACCTGGGACGGTTGCCGGGCAAGGCCAGAATGAAAAAACATCTCTTTTTCATGGTCTTTGGCCTGGGTCTGGGCTTTTACGACGGATTTTTCGGACCCGGGACAGGCGCCTTCTGGACCGGGGGGCTGCTCATCCTTTTGGGCATGGACATGACAGGGGCCACAGGCACCACAAGGGTCATGAACTTTACCTCAAATGTGGTGGCCCTAAGCATTTTTATCATTGGCGGGAATGTGATTTATTCCGTCGGGCTGATCATGGCCTCAGGCCAGATCATCGGGGCAAGGATCGGATCAAGCATGGCCATCAAAAAAGGGGCGGGGTTTATCCGCCCCATTTTCCTGACCATGGTCTTTTTGACCATTGCACGCCTCATCTATGTCAACTATGTATAGTCCCCAAAATTCACTCTTTTTTTAACAAAAATTTTTCATGGGCCAGCATGGCCTTGATCTGGCCGTAGGAGACCTTGCTGCCCAGTTCATTTTTAAGCTGCCCCAATGATTTGCCCGGAGCAAGGACGGATGCAATGCGATCCTTGATCTCCAAATCAAGGAATTGCTCCACCTTGAGCTCTCCTCTTTCAATAAAATAGCAAAGATGACCCTGGATGGTGGACAGGGCAAGACCCCGCTCATCTGCAATCTTCTGGGCGGACATCCCCGATTCAAACAGGGTAAAACTGATCTGCCGGGTATGGGGTTTTTCTTCCTTGCCCTCCAAAGGAATTGACCGGCTCTCTGTCTCCTGGTCAACGGATTTGGGCAGGGGCAGTTCCATCTGGGTAATCCCTTTTTCCCTTCGATAGGCCCTGACCAGGTCAACCAGTGCCTCACCATATTTTTCAAGGGTTTTGGGCCCCACCCCCTTGAGTTCTGCCAACGCCTCTTTTGTTTTTGGCAGGCAGACAGAGATCTGTACCAGCACCTTTTGATGAAGCACCTGAAAATGGGGCAGCCCTTCTGTCTTGGCCGTTTTACTGCGCCACGCCTTAAGCTGGGTAAACAATTGAGGATGGGCAATATCAAACTCAGAATAATCCAAAGATTTTGTTTTTTTCCGGGCCTGGCCGGGAAGGTCGGCCATGGCAGCACGGGATACGGCCCCAAGATATTTTTCAGGATAAAATCCTTTGGCGCAGGACAAGATGCCTGCCTGTCGAATTTGGATCTCCAGCTTGAGATTGGCCAAAGCGTTTCTCATCTGCCTGCCCAGGGTTTTATTGTCGGTTTCCACAGCCCCTGTTTCAACAAGTTTGCCAAAGACCGCTTCAAATTTTCCGGAAAACCAGACCGAGGCCTTTTGAACCCTTTCCTGGATCCGGGGGCTGGATTCAGGCAAGCTGATTTCCTGCATCAGTCCCTGAAGCTGGGATAAAAATTTTTGGCTCACCCCAAAGATCTCATCTTCTGCCCCGGTCTTGAGGGCATCAATATCAGCCAGGCCCGAGACACTAACCCGGCCCTGGTTTTCCTGAACAAGACGGATAAAATAATAAAACAGCCCTTTAAAAGAGGTGCAGTCAAAACACTGGAAGAGCAACTCCTGTTGAAAGGCAATCCGGGCGGCCTTGAACCTCTCTTCCAAATCCGGATTCTGCCCTGCCTGGTCCATGAAAGAAGCCACTGCCGGATCCACCCCGATCCCCTGGTCCAGAAACGGGGAAGAAAGCACCAGGCCTGTAAGGGTCCGGCACCGGCTCAAGGCCACATAGGTCTGGCCGTGGGCAAAGGCATTCTTGGCATCCACAATTGCCCTGTCAAAGGTCAGCCCCTGGCTTTTGTGGATGGTCACGGCCCAGGCCAGCTTCAAGGGGAACTGCCGAAAGGTTCCGATCACCTTTTCCTGAATGGTCTGATCAGCCGGGTTAACGGTATAGGTGATATTTTCCCATTCCACCGGCTCAACCCTGACAATGGCACCGCCCTCTTTGTCTCCGGGTTCAGGGTCACAGGCCACCACCACCCCTTTATCTTCAATCTGGATGACCCGGCCGATTCTGCCGTTGTAGTATGCCTTGTCCGGGGTGGGATCATTCCTCAAAAACATGACCTGGGCCCCTTTTTTGAGCACAAGCCTGTCCGGGGTGGGAAATGAATGGGCAGGAAACTCCCCTGACAGCTCCGCCACAAGTTCGCAACCGGTTTCATCCAGCCGGTCCAGCCGCTCGATATTAATGGCGTCGGCCTTTTTATTATGGGTGGTCAGGGTGATATACCCTTTTTCAGGCAGGTTTTTGTCCGCACATTGGTTTAAAAGGTCCAAGGTCACCTTATCCAGGCGGTTTTCCCTGACCTGGTTGAGCACCTGGATAAAATGTTCATCTGACTGGCGGTAAATCTTTTTTAATTCCACGGTGATAAAATCGGTCCTGGCCAGGGCATGGCTGGAAAAGAAATAAACCGAATCATAATAGTCAGAGAGCAACTGCCACTCGTTGGCCTTGGCCACAGGGGGCAGCTGAAAAAGGTCCCCGATCAAAAGAAGCTGAACCCCGCCAAAGGGTCTGTCATCACGGCGAAGTTTCTGCAGGACCCCGTCCACGGCATCTAAAAGATCCGCTCTCACCATGGAAATTTCATCAATCACCAGAAGATCCAGGCCCTTGATGATTTGCTTTTTTTCCTTTGAAAACCTGAAAAACCGCTGATTGTCCGAACCCAGACCTCCGGGAATACAGGGGCCGAACGGGAGTTGAAAAAACGAATGAAGGGTCACCCCCCCGGCATTGACCGCAGCCACACCCGTGGGGGCTGTGACCATGATCTGCTTGTCCGTATGATGTTTAAGGGCTTTGAGAAAGGTGGTTTTACCGGTGCCGGCCTTGCCCGTAAGAAAGAGATGAGTGCCGGTATGACGGACAAAGGCCTCCGCCATTTCCATCTCTAAATTGCCGGAAAAATCAATCCTGGAATCAATATTGGCAACCTCCATGTCAGAACGATTCATACCCATATCTTGACCTGACCCGGAATAAAAAAAGCAAACCGGCCAAAAAATCCGTCTTAATTCTGGGGTGCAGCCCCAGCCTTTTCCCCGGCCCGGGCCTCATCGGGCAGAACCCATCCCCCGCCAAGGGCTTTGTACAATTTAACATAGGCCCCTAAAAAAAGCTGGTTGATCTGGGAAAATTCAAGCCTGACTGAAAACAGGGTCCGCTCTGAGTCCAAAACTTCAAGATATGAAGAGACCCCCTTGTCATAGCGTTCAAAACTCAAGTCAGCCGCATTCTCCGCAGCGGCCACCTTTCGGCCTGCCGCAGCCTTTTCCCGGCCATAGGTATTCACCTCCACCAGGGCGTCTTCCACCTCGGCAAAGGCTTTGAGCACGGTATTTTCATAGGTGAATAAGGCCTGGCGGGTCTGTTCCTCTTCGATTTCAACCCGGTGCTTGGCCTTGTTATAATCAAACAAAGGGCCTAAAAGCCCGGCACTCCCGGTCCAGATCCCCCCCTGGTTTGTAATATTTGAAAGTTCGCTGGAGGCCAGGCCAAGACCTGCACTCAGGCTGATGGCCGGAAAGCGCTGTGCCACGGCCACACCGATTTCTTCATTTTGAACATGGAGCAGGGCCAAAGACTGTTGGATTTCAGGGCGGCGTTCCAAAAGATCTGAAGGCAGGACAGAAGGAACATAGGGGGGGATGGACTGATCCTTTATGGGTGCATGGGTCTTTAGGGCAGAGGGCAGCTGTCCCAGCAACAGCGCCAGCACATGCTCGGTTTTGGCAATCATTCGCTCGTAGGTGGGAATGGCGCCCTGGGCAATCTCTTTTTGAATCTGCGCCTGATTCAAATCAATTTCAGGGATAATCCCCTTGTCAAACCGCTGCTGAATAATATCCAGACTCTTCATCCTGGAGTCGTAGGTTTCCTTTGAAATTTCAAGGCGCTGGTGATAATCCAGCAAAAGATAATAGGCGGATGCCACATCTGAAATCAACCGGGTCTCAACGGCCCGCACGCCGTATTCAGAGGCCAGAATCTGGGCCTGGGCCGCAGCAGAGGATCGCTTAAACTTTCCCCATAGATCCAGTTCCCATTGAAGCATGGGGGAAATATACACGGTGGAATTGGTGGTGGCCGAACGTGCGCCTGAAAAATTACCTATGGATCCGCCGGCCTGGATATCAACCCCGGGATACTGGTCTGCGCGGGTAAATCCAAATGCGGCCCTGGCCTCTTCAATCCGGCTCAGGGCGATTTTCAGATCCCGATTGTTTTCCAGAGCGGAAACAACCAATTGGTAAAGCACGGGGTCATTGAACATTTCCCACCACTTTAAGTCCTCAACCGCCCTGGCATCTTTGTCAGCGAACCTGAAATTTGCCGGGGTATTAACCTCAGGCGGAACAAAATCCGGGCCCACGGCTCCGCATCCCTGGATCAAAATCAACAACATGGATATGATGATAAAATAATTTTTCATGTATTATGCTCTCTTGTTCTTCAAATCACGTTTCTTCTCATACCGGCCGATTTTACCGATGAATACAAACAGCATGGGGTAAAAGAACAGGCCCAAAGATGTGGCCAGGCACATCCCCCCGAGAAGGGCAACCCCCATGATCTTTCTTGCTTCAGCGCCTGCGCCCGTGGCAATCACCAGAGGTAAAATTCCCAGAATAAAGGAAAAGGCGGTCATGAGAATGGGTCGAAACCGGAGCTTTGCCGATTCAACGGCCGCATCAAAAAGACTGAGCCCTTCGTTGAATTTAATATTGGCAAACTCCACAATCAAAATCGCATTCTTGGCGGCCATACCGATGAGCATGACCAAAGAAATCTGGGCAAACACGTTGTTCTCGTAACTTAAGTCATAAAACCGGGCCAGATACATCAGCCCCATGGCCCCAAAAATGGCAAAGGGGGTGCCCATCAAAATGCTGAAGGGCAAAGACCAGCTCTCATACTGGGCGGCCAGGATTAAAAACACAAATATAAGGGAAAAGACAAATACAAGGGCACCCGATCCTTCGGCCTCTTTCTCCTGAAATGACATATTGCTCCAGGCATAGGTCATATCTTCGGGAAGCACCTGGGCCGCCACCTCTTCCAGGGCATCCAAAGCCTGGGCAGAAGAGTATCCCTGGGCCGGGCTGCCGGTGAGTTCGGCTGCCCTGAGCAGGTTGAACCGATTGGTATAATCCGGTCCAAACACCTCTTTGACCCTGGCAAAGGCGGACAAGGGCACAGAGTCTCCGTTTTTATTTTTAAGAAAAAACAGATTAATCTGATTCTGGGACTGCCGATACTCTGGCTCCGCCTGGATATAGGCCTTGTACAGCCGGCCGAACCGGTTAAAATCATTCACATAGGAGCCTCCTAAAAAGGCCCCGATGGTGGTGTAAATATCGTTCAGGGAAATCCCGGCCTTTAAAGCCTTGTCCCGGTCCACCTCGATGAGTTTCTGGGCAACCGTGGGCCTGAAGGTGGTAAATATGGACCCGATCTCAGGCCGTTTCTGGGCCTCTTTTATAAAATTGGCCGCCTGGAGCCCCAGGTAAGCCGGGGTGTTGCCATGTCTGTCCTGGAGCATAAAGGTGAACCCGGATCCGGATCCAAGTCCGGAGATGGCCGGGGGACCGAATGCAAAGACCTGGGCCTCATTGATCTCCAGGAAAAAATCCCGGTTCAGTGCATTGATCACTTCCTTGGCCGTCCGCTCGCGCTCTGACCAGTCTTTGAGGGCAACAAATATAAATCCTGAATTGGTTCCCATGGCGCCGGACAGCATTGAAAATCCCGTGGCCGTGGTCACATAGGTCACTTCCTTGTGCCGTTTTACAATGGCTTCCACCTTTTTAGTCACCACATCAGATCGCTGGAGAGAGGCGGCATCGGGAAGCTGAACATTGACAAACAGATAGCCCATGTCCTCTGCCGGTACAAATCCGGCCGGAAGCAATTTACCCACAATTCCCGTACCGCAGGTCAGTACAAGAATAAAAATAAGGCCTAAAACGATCTTCCGGGCCACCATCTTGGTCACCCCCACATAGGTATTTGTGGTGAGATCAAAAATTTTGTTAAACCCTGCAAAAAACCATCCCAAAGGCCCCTTATAGGGTTTGGGCGCCTTGAGGATAAGACCGCAGAGGGCAGGGCTCAAGGTCAAGGCATTGATGGAGGAAAACAGAACCGAAACCACAATGGTCAGGGCAAACTGCTGGTAGAGACGGCCTGTGATCCCGCCCATGATGGCCACGGGCAAAAATACGGCCACAAGAACCAGGGTGGTGGCAATCACCGGGGCTGTTACCTCTTTCATGGCCGCAATCGTGGCCTCTTTGGGCTCCATGCCCTTGGCAATATTGACCTGCACCGCCTCCACCACCACAATGGCGTCATCCACCACAATGCCGATGGCCAAAACCAGACCGAGCAGGGACAGGGTGTTGACCGTGAATCCCAAGAGGGGAAAGGCCATAAATGCCCCGAGCAAAGAGACGGGTATGGCAATGGTGGGAATCAGGGTGGCCCGCCAGTCCTGGATAAAGATAAACACCACCAGAATAACCAGTCCCAGTGCAATGAACAAGGTTTCCACGATTTCATCAATTCCCTTGGTAATGGGGAGGGTGGCATCCATGGACACATCGTATTTAATTCCCTTGGGAAAGGAGGAGGACAGCTGGGCCATGGCGGTCTTTACATCCTGGGCCAGCTGAACCGCATTAGAGCCCGGGGCCTGGTACAAAGAAATAATGGCGCAGTCTTTTCCGTCAAGCCGGGTAAAGGTGTTATAGGACTCAACCCCCATCTCCACCCGGGCAATATCCCGTATCTTAACCTGGGCCCCGGTGGGGGTCGTCCTGATCACAATGTCCCCAAATTCTTTTTCCGACTGGAGCCGGTCGGGCAGCCGAACGGTATAGGTAAACTCCGTGCCCGGCGGGGCAGGTTCCGCCCCGAATTTTCCGCCGGGAACGATCACGTTCTGCGCCCGGATGGCGTCAATGATTTCCGGGACGGTCATGCCCAGCTGGGCAAGCCTGTCAGGGCGTATCCAGATCCGCATGGAATAGTCAGAGGCCCCCAGAACATCCACCCGGCCGATCCCTTTGATCCGGGCCAGAATATCCTTGATATTGATCAGGGCATAGTTGTTTAAAAAGGTCTGATCATATTGGCTGTTTTCATCGGTAAGGGCCACCAGCATAAGAATATTGGGCAAAGATTTTTCAGTGGACACCCCCAGCCGTTTGACCTCTTCGGGCAGCTTGGCTGTTGCGACAGAAACCCTGTTCTGGGCAAACACCGTATTCATGTCAGGATCCGTACCAATATCAAAGGAAATCTGAATGCTCATGGTCCCGTCATTGGCATTCACAGATTTCATATAGATCATATTGTCCACCCCGTTGATCTGCTGCTCTAGGGGGGTGGCCACAGACTGCTCCACGTTGATGGCATTGGCCCCGGTGTAAGATGCCCTGACCTGGACAATGGGCGGGGTGATATTTGGATACTGCTCCGTGGGAAGGGTCAGCAGGGAAAGGACTCCCACAATCATGGTGATAATGGCGATCACCATGGCCACAATGGGTCTTCTGAAAAAAAAAGAACCCATTATTCTCCATCCCTCGGGATGCGGTCCACCTGGGTCTTTTTAGGCCTTACTTTGGCCCCGTCACCCACTTTTTGCAGCCCTTCATAAATGATGCTCTCCCCGGACTTCAGCCCCTTGGTGACCAGCCAGAAATTATCAATGGTGGGCCCGAGTTCTATCCTGCGCTCGTGAACTATATTTTCCTTGTCCACAACAAATACCCGCTGAATGCCCTGAAGCTCGCTCACACAACGCTGGGGAATGAGAATCCCGCCGGCCACCTCGTCTGCCCTGAGTTTTATCTTGGCAAACTGACCCGGCCGGATTAAATTATCAGGGTTGGGAAAAGAGACCTGAACCAGGATGGCGCCTGTGGCAGGATCAATCTCCCGGTCCATAAAATTGGGCTGACCCTTGTGAGGATAGACAGAGCCGTCTGAAAGAATCATCCGGATATCAGGGTCATACTCTTCTGCGGCCTTGTGCCCCACCTCGGCCATGTGGCGGGCAATGCCCAGATACTGGGACTCGTTAAGGAAAAATTCAACCAATACCTGGTCGGTATTGGAAACCATATTCAAAATCACGGGATTCGGGTCCCGCCCCACAAAATCCCCCACCTTGGCCTGGGTTTTTCCGATGATCCCGTTAATGGGAGAATAAATCTGAGTATACCCCATCTGAATGCGGGCAGCCCTCAAATTGGCTTTGGCCGCTTCCACAGAGGCTTTGGCCGCTTCATAGGCCGCAACAGCCCCGTCCAGATCACTTTGGGAAACCGCATTTTTTTCGGCCAGGGGACGATATCGCTCAAGGTCTCTTTGGGCCTTGACCTGTTTGGTGTTGACCTCTGCCAAAAGCCCCTGTTTGGAGGCCACTTCAGCCTCAAAGGGCTGACTTTCAATAATATAAAGCAGGTCATTGGCTTTGACTGCCGACCCTTCCTTAAAATGAATTTCTTTTAAAAACCCTTCCACCCGGGCCCGGATGGCAATGTCTTTTACCCCGTATGCCTGACCCACAAAAATTTTATAGATAGGGACATCCTGGGCAAAGATTTCATACACCCCCACTTCCGGAGGCGGAGGCGGTTTGGGTGCCTCTTCCGCCTTTTGGCAACCAGAATTTAAAAAAAACAGAAATAAAGAAAAATAAACGATCCAAACATGTAATCTCATTTTCATCTCTTTCACACAAGGGTATTTGAATAATATAGGCCTTGAAAACATTGATTTGAAACTTTATACCATTCATCCGGGTTTGAACATCTTTTTTCCATGGGAACAAAAAAATCCCAGAGTAAAAAACAAATCCATTCACCCGGCTCAGGCTCTTTTTTTTGCAGGTTTTGTTTTAATATCAAAATAAAGAATTTATGGCTTTGTCTCCCTGATACTGACCTCAAATCTGTCCATGCAATCGATAATATCTTCTGTTCGGCCTTCATCAGCCGACCAGATCGTCATTTCAGGATCCTCCACCTTGACCAGGCACTCTGGAAAAAAATCATAAAATTGATCGCCGACTTTCAGCACTTTCCGGATATCTTCGGGGAATTTTGGGTCAGGCATGTGCTCGACAACCGTCCAATCATCCGGTACAATAAATTCAGCCCGTATATTTACCTCAATTGTTTTCATCTTTGTATCTCCTCTCCTAAAAAATAACAGGGGTGGTATCATCACCGGCTCAGGCAAAAAACGAGAGGCCATAAGCCCTTTTCCAGTCTTTTTCATCTATATTTTATATGTTGAATATTATTACCAGATTATAATTTTGACTCTACAAGGGAAAAGGGCTGATCACAATATTTTTTTGACAAAAGCTTTTCTATATATTATAGGATAAATTTTTTTCGCATCAAGGAGGACCTATGAAGACCGGAAAAGTAAATCAACGGATCATATCGTTCATGGAAAAACGGGAAATGGATATCCAGGGTCTTGCCGCGGCCAGCGGCCTGGATCCGAATTTTATCGACACCATGCTCAAAGAGGACGTCTATCCGCCCCTAGGCCCTTTGATGAAAATTGCACGGGCGTTGGGAGTCCGGCTGGGCACCTTCCTGGATGACCAGACAACCGCAGATCCCTATATTGTCCGCCAGGCGGAGCGGGCCGCGGAATTTTCCGTGCTCGGCGGCAAAAACAAGGCCGCGGCCTTAAATTTTTATGCCCTGGGCAAGGGCAAGGCAGACCGCCACATGGAACCTTTTTTCGTGGAAATCATGCCCGAATCCGCCAGGGAAAAGGTGTTGTCCTCCCACGAGGGGGAAGAATTCATTGCCGTGATCTCAGGCTCGGTTGAAGTCATATACGGAAACAAAATCCATATCCTCGATCCTGGAGATTCGGTTTATTACAATTCCATTGTTCCCCACTATGTTTCCTGTGCAGGCGAAGAAAAAGCAGAAATCCACGCGGTGATCTACATACCGGAATAGGGGGAAACATGGATGATAATATCGAATTAAAAGAGCTGACCCTGGGCCAGATCCTGGACCGCACTGTTGAAAAATTCCCGGACAACCCGGCCATTGTCTATGTGGACAGGGAGTTTCGCCTCACCTACAAAGAATTTTCAAATGTGGTGGATGAAACGGCAAAAGGCCTTATGGCCCTGGGGGTAAAAAAAGGCGAAAAAGTCGCGGTATGGGCCACCAACATCCCCTTCTGGGTTACGCTTCAATTTGCCACAGCCAAAATCGGGGCCATTTTGCTCACGGTGAATACCAACTATAAGACAGCCGAACTTGAGTACCTGCTCACCCAGTCCCAAGCTGAAAATTTATTTTTAATCGACAGTTTCCAGGATACAGACTACATCAACACGGTGTACGAACTTGTGCCCGAACTGAAAACCTGTCAGCGGGGCCATTTAAAGACCGCCAAATTTCCCCACCTCAAACGGGTGGGATTTTTGGGACCTGAAAAACACAGGGGCATGTACACCATCCCTGAAATCCGGGCCTTGTCCGTCATGGTCAATGAGGAAGAATACCTTGCCCGCCAGGAAAGCCTGACTCCCCATGATGTGGTCAACATGCAGTACACCTCGGGCACCACGGGATTTCCCAAAGGGGTGATGCTCACCCATTATAATATCGGAAACAACGGGTACTGGATCGGGGCCAACCAGAATTTCAGCGAAAATGACAGGCTCTGCCTGCCGGTGCCGTTATTCCACTGCTTTGGCTGTGTCTTAGGGGTATTGGCTGCCGTGAACCACGGCACCTGCATGGTGGTGCTTGAAGGATTTGATCCCATCCAGGTCATGGCATCGGTGGAACAGGAAAAATGCACGGCCCTTTACGGGGTCCCCACCATATTCATTGCCGTACTCGAACACCCCATGTTTGACAAGTTTGATTTTTCCTCTCTGCGAACCGGCATCATGGCCGGATCCAACTGCCCCACCCATGTCATGGAGCAGGTGATCCAAAAAATGCACATGACCGAGATCACCATCTGCTACGGACTGACCGAAGCCTCCCCTGTCATGACCTATACAAGGATAGAAGACGATCTCCGGGTCCGGGTGGAAACCGTGGGCCGGGCCCTGCCCCATATTGAGGTCAAAATCATTGATCCTGAAACCGGCAAAGAGCTGGGCACAGGAGAGCAAGGAGAGGTCTGCTGCCGGGGATACAGCGTGATGAAAGGATATTATAACAATCCTGAGGCCACGGCAGAGGCCATTGACAAGGAGGGCTGGCTCCATTCAGGAGACCTGGGCATCCTGGACCGCCAGGGGAATCTGTCCATCACAGGTCGGCACAAGGATATGATCATCCGGGGCGGAGAAAACATCTATCCCAGAGAAATCGAAGAATTTCTCTACCGCATGGATGAAATCATGGATGTTCAGGTGGCGGCCGTGCCCAGTGAAAAATACGGAGAAGAGGTAGGCGCATTTGTCATTCTCAAGGAAGGGTCAGATATTGACCCAAGTGATGTCTCTGATTTTTGCCGGGGAAAAATCAGCCGGTATAAAATCCCCAGATACGTCCATTTTACAAAAGAATACCCCATGACTGCCTCGGGTAAAATCCAAAAGTACAAATTAACACAAATGTCCTGCGATATCTGGCCGGACAGACGATAAACCCGATACCCGGCCATCACCCTTGGCCGGGCATTTTTTTCAATGGCAAAATTAATTCAAACCCTGTTGCCGTAAAAAATTTTTCAAGCCCTTAATTTTAAGTGTTCCATAATTTGGTTTGGCCCTGGAGAAAAAATATGAAAAAAATAATGACGTTAATGATCCTCCTGGTGAGCAGCTTTGCTGCTTTATGTTTTGCCGGTGAACCCCAGGTTACCCTCATGACCCATGACAGCTTTGGCATGAGCAAACAAGTGCTGGCAGATTTTGAAACTGCCCTGGGGGCAAAACTGCGTATCCTGAAATCCGGAGATGCAGGAGAGGCTTTGAACAAAGCCATTTTATCCAAGAACAACCCTTTGGCAGACATTTTCTACGGGGTAGACAACACCTTTCTAAGCCGGGCCCTGGATGAAGACCTTTTTGACGCTTACCCGCCCAAAGGGCTTGAAGACATAGACCCTGCACTGATCCTTGATAAGAGACACCGGCTGATCCCGGTGGATTACGGGGATGTCTGCCTCAACTATGATATTGCATGGTTTAAAAAAAACAGCCTCCAGCCCCCCCAAAGCCTTGAGGACCTGATCCTTCCCCAATACAAAGGTTCTCTTGTTGTCCAGAATCCGGCCACCTCGTCTCCTGGCCTGGCCTTTTTGCTTGCCACCATCAGCCGGTTCGGCCAGAACAAATATATCGACTATTGGCAAAAACTCAAAGCCAATGATCTTCTGATTGTCAACGGATGGAAAGATGCCTATTGGGGGCATTTTACAGCGGCCTCCAAGGGCAGCCGTCCCATGGTCGTCTCCTATGCCTCAAGCCCTGCCGCTGAAGTATTTTATGCTAAAACGCCTCCAAAGACGGCCCCCACAGGGGTTATGACCGGCAATGGATCAGCCTTCAGACAGGTTGAATTTGCCGGTATCCTGAAAAACAGCCCCAACCCTGTTCTGGCAAAAAAAGCCATGGACTTTATCCTTTCAACAAGGTTCCAGGAAGATATCCCCCTGCAGATGTTTGTATTCCCGGCAAACAAAAGAGCGGTTCTGCCCGAAGTCTTCAAAACCCATGCGAAGATCACCAAAAATCCTGCCCAATTGTCCCATGAGCGTATCAATAAAAACCGGGACAAATGGATCCGGGAGTGGACGGAACATATGCTCTAATGAGGTCATCCCCCTATACCCATACCTATTTTATAGCCGGACTGGTGCCCGGCGTGTTCTTTGCTCTGCTCTATTTTTACCCTTTGTCAGGCATCTTTGCCAAAAGTTTTTTTCCCAAAGGAAGCATCGATTTTTCCTTTCTGAACCAGGTATCCCCACGGATGATGAAAATCATCTGGTTTACCTTTTGGCAGGCAGCCGTGTCCACAGGCCTGACCCTGGCGTTTGCCCTGCCCTGCGCCTTTGTGATGTCCCATTATACCTTTAGGGGAAAAACCCTGCTGCGCCTGATTGCCTCCATCCCCTTTGTCCTGCCCGCGGTTGTGGTAGGCGCCGCTTTGGACGCCTGTTTCGGACAAAAGGGGATGATCCTCTGTCTAAACCAGCCCCTGACCCTGATATTCATTGCCCATGTTTTTTATAATTTTTCCGTGATGCTCAGAATTTTAACCGGCTTTTGGACCTCTCTTGGAACAGATCTCCAGGAGGCTGCGGCCTGTCTGGGAGCAAAGCCTGCTCAAGTCTTTTTCCACATCACCCTGCCCCTGCTGCGACCGGCCATCTGGGCCGGGGCAATTTTGGTTTTTATCTTCTGCTTTTCCAGTTTCGGCATCATCCTTATTTTGGGCGGGCCCTCTTATTCCACCATTGAGTCTGAGATTTACCGCCAGGCCGCACACATCTTTAATCTGCCCCTGGCCTCGTTCTTATCCCTGATTCAGATTTTATTCACCTTCGGGCTCATGGCCATGTATACCAAATTCTCAAAAAAGGCGGCACTATTGACCCCCAAAACAGGCCCCTCAGGTCTTAAACCTGCCAGGACCTGTTTAGAAAAGGCCATGGTTTGGGGAATGGCCCTGTTTATACTTCTTTTATGCCTGGCCCCCCTTTTATCCCTTGCCCTAAGATCTCTGATCCATGAGGGACAATTCTCCCTGATTTATTACCGGACAATTTTTGAAAATACCACCTGTTCAATCTTTTATATCCCCCCTTTCAATGCCATACAATTCTCGTTCGTCTTTGCGGCCGTAGCCCTTGTCATTGCCATGGTCACAGGCATTTGTGCAGCCTTGTTTGTCTACCATTGCGACCAGAAACCAAAGCATAAAATAGTTGCCTTTTTCGACCCTATTTTCATGCTGCCCCTGAGCACATCGGCGGTGACCTTAGGATTTGGCATCATCATTACTTTGGACCGGCCCCCATTGAACCTGAGAACCTCTGTTTTTCTCATCCCCCTGGTCCATGCCTTAGTCGGGTTCCCCTTTGTACTCAGAGCCATTTTACCGGCCCTGAGAAGCATTTCCCCCCAGATCAGGGAAGCGGCCGCCCTTTTAGGCGCCTCTCCCATTCAAGTTTTAAGATTCATTGATCTGCCCCTGATGACCAGGGCCCTTGTGGCCGCCGCCGTGTTTGCCTTTACCATCAGTCTCGGGGAATTCGGGGCCACCATTTTCACGGCCAGTCCGGACACCCCGACCATCCCCTTAGCCATCTACAGATTCTTAGGCCAGCCCGGGGCCTTGAACTACGGCCAGGCCATGGCCATATCCACCATTTTAATGATTGTCACGGCAGCAGGCTATATCCTCATAGAAAATTTCAGAGGCCAAAACGCCCAAGGAATATAAAAAAATGGAAAATCAATTGGAATTAACAGGGATTTCAAAAAAAGATGACCAGGGTGAAATCCTCTTGGACAGCCTGGATCTTTGCCTTGCCAAGGGAAGCCGCCTGTCCGTACTGGGGCCGTCAGGAAGCGGGAAAACCACGCTGCTGAGAATGATCGCAGGCCTTGAACACCCGGACAAAGGAGATATCCGGTTTAATGGAAAATCCATTCTGGCCCTGCCCCCCCACCGGCGGAATTTCGGCCTCATGTTCCAGGAATATGCCCTGTTCCCCCATTTAAACGTCTTCGAAAACATAGCGTTTGGCTTGAAAATGGCGGGCCACCCCCCAAAAAAACAAACCATCCGGGTGGAAGAGATGCTGGAACTGACCCAACTTCAGGGATTTAAAAACCGCTGTGTGGATGAGTTGTCCGGGGGAGAACGCCAGCGGGTGGCCCTGGCCCGAACCCTGGCACCGGAGCCTGACCTGCTCATGCTCGACGAGCCTCTAAGCTCCCTGGACCGGGTATTGAGAAAGCAGCTTCTGGCCCAGCTGACCCAAATTCTATCCCAGCTTTGCATCACCACCATCTTTGTCACCCATGACCACGAAGAGGCCTTTGCCGCAGGCAGCCGGGTGGTGCTCATGAACCAGGGAAAAATTCAGCAGCAGGGACCTCCTGAAGATCTGCTCAATAGACCTGCCAACCCCTGGGTCAAAATGTTCATGGAATAGGGGATGAACGCCTCCTGATTGGAAAGTTGTTTTCCCGAAAAATAAGGAGACTCGCCTTTTTCTGTATCTTATAATTGACAACTGGTAAATTATAAGATACAAACGGCCGTAAATGATGAACCCATTTGATTTTTCCATAATCAGAACCCTTCGCATGAAGCGGGGGATTACAGCTGAAGCGCTTGCCGGCCGTGCCAAGATGACCCGAGCCACTGTGGCCAAACTTGAATCCGGCAGGGGCAACCCGACCATTGATACTGTTTCAGCATTGGGAAATGTGTTTGGGCTGACTGCGGCTGAACTGATTCAAATGGCAGAGACAAAAGAGGGTGAGGCGGGTAAAACCGCCCCCTATGAAAAGGATGGGCTAAAGGGATTTCGGGTAGGATTTTCCGATTTTGAAATTTACCATCTCACAGCCGAGGCCGGGACAAAGGCCGTATCAGAGGCAGGGCTGCATAAAAATACAGCAGAAATCTGCCTGGTCATTTCCGGCAGGATCAGGGTAAGTCTCTTGGATGCTGTCCATGATTTAGGGCCGGGTGAGGCCGTGAGGTTTAAAGCCCTGCAAGGCCATGAACTTGATATCATATCTGATTCATCATTTCTTTTGATACATATTAATCCGGCCTGATTTTTTAAGGTCAGGCCGTTTTTCAACAGACCACGAAGGTCAATTTCCTGCATGGGCAGGGAAGGTGATTTTCGTGGTCTTTTTTTTGTCAGAATCTAAAAATTCAAGAAAGGAATACTGATGAGATTGATACAAAATTGGCAGAGCCCTTGTCCAAAGCGCTTTACAAGGCACTTCATGCTGTCTGTTCTTTTCCTGGTGCTGCTAGGATCCGGCATCACCCTGGCCGGAGAAACCCCTGGCAAGGAAGATATCACCCAATTGGGCCCCATAACGGTCACGGCGGAAAGAAACCAGGCCCAGGGCACGGAGGTGGTTGACACGGATACAATCCAGTCTCCCCGGGTCAGCGGGAACCTGATCGACAGTCTGGGCACCCTGCCAGGGGTCCAGCTCAAGCGCTCCGGCACCTTTGGTACGGGAACCGGCCTGAGATTAAGAGGGTTTGACGAAACCCGTTTGATCATATTAAAGGACGGGGTTAACATAAACCGGGACGGCTCCTATGGAAACGGGGCGGTGGACTGGAGCAGCTTTGGTTTGGAATCTGCCGAACAGATCCAGATATACCGGGGCAGCTGTCCGGCCAGGTACGGCAATACCCTGGGCGGGGTAATTGATATCAAAGGCATTGCGCCGAGTCCATCGCCCGCCGGTAAGGTCAGCCTCTCCTACGGCAGCCTGGGGACCCTGTCGGCAGGGGCATCCCATTCCGGTAAAAACGGTGCCCTGGGCTGGGCCGTCTCTGCCGGTCACTTTGAAACCGACGGCTACCTGATCAACAATTTCTCAGACAGGGATTCGGGATCAGCACAGCTGACCTTTGATATTTTCAAAGGATGGACCCTGGGCGCTGGGGCTGAAATCTCCCAAACGGAAAACGGGAACCCGGTATACAACCGTCCGAACAGCCCCTTTTACGATTCTTCTTACCCCGAGGCTGATGAGCGGGAGCTGCGGGGACCCGGCATCAGTTCCCGCCTGCTTGACGGTCCCCTGGCCTGGGGAAAAGAAAGTTAGACAGAGGATAAAAACACAGGGTACTCAGCCTTTATAAAAGGGGAGGTTCTGTTGCAAAAAATATTTCCAGGACAAAGAGATAGTTCAGGCGTAAAATTTACGCAGCATAAGAAAACAGATTTTCGACGAATTCTTTCTGCTTTAAAATTTATCCCTTCCTGATATTTTTAACTTGTCCTTTTCTGATCATGTTCATAATTTCATAGCCTTTTAGTGTCCGCCAGGCAGAATGAAATGTCTTGAACCCCATACCAGCTCTGACAAGCTTTTTGATAAACCGGTGGTCTTGCTCAATAATATTGTTCAGATATTTATTCTGTCTTAGGATACAGTCCTTATTCAGAAGCTTTTTTTCTTTCAAAGCCTTTACTGCCGGAGGATATGCAGGATTTCCGTCAACACTCAGAACCCGAGGTCTGGAGCTATTGGAAGCTCGCAGCATCTTTTTAAAAAATCGTTTGGCAGATTCCATATTACGTCTGCTGCGAAGAAGAAAATCGATGGTATTTCCACGGGAATCGACCGCTCGGTAAAGATACTTCATTTTCCCCCGCACCTTGATATATGTTTCATCAATACGGTAAGAATCATTTGATTGCCGCAGATACTTCCTGCTTCGCTTTTCCATTTCAGGAGCATAGCGCTGAACCCATCGGTAAATGGTACTGTGATCCACAGACAAGCCCCGTTCTTGCATCATCTCTTCCAGATTCCTGTAACTCAGTTGATATCTCAGATACCAGCGAACATTCAACAGGATGATTTCTTTTTCATAATGACGCCACTTGAAAGGGTTTTCATTTTTCATACTATCTCTCTGCAAACAAATTAGTGCCAAAACGGACTTGTATCAGACATTAATAATTTTTTGCAACAGAACCGACCAAGCTATTAAGGGTTCTTGAGTCAGGCCAGTTTGAGAGAATTGGAGATATTTCACCAATCAAGGTTGACGTTCGAATCATCACGGCCACAAACAAGGACCTTGAAGAGTTGATAGAAAAAAAAGAATTCCGGCAGGATTTACTCTTCAGGATCAACGTCATCCCCATCCACCTGCCGCCGTTAAGAGACAGAAAAGAAGATATCCCTTTGTTGATCAGTTCTTTTATCCGCCGTCTGAATATAACCACCGGCAAAAACATTAGCGGAGTGAGCCGCGATGCCATGGAAGCGATTATGGATTACCATTGGCCGGGTAATATCAGAGAGCTTAAAATGCCATGGAGTATTCCTTTGTTACCACGGAAGGCAGTGCAATCCAGCCGGAGCATTTACCCAAACAAATAAGCACATTTAAAAGACGCGCTCCTTCTTCTATCAAAACCGAGACAAATGGCAAGATCCTGCCCGATGAAAAAGCCCAGTTAATTCAGGCCCTCAAACAGACAAATGGCAACCAGTCAAAGGCGGCAAGACGTCTTAATATAAACAGGGTCACCGTATGGAACCGCATGAAAAAATACAAGATAGATCTTAAAAAGGTTTTGTCAGTGTAAAAATAATCGTATGAAACCCGATTAAAAAATTTTGATACTGGATTCAGGCCAGCGTATCAACCGCTGGGGCTTGAGCCTATCCAGACCGGAAATTACTATTTTTCCAGGCCTGAATTCAACCGGGAGGCCAAAGGGGTCAACCTGTTTTGGGACTGGCTGAAAGCCACCCTGGACCTTCAAGAGACCGGCCCCTAAGGTTCAAACGCCGTGAATTTGAAATTTCATGATTCAGGACCTGCGGGGTCCGGGGTCTGCTGCCCACTGAGGCGGCAGGCCATGAGCGTGCAGTCTTCATCTGTCAGGTAATCGGCAATTCGCCGGCTCAGTTCCTCACCCATAAGGGTTTCCTCGTCCACCACCAGGGTGGCACCGGCAGCGTTTAGATCCTTAACATGCCGGTTGTAGCGCCCCCTGACCACAAGAGAGATGCCAGGGGACAATTGACGAATGGTTTTTATAATTTTCCGGGCAATCTGAGAATCCGGCACCGTAACCACAGCCATACAGGCACGGGACAGACCGGCATGGCTTAAGATCTCTTCATTTGCCGCATCCCCCAGGTAAATTTGGGCATTTTCCCGGGAGGCAAAGGCTTGACTGGCAGGATTTACATCAACAATCACAGGCATAAGACCCCTGGATTTCAAGGTTCTGACCACATGGCGGCCGGCCGGGCCCAATCCCACCACAATCACCCGTGGTTCGCCAAAGGATTCGTGGACTTCGGAATCAGGCATTGATCTCCCCAAAGACTTTGAAAATAGCCAGTCACTCAAGGGAAGGGCAAAATCCACCATATAAGGGGTGGCCATCATCAGCACAATGGTCACAGAGATAATAAAATCCATGGCCGGGACTGTCATCAGCCCCCCCTGGTTTGCCGCCGTGGCCAGGACAAAGGAGAATTCTCCTATCTGGCCCAGACAGATCCCTGTTGCCAGGGCATGGCGGCGGTTCAGTCCCAAAAGCCGGGTCACCCCGAAAATCACCCCTGCCTTGCCTGCAAATATCACCAGGGCCAAAGGCAGGATATAATGAAGATGCGCCATAAACCAAACCGGCTTGATAAACATGCCCACAGAGGCAAAAAACAAGGTGACCATCATGGTTCTCAAAGACCCGATATCTGCCCTGATTTGGGGGGCAAAAGGGGATTCTCCCAACAGCATTCCCGCCACAAACGCCCCGAGCGCAGGGGAAATGCCCACTTTATGCGCAGCCCAGGTCGCGCCCAGACCTGTGGACACAGCCAAAAGCACGGTCAGTTCCCTGTCTGCAAACAAATGGGCCGAGGATAAGAGCCGCGGGACCAGATGATAGAGAACAAGATACAATGCCAGGGCCAGTCCTGCCACGGAAGCCAGAAGCGTAACCATATGTATGACCATGCCATCCCCTGTGCCGGGGGAAGCTAAAAAACCGATCATCAATACCAGGGGCACAATGGCCATATCCTGGAACAAAAGAATACCTAAACTGGTCCTGCCCTGGATGGATTCCATTTGCGCCCGAGCCACCAGCACCCGGAGCACAATGGTAGTCGAGCTTAGGGTCAAAACCGCCCCCATGGCCAGGGCGGTTTGAATATTGAAAAAAAAAGACATGACAACAGCACCCAGGATCAGGGTAAGCCCCACCTGCATGGCACCACCGCCAAAGGCGGTTTTCCCCATGCGCCGAACCTGGCCAAAGGAGAACTCCAGGCCAATGGAAAACAGGAGCAAAGAGACACCCAGCTCAGCCATTTGGCCCACCATGTCGGCATTCCCGATAAAAGGCCCTGCTGCCACACCGGCAAAGATATACCCCAGAATCGGACTTTGCTTGAATTTTAAGGCCAGGCTGCCGAATATAAAGGCAGCTCCCAGCAGTAAAACCAATTCCATGAGAAAAAGCCAAATATCCATATTCTACGCTTCCATCTTAAATTCTTAAAATTAAGGCTCTTTGAATATACACTTTTTCCTCCCCAAAAAACAAGAAATCAGACCGTAACAAAAAACGCAAACTTTCAAAAAGGAAAAATATGGTTTATTCATCCCATGTTTTTCAAACTCCGCCATAAATTATTCCCAACAATTTGCTGCTGGATCATTTTTGGTTTTACCTTTTCCCCTTTTTGCTTTGCCGAGTCCGTAAAAAAGGTCATATCCGTCAGCCCGGCCTGGAACGACTTTACAAACAAAGACGGATCCGGTCTTTACCATGATATATTAAAGGCTGTTTTCACCCCCCATAATATCCAGGTCGCCCACAAGTACACCAATGCCAAACGCGGGATCTACATGGTCGAGAATAATTTGGCAGACATTTATACCTGTATAGACCAAATCAAAAATTTTCCGGGCATAGCCCTTGGGAAATATCCCATGTATGAAGGCCGGGTCTATGCGATATTTAAAAAAGAAAAAATAAAAGACTGGCAGGGACTATCCTCCCTTGAAAACCGGAATGTCGTATGGCAGCGCGGATATTACCAAGCCTCGGACTTCAAGGTTGACCTTGTCCCGGTGGTGGCTGATTCCGGGATATCTGCCCTGGGCCAGGTGGTGGTCGGCCGGGCGGATTTTTATGTTGACGATCTCAACCTGATCAGGGACTCCATCTTCAAAAGCCTGTTCACCATTGACATGGACGGGTTCTGTTGCAAAAAATTATTAATGTCTGATACAAGTCCGTTTTGGCACTAATTTGTTTGCAGAGAGATAGTATGAAAAATGAAAACCCTTTCAAGTGGCGTCATTATGAAAAAGAAATCATCCTGTTGAATGTTCGCTGGTATCTGAGATATCAACTGAGTTACAGGAATCTGGAAGAGATGATGCAAGAACGGGGCTTGTCTGTGGATCACAGTACCATTTACCGATGGGTTCAGCGCTATGCTCCTGAAATGGAAAAGCGAAGCAGGAAGTATCTGCGGCAATCAAATGATTCTTACCGTATTGATGAAACATATATCAAGGTGCGGGGGAAAATGAAGTATCTTTACCGAGCGGTCGATTCCCGTGGAAATACCATCGATTTTCTTCTTCGCAGCAGACGTAATATGGAATCTGCCAAACGATTTTTTAAAAAGATGCTGCGAGCTTCCAATAGCTCCAGACCTCGGGTTCTGAGTGTTGACGGAAATCCTGCATATCCTCCGGCTGTAAAGGCTTTGAAAGAAAAAAAGCTTCTGAATAAGGACTGTATCCTAAGACAGAATAAATATCTGAACAATATTATTGAGCAAGACCACCGGTTTATCAAAAAGCTTGTCAGAGCTGGTATGGGGTTCAAGACATTTCATTCTGCCTGGCGGACGCTAAAAGGCTATGAAATTATGAACATGATCAGAAAAGGACAAGTTAAAAATATCAGGAAGGGAGAAATTTTAAAGCAGAAAGAATTCGTCGAAAATCTGTTTTCTTATGCTGCGTAAATTTTACGCCTGAACGATCTCTTTGTCCTGGAAATATTTTTTGCAACAGAACCACTATGAGAGCCCTGCTCCTCGCAGCCAAACAGGTCATTTAGAATGGCGGTTCGCAGCTGCCGAACTCTTTTGATCGTGACCTTTTCATTAAACTGTTTTTGGCAATGGATTGCCAGTAACAGGTAAGTGATAAGGCCGCCAAGAATCTGAACCATAAGGCCGTATTCACTGCGGGCAATGAGATGATATACCTTCAGATGTTCTTTCCACCATTTGAAAAAATCCTCAATGGTCCACCGGAGTTTATAAATTGTTGCTATTTGTTCCGCTGTTAAATCATGCCTGTCAGTTGCCACATAGTATTTGACGCCAGCAATTTTATAGCCAACAACCCGAACAGGCCTTTTCGTCTGGTTTTGATTCGGAGTACCAAGTTTAACCAGTGCATCATAAAAAATGTAGCTGTCGGAAGGGGTCTCGTGGTTATCAATAATTGTTCTTGTTGTCCTGGTTTTTATACGGCAGACAAAATGTTTGCCTTGCTCCTGAAGCAGGTCAAATTCTTTATGGGATTGATATCCACGATCCATAACACCTGTTTGCCCCTTGGAAAGTATTTTGGGAACAAAAGTGCGTTCAGCGCCGTTGCCTTCAGTCAAAAAGATTTTGTTTGGGATTCCGTGATTAATGTCAAATCCGCAATGTACTTTGGCTTTTTTACTTCCTTTTCTGTAGTTCGCCCAGTGCATTGAAAGGACTGCATTTATGAGACTACCGTCAATGGAAACCAACTCTCCTAACTCGGCGTGTTCACCCGGATGACACTCAAGAGCCTGTTTATAAAGATCCTCAAAGATAAATTGCAGTTGTTCGAGTCCCCTGTGATTGATGGCTTCACAGAAACTACTACGGCTGATACCACCGTCTGGCGCAATATTTTCTTTAGCAAAAACATTCTCCTTGAGATCCTGAATTAAATGTCGGGCAGACTTGTGCTCCTGAAGATGGAAATAAACCAAAGCATTTATCTGGTCTTCGAATGTCATTTTTAAAGGGCGGTCTCCTCGAGATTGTAATTCCGGTGCTTTTGAAAGTGACTTTATCAGAGGGCACCTGAAATTGTCAAAGTTCAGGGACCGTAGTTGTTTTTTAGGGACTGAGATGTGCGTCATTTGAGCTCCTTGAGTTAAATTTTCAAGGCGCACAAAAATTTTTACGCACATTTGTCAACACAAAACAGACTGTTTTTTCAATGATTTTAGATGCTTTTTATATGCAACAACCTAACCGGACACTACTGATGGTGACTGCATGTTTGACAGAGACACAGAAAATAACGCCTTGTTTGAATGGGAGGCTTGAGTCGGGATTTACAAAATATTTTAAGAGAACATCAACGATAAGCTGATCCCTTGACGGCGCAATCACTTTTCTTTGCAGATCTGTGGCCATGTAATCCTTACCATTAAACCGAACCTGGCTCAGATCAATATTGCTTTTGATCCGGAATGCCTTGATCGGTGCGAGCAGTCCCGTTTTGATGGCTTGGTCCAGGCTTAAATCTGTTTCATATTTTCCAAAGATTGTTTCCAGTTTTTTGTCGTCAAGACGCTTATCCGTGGCGGTAAATCCGATCAGGGTATTGGGCCTGAAATGCTGGATTACCTTTTGAACTGTGGGGGCCACTGCATGGTGCGCCTCGTCTATGGCGATGTAGTCAAAGAAATCAAAGGGGATTTTTGGGTAATGTCGGCTCAGCCAGGAATAGGTCTGTACGATGACGGCATGTGAACTGATATCCTCTCCCACCTTGATTCTGTCCGAGAGATCATAGTCTTTTAACCGCAGTGTAAGTTTAGCAATATGATCGATTTTCAGTTGCCTTGACGGCACCATCACCAATGTCCTGTCAGCCTGTCCTTTTTTGAATTCATTGGAATGATCTGCGATGAGTATTTCTGTTTTACCTATTCCTGTGGGCAGAACCACTAAAAAAGAGGTGTGTCCTTTTTTTCTTTCTGTTTTAAGGCCTTCAAGGACATTTTCCTGGTGCTCAAAGAGTTTGAAGGATCTTGTGACAGATACTTTCTGGGTCAGTAAAAAATTGTCCGGGCTCCCGAAAAACAGCTTCATCTCTTCGGAAAAATTGTCCGTGAATTTCATCCCCTGGAGGGACCATCGAAAGACTTTTGCTCCGTATGCCGCAAGAGAGTTCTGCTTGATCAGCTGGTTTTTATATTTTGCGGCACCGGTAAGCAAAGGGTGATGGTAGAGTTCTCCGTTTTTTTCTATGGCAATGTCAAAATCATTTCTGCGGATATAATAATCCACCCACCTTGTCTGGCCGTTGATATCAATAACAGGATATTCCCTTTGCACCCGGTCCAGTCTTTCACGGCCGAAACAATCAATGAATGTCTGCTCAAAGCAGGCTTCCGGCATTGTGGGATCAACTTCTTGAAGCGCCCTGTTGCCGCCGCTTGTATATATGTTGTCTTCATCAAAGTGACCGGAAAGGAATTGGTCAAATAACCTGGCTGCTTCATCAAGTTCTTGGGTGTTATCCACCATAAAGCGGAATACCCTGCCGTATTCATGCATCAATAAATTTTGCTCTTTGGTATATTCCGTGTAATCGTAGGGGAAGCAAGAATCGCAGATCAGGTGGTCGAGCAGCACAGCCGTACCTTTCGCTTTATCCGTAAAAAAACATCCCCTTAAGGTCTGGCCGGAAAGCCCGAATCCGTGCCCGGATAGTTTTTTTTCTGCCGCAGCCAGAAGACGGCTGTCAAAGCCGGGGTATACTTTTAGGGATGGTGTCATAAGACCTATTCTGATTTTTCCATCAGGCAGTTCATCCAGAAAATGCTGTCCCTTCCCAAGCCGTCCTTAGTGATGCTGGATTGGATGGTTTTAAATCCATATCTTTTGCATAGATTCAGCCAGTCATCCTGTGTCAGAGCGGTAAACCTGCGTCCTTTGCCGTTAAATTCATTTTTTTGGGTATCGTCCCTTTGAATGGGGACTGAAAAGAAGAATAGTCCTTTTGAAATCAACAGCGATCTGATCGCTACCATTGTTTTTTCAATGTCCGGACGGGAAAGGTGCATGAGTGTTGCAATGGAAAAAACCCCTTCAAAGGGGCCCAATTTGGCTGACAACCCTTTTGGGATCTCAATGGTATGAAGGCAGCCGGATAATTCAGGATGATGGATCAAGGCGGATTTCACCATGGCATTAGAACCATCAATACCAATAACCTTAAACCCCTGGCTCATCATAAAAGAGGCGTCCCGCCCGGATCCGCATCCAAGCTCCAATAAATTCGCCGATGGTTTAAAGGAATTTTTTAAGAGTATATGCAGGTCTGAAACATCTGCAGTCTCATACCTGGCTGCTGTTTGTTCTGCGTTCTCGTTGTAATATCTGAGTGTACTGTGATTCATAATCCAATTTCATTTTTATCTGCCACTGTTGATAAGAATAGTATCCAATATTTCTAATCAAGCCTGTATATTAAAGAAAGGAAGAATGCAAATTATTTTCAATGGGTGAACCTGCCTACACCTAAACCAAGCTCAAGATGATGGCCGATGCCGGAAAGGATGAAAAACAAACCCGTGGCATAGATCGTAAACGCAAAAAGGGCTGGAAATTTATTTTCCAGTCCTTTTGGGGTTGTCCTTTAATGGATATTTATTCAGTTTTCGGGGTTTCAGTTGCTGATTCCGGTGGGGGGGGCTGTCATTTTTTTAAATTCTTTTTTCTGTAATTTTTTGAGTGTAGTAGGTTTTATCAGACGAGGGGT